>CAZVWK010000096.1:6069-8397 GCA_964631475.1 uncultured Elusimicrobiaceae bacterium | reverse complement strand
CGTCCGGCGCCGCCGCCGGCGGCCTTGCCGGCCGCGGCCGCGATAAGCCCCGCGCCCCTGCCCGCCGCCCCGGGCGAGGCCCCCGAATACGTGCGGGCTTTCGCCGCGGCGAACGCGGCCAAGTCCCGGGCGCATGAGATTTTCCTGAAGCTTTCCAATAATTTCAGCGAAATGCAGTCGCGCAATATCGCCTTCCAGGCTGAACTGGCCGCATCAGCAGGGGCCACCATTCGGCCTGGTGTCCCCGTACCGCAGGCACGGCCCGCGGCCATACCGCCACCGAAACTCTCCGGCTCCGCGCCGGCGCCGGCGGTCTTCATGACCCGCGAACAGTGCATGGAATTTGCCGTCGGCTCGATAGCCAAAGTCCTCGGCCCGGCCTTCGCGGAGGCGGACATCTTCCCCACGCGCGTCCGCCTGCCCGGCGAGCCGCTGATGCTGGTCGACCGCATACTGAGCGTGCGCGGCGAGCCCGGCTCGCTGAAGTCCGGCAATGTGGTCACGGAGCACGACATACTGCCGGGCGCTTGGTATCTGGACTGCGGCCGCATCCCGACCTGCATCGCGGTAGAGGCCGGCCAGGCCGACCTCTTCCTCTCCGGCTACCTCGGCATAGACTCACGCACGCGCGGCCTGGCGATGTACCGCCTGCTGGACGCGGAGGTAACTTTCCACCGCGGCCTGCCGCTGCCCGGCGAGACGATACATTACGACATCAACATCGAGCGCTTCGCGCAGAACGGCGACATCTGGCTGTTCTTCTTCAATTACGAAGCGACGATCAACGGCCGTCCGTTGCTGAGCATGAAGAAGGGCTGCGCCGGCTTCTTCACCCAGGAAGAGCTGGCCAAGGGCAAAGGCGTCGTCCTCACCGCCGAGGAGCAGGCCCCGGCGCAGGGCAAGGCCCCGGCGGGCTGGCGCCCCCCCGCGCCTTTCGCGGCCGGGAAAGAATCTTATTCCGAAGCGCAGCTCGAAGCCCTGCGCCGCGGCGACTATGCCGGCTGCTTCGGACCGGCCTTCGCTGACCTTCCGCTTTCAAAACCCGTCGGCCTGCCGGCCGGCCGCATGCGCCTCGTCGACCGCGTCCTGGAGCTCTCCCCCCTGGGCGGCCGCTACGGCCTGGGCCATATCCGGGGCGAGATGGACATACATCCCGGAGACTGGCACCTGGTCTGCCATTTCATCGACGACAACGTGATGCCGGGCACGCTGATGTACGAGTGCTGCCTGCACACCTTCCGCGTCCTGCTGTTGCGCCTCGGCTGGACGGCCGAGGAGGGGTCCTGCTGGTACGAGCCGGTGCCCGGCGTGACCAGCCGCCTCGAATGCCGCGGCCAGGTCCTGCCCTCCACGAAGAAGGCGATGTACGAGATCATAGTCAAGGAGATCGGCTACCAGGCCGACGGTACCCCCTACGCCGTGGCCGACGCCTTCATGTACGCCGACGGCCGGCGCATCATCCATATCCACGACATGTCGATACGCATGGGCGGCGCGAAGAAAGAGGCCATAGAGGCGCTCTGGACCGCCGCGGCGGCGCCGCAGCCCTCAGGGCCCCGCCCGGCCATCTTCGACAACGCCAGCATAACCGCTTTCGCCGTCGGCAAACCCTCCGAAGCCTTCGGGGACAAATACAAGATCTTCGACGAAGGCCGGATCATAGCCCGGCTGCCCGGCGACCCGTACAAGTTCCTCGACCGGGTCGTGAAGATAGAGAATTGCCGCCAGTGGGAACTCAAAGCCGGCGGCTATATCGAGGCGGAATACGATGTCCCGCCGGGCGAATGGTATTTCGGCTCCGGCGGCCAGAAGAGCATGCCTTTCGCGGTCCTTCTCGAGGTCGCGCTCCAGCCCTGCGGCTGGCTGGCGGCCTATCTCGGCAGCGCGCTGACCAGCCCGGCCGACCTCTCCTTCCGGAATCTCGGCGGTACCGCCGTGCAGCACGCGGAGGTCATGCCCGACGCCGGGATACTGGTCACGCGGGTGAAGATCACCAAGGTCTCGCAGTCCGGCGGCATGATAATACAGGACTACGACATGGAAGTCCTGTGCAAAGGACGCACGGTATACAAAGGCGTCACGCAGTTCGGTTTCTTCTCCAAGAAAGCCCTGGCCGAGCAGGTAGGCGTGCGCGGCGCGGCGCGTTATACCCCTTCCGCCGCGGAACTGGCCGAGGCGCAGCCGCTGGACCTGGCCAGGGCCCCGGCCCTGCCGGATGAAAAGCTCATCATGCTCGACTCGGTGGAGACCTGGCTCCCCGCCGGCGGTCCCAAGAGGCTGGGCTTCATCCGCGGCCTCAAGAAGGTCGACCCGGCCGAATGGTTCTTC
>CAZVWK010000096.1:0-6040 GCA_964631475.1 uncultured Elusimicrobiaceae bacterium | reverse complement strand
GGGTCTCGAATCCTTCATCAACCTGATGAAGGCCGCCGCGCTGAAGCGCTGGCCCGGCGCCGGCGCCCGCTTCGAAGCGCTGGCCCTCGACGCGAAGCATACCTGGATCTACCGCGGCCAGATAGTGCCCAGGAACGATGCCGTCACGGTGGAAGCTTATATCACGGGGGCCGACGACGCCGCGAAGACTCTAAAGGCCGACGGCTTCCTGATGGTGGACGGGCTGGTCATCTACCAGATGAAGGATTTCGCGATAAGGCTGGTCAAATGAAATATTCCAGGGTCTTCATAGACTCCATAGGCTACGAACTCGGCTCCAATGTCGTCACCTCTTCGGAGCTGGAGAAGCGCGTGCAGCCCATGCTGGACGCGCTGCATATCCCTCCCGGCCAGCTAGAGGCCCTCACCGGCATACGCGAGCGCCGCTGGTGGGACGAGGGCTTCGCCCTTTCGGAAGGCGCCGCCCGGGCGGGCCGCAGGGCGCTGGACCGGGCGGGGCTCGAAGCCTCCGACCTGGGCGCGCTGGTCTACGCCGGCGTCTGCCGCGAGCACAGCGAACCGGCCACCGCCGCCGCCGTGGCCGCCAGGCTCGGCTCCGGCCCGGAGACCGCGGTCTACGACATTTCAAACGCCTGCCTGGGCGTGCAGAACGGCATGCTCGATATAGCCAACCGCATAGAGCTGGGGCACATACGCGCAGGCCTGGTCGTCTCCTGCGAATCTTCGCGGGAGATAAACGAGAGCATGATAGCGGAGATGCTGCGCGACCGCAGCTTCGAGAACTTCCGGCTTTCTATCGCCACCCTGACCGGCGGCTCCGGCGCGGTGGGAGTGGTCCTTACCGACGGCTCTTTCCCCGGGACGCACAGGCGTCACAGGCTCCTGGGCGGGGTCTACCGTTCAGCCTGCGAGCATCACGAGCTCTGCGTCTGGCACCGCGACCACATGAGGACCGACGCCACCGCCACGTTGAAGAACGGCGTGCTGCTGGGCCGCCAGACCTGGGAGTCGCTGCTCAAAGAACTGGACATGCGGGCGGAGGAGTTCGACCGGACCGTCTGCCACCAGGTCGGTTCGGCGCACCGCCGCAGCATACTCGAGTCGCTCGGCGTGCCGGAGGAGAAGGATTTCCAGGCCTATGAATATCTCGGCAACATGGGCTCGGCGGCGCAACCGGTGGCGGCGGCCATAGCCGAAGAGCGGGAGTTCCTGCTGCCGGGCCACAAGGTCGCGCTGCTGGGCATAGGCAGCGGGCTAAATACCATCATGATGGGCGTGGAGTGGTGAACATGGGCTATCTTCCCGGCGGCGTTACGCCGGAAATGTATCCTTTCACCGGGAAATACCTACAGGTCCGCGGCGGCCTGAAGTTGCATTATCTCGACGAGGGCGCCGGCAGACCGGTCCTGATGCTGCACGGCAACCCGTCCTGGTCCTTCTACTACCGCGACCTGGCGCTGGCGCTGCGCGGCTCGCGCAGGGTCATCGCGCCCGACCATATAGGCTGCGGCCTCTCGGACAAGCCCGGCGACCGCCGCTACGACTATACTCTGCGCAGCCGCGTCGAGGACATAGAGAAACTGATAGATTCCCTGGGGCTGAAGGAAAAGCTCACGCTGGTGGTCCACGACTGGGGCGGCATGATCGGCTTCGCGGCCGCGGTGCGCCGCCCGGAGCTCTTCGAGAAGTTCGTCGTGCTCAACACCGGAGCCTTCTTCCTGCCCGGCGGCAAGGCCTTCCCCGGCCTGCTGCGTCTGGCCCGCACGCCCCTGGGCGCGCTGCTGGTGCGTGGCTTCAACGCCTTCGCCCGCGGCGCGGCCTGGACCGGCTGCCGGCGCCGCCGCATGCCGCCGGAGCTGCGCGACGCCTATTGCGCGCCCTACCGGGGCTGGGGCAGCCGCATAGCCACTCTGCGCTTCGTTCAGGACATACCGCTGGCGCCCGGCGACAGGGCCTGGGACCTGGTCGAGGCCACGCAGAACGGCCTGGGCGCGCTGGCCGGTCTGCCGATGCTGGTCTGCTGGGGCCCCGAGGATTTCGTCTTCGACCGCTATTTCCTGGAGGAGTGGCGCCGCCGCTTCCCGGGGGCCGAGGTGCGCGAATTCCCCGACTGCGGCCATTATATACTCGAAGACGCAAAAGAAGAGATTGTCCCGCTCATACAGGATTTCATCGGCTGAGCAACATGTCCCTACCACCGAACATCTCCACCCTTATCTCAGACCGGGCCCGCGAACTGCCTGACCGGCCGGCCGTAGTGGACGGCGCAGGGAGAGTCACCTTCGCGGAGCTGGAGACCGATGTGGCGCTGCTGGCGGCCGGTCTGCGCGCCGCCGCGCTCAGGCCCGGCTCTCGCGTCGCCCTGATGCTAACTCCCTCGGCGGATTTCGTGGCGCTTACTTTCGCCCTCTACCGCGCGGGCGCGGTCACCGTGCTGATAGACCCCGGCATAGGCCTGGCCAACATGAAGCGCTGCCTGGCCGAGGCCGCGCCCGAGGCCTTCGCCGGCGTTCCCAAAGCGCACATAGCGCGGATACTTTTCGGCTGGGCGCCGTCCTCGAAACTCAATATCACGGCGGGGCCTAAACTTTTCTGGGGCGGACTGACTCTGGACGGCCTGCGCCGGCTGGGGCGCGGGGCCCCCGCGCCGGACCCGGCCGATACGCCGGAGAGCGCCTCCATAAATTTCACCTCGGGCAGCACCGGGGCGCCAAAAGGGGCCGTCTACACGCACGCGATGTTAGAGGCCCAGGCGCGTATGCTCAGGGATTACTTCGGGATAGCGCCCGGCTTCACCTCCGTGCCGACCTTTCCCCTCTTCGCCCTTTTCGACGTCGCGCTGGGCCTCACCATCGTCATACCGGAAATGGATTTCACCCGGCCCGCGGCCGCCGACCCGGCCATGCTCTGCCGGTTGATGAACGATCACAAGGCCGCGCAGCTTTTCGGCTCGCCGGCGCTGATAGACAATCTCGGCCGTTACGGCGAACGGACCGGCATCAAGCTCCCCTCGCTGGAACGCGTCATCTCCTGCGGCGCCCCCGTGCGCCAGGCGGTCATAGACCGCGTCTCGACGATGCTGCGGCCCGGCGTGCCGGTGCACACGCCTTACGGCGCCACAGAGGCGCTGCCCGTCGCCTGCATCTCCGGCGGCGAGCTCTCCGCCATAGGCCCGGGCTTCGGCGTCTGCGTAGGCAAGCCGTGGCCCGGTGTGGAAACTTTTATAATAAGGATCGAGGACGGCCCGATAGGGCGCTGGTCGCCGGACCTGGCCGTCAAGGACGGCGAAATAGGCGAAATAACCGTCAGGGGCCCGATAGTCTCCCCCTCTTATTTCAACCGGCCCGAAGGCGACGCGCTCGCCAAGATAAAAGGCCCCGGCGGCGCCGTCTACCACCGGATGGGCGACGCCGGCTGGCGGGACGCCGAAGGCCGGCTCTGGTTCTGCGGGCGCAAGAGCCACCGCGTTATCACGGCGGACGGCACGCTCTACACCATACCCTGCGAAGCGGTGTTCAACGCCCACCCGCGGGTAAGGCGCACGGCCCTTGTCGGCGTGGGCGAACCCGGCCGCCAGCGGCCGGTGATCTGCGTGGAAGAGGACGGCGGCCCTTACGAACCCCTCACAGGGGAACTGCTGGCGCTGGCCGCCGCCAACCCCCTGACAAGGAACATACGGAACGTGCTTTATCACCGCGGCTTCCCGGTCGACGTGCGCCACAACGCCAAGATAGGCCGCGAAAAACTGGCCGCCTGGGCCGCGGAAATACTGAAAAAGGACGGGGGCCAGGACTAAGCCCGCTTATGAAAGCTCTGGTGACCGGCGGCGGCGGGTTCCTGGGCGGGGCGATAGTCCGGCTCCTCCTCTCGAAAGGCGCGGATGTCCGCAATATTTCCCGCGGCGCCTATCCTGAGCTGGACTCGCTCGGCGTTAAAAGCGTGCGGGGCAGCGTGGCCGAACCGGCCGCCGCGGCGGCGGCCTGCGAGGGACGCGACGCGGTCTTCCATGTCGCCGCCAGGGTCGGCATGTGGGGCCCTTACGAAGATTTTTACCGCGATAATGTTACCGGCACCGCGACGCTGCTGAAAGCGGCCAAAGCCGCCGGCGTGAAAAAATTCGTTTTCACCAGCACGCCCAGCGTGGTCTATCCGGCCGGCGGCTCCGAAGTGGAGGGCTGGAACGAGAGCGCGCCCTACCCGGAAAGATCGGATTCGCATTACGCCGCCACCAAGGCGCTGGCGGAAAAAGCGGTCCTGGCCGCCAATGACGATTCCTTCTCAACGGTCGCGCTGAGGCCCCACCTGGTCTGGGGCCCGGGCAGGGACCACATGGTCTCCACGATAATCGCCCGCGGGCGGGCGGGCAAATTACGCCGCATCGGCTCCTTCAACAAGCTGATAGACACCACTTACATAGACGACGCGGCCGCCGCCCACCTGCTGGCCGCGGAAAAACTGGCTCCCGGCGCCGCCTGCGCGGGGCGGGCGTATTTCATAAGCCAGGGAGATCCCCGGCCGAACTGGGATATCGTGAACATGATACTGGCCGCGGCCGGCGCGCCGCCGGTGACCAAGTCACTGCCCTACCCGGCCGCCCGCTCCGCGGCGGCCGTACTCGAAACCGCCTGGCGCGTCTCCGGCGCCAGGTCCGAGCCGCCGCTGACCCGCTTCGTACTCGACCAGCTCACCACCGCCCACTGGTTCGACATCTCCGCCGCCCGCCGCGACCTCGGCTACGCCCCCTCCGTCGCCATAGAGGAAGGCATGCGCCGCCTCGCGGACTGGCTGCGTTCCGCCGGGAAATAAAAGACCCGCCGGCAGGCGGGTTTCGGCAGGGCGGCGCGGTCGCGCCGGTCCGGAGATCTCCTTCAGTAAAGCCCCTTCTCCTCCAGCTCTTCGTCGTCCATGCCGAAGTAATGCGCCAGCTCGTGCATGACGGTGTGGCGGATCTCCTCCTCCAGCTCCTCCCGCGTGGAGCATTCCGCCTCCAAGTTATCCTTGAAGAGGGTTATCTTGTCCGGCATGTTGCCGCTGTAGCCGGTCCCGCGATCGGGCAGCGGCACTCCCTCGTAGAGCCCGAGCAGGCCCTCGCCGAACTCGCGGTCCTGCGCGCGGGTGGGCAGCGGCTTGACCGCCAGCACCATGTTGTCGAGCGCGGCTTTAAGCTTGGGGGGGAGCGATTTGACGGCCTCCGCCGCCACCTTCTCGAATTCCCTGACCGTCATAAGGGAGGTCTCACCGCATCAGCAGCAGGCTCAGGGCCATGACGGCCATGCCCGCGACCAGGCCGAAGAGGCTGTCGTGTCCCCGGCCGTAAGCCCGGCTGGCCGGCAGCAGTTCGTCCACGCTGATATAGACCATGATACCCGCCACGCCGGCGAAAAGAGCCCCCATCACCTGCGGCGGCACAGTGCCTCCCTCGCCTAGGAATAACAGCAGGCCCAAATAGCCGGCCAGCGCGCCCACCGGTTCGGCGAGGCCGCTGAAAAAGGAATAAAGAAACGCCTTGCGCCTGTCGCCGGTGGCGTAGAAGATCGGCACCGAAACGCTGATTCCCTCCGGTATATTGTGCAGCGCTAGGGCCACGGCTATGGCCACGCCCAGGCCGGATTCGAAGTGGCTTCGCACTCCGTAGGAGTCGAGCATCGTCCTGGGTACGGTGCAATGGGCAAGGAGTATGCGGCATTTCTCTCCCATTTCCACGTCCGAGGGATTGGCCATCCAGGCGGGCCTGCCCGAAAGAGCCTTGAGCCAGCAAAGCCCGATGATGGAGGGAATATCCCCTTCGCAGCCCGAATCCAGGCCTTCGTCGGCAAGACGGGAGAGGGCGTAGCACCCCGTCGCCCCCAGGCCTGTCACAAGGTCGAAGCAGCGCAAGGTGAGGGCGTCGAGGCGGCGGCTTTCAGCCAAGGCCTTCAGGCGCCGATATATGGCCTCGGAGGACATGAGATCCTCCGCTGTAGGCTCCACGCAGTACGAAGCCTTGGCGTAAAGTTCTCCTTCAACCTCACTCGGCCCTCCGTCCCGAAGCCCGGACAAG
>CAZVWK010000095.1:0-8549 GCA_964631475.1 uncultured Elusimicrobiaceae bacterium | reverse complement strand
CCTGGCCGCCGCGCAGCCCTATAAAGGCAGGGGAAAAGCGGCCGGCATACTGGTGCCGCACGCCGGGTACGTCTTTTCCGGCGCCCTGGCCGCCAGCGCCTACGCCTCTGTCGCCGAGTCCTACGACACCGTGGTCCTGGTCGGTTCCGCCCACGCCGATGGCTTCGCCGGCGCGGCCGTGATGGCCTCCGGACACTACGCCACGCCTCTCGGTAAGGCGGAAGTGGATCCGAAACTGGCCCGCGAGCTTATAGAGAGCGCTCCCGTCTTCCGCGACTATCCCCGCGCGCACGCCCGCGATCATAACCTGGAGGTGCAGGTCCCTTTCCTCCAGCGCCGGCTTAAAAAACCTTTTAAAATAGTCCCCGTCCTCTTCGGCCGCGCAGACGAGAAGGAACTGGAGGCCGCCGGCCGCGCGCTCGGACGTCTCCTTAAAGGGCGAAAGGCGCTGCTGGTGGTATCCACCGACCTCTCCCATTACCCGTCGAGTTCCGACGCGGACCGCTCCGACAGGGCCCTGCTGAAAGCCCTGGAGAAGATGGACCCCGCTTATTTCCGGCTCGCCCACTCGGTGCTGGCGGCCATCGGAGTGAAAGGTCAGGAGACCCCGGCCTGCGGGGCTTCTGCCGTCGAAGCCGGCCTGCACGCGCTGCGCGAGATGGGTGCGGCGCGCTTTGAACTGCTGGCGCATTCCGACTCCCACCGCGAATATCCGGCCGGCTCGCCCGAGACGCGGGTGGTCGGCTACGGCTCCGGCGTATTCCTCTCGGGGGCCGGTCCGGCTTCCTTCACCCTCTCTCCTTCGCAGGCCCAGCGCCGGGAACTGCTGCGGCTGGCCCGCCGGGCCGTAGAGGGGGCCTTCGACGCGAAGCAGCCGCCGCTGCCGCCGCTCGCCGAGGATCCTTTCTTGAATCTGCCGGCCGCTCTCTTCGTCACTCTCAACAAGTCCGGGCGGCTGCGGGGATGCATAGGCAATGTCTCGCCCTCCCAGACTCTGCGGGACGCCGTGGTCGGCAACGCGCTCTCCGCCGCCTTTTCTGACCGGCGCTTCGAGCCCCTGTCCCGCGAGGAACTTCCGCTGATAAGGTTCGAGATCTCCCTGCTCTCGCCGCTGGAAAAGGCGCCTGGCCATGCCGCGGTCAAGCCCGGGGTGCATGGCGTCGCGATAAGCAAGGACGGGCGGAGTGGCCTGTTCCTGCCGCAGGTCTGGGAACAATTGCCTTCCAAGGAGCTTTTCCTGGGCGAGCTTTGCGGGCAGAAGGCCGGCCTGCCGCGGGACTGCTGGAAGGACAAGGCAGTGGAATTCTATCTCTTCACTTCGGAGTCTTTCGAGGAATGACTGCGCTGACCAGCGCCGCCGCCAGCGGCAGGATGGAGAGCGCGCCGATGGCCGAGCAGGCCCAGAGCGCGTCCTTTATCCCCAGCAGCGGCACGGCGGCCGCCGAAAAGATAAGGCCGCCGGCGGCGCCCCCGCGGAGATCGGCGGAATAGACTGCTCCAGCCCCGCCGGTCGCCCGTCTGGCGGCCGCGGGAAAATAGGAGCCAGCCGCGAAACCGCCGGCCGCGAGCAGCGCCGAGCAGGACGCGGCGAAAACAGCCTCGGTCCCGCCGGAGAAGCCACGCGGCAGCCACAGCGCCGCCGCCGCCGAAACGGCCGCCATCAGCCCGCCTGAAAGTGCCAGCCCGCCCCGCCGTCTGAACGCGGCCGCTCCGGCCGCCATACCTCCGAGAAAAAGAGCGAAGACCAACCCGAGCGAAGAAGCCAGAGTTCCCAGCCTGGCTTCCCAGGCCAGCATGACGCAGATCTCGAAAGCCATTCCCCAGGCTCCGGCCAGGAATGCCCCTGCCGTCAGCGTGGGCGAGGGGGCCGCCGCCAGCCCGGCGGCCAGTCGTCTTGTTCCCCAGAGAAGGGCCATGGCCAGCGCCGCCAGGCCCAGGAACTGTCCTGGATCGGCGTACATCGAAAGCCAGACTTTCCAGCTGAGGAAATAAGCCAGCGGGCGCAGGGCGGAGTTCACCGGGGTCTCGCCGGCCGCGTCGAGGCGGGAGGAGTACCAGGCCGACCTGTAAGGATGGAGTATGAAAGGGAGGGTCTCCGGCTTCACGCTGAAAGCCTTGATCCCGCGGGCCTTCAGCCTCCCGGCCAGCGTCGCCGGCTCCAGAGTGAGGTCTTTGCCGGAGGCCAGGAGTATCGCGCGCGCTCCCGGAATCACGGCCACCCGCGGGAACACCGAACGTGCCGTGGCCCTCAGGCAGGCGGCCGCGTAGGCTTCCGAGGGGGAAAGGTAGTTCTCCGCCGAGGTGAAAGAAAAGGCGGCAACCCCGCCTGGCTTGAGGGACCTCTTCACAGCCGCCATGAATTCAACCGTGTAGAAACGGTTGAGCGAGGAGTTGGACGGGTCCCCGGCCGGCACTATGACGGCGTCGTAGGCGCTTTCCGCCGCGAGGCAAGCCTCGGTGCGGCAGATGGCCGCGCCGCCGCCGGCGAGATCGAGCAGCCTGGCGGCGGCCGCAGGGTCGTCCGTCCCGACGGAGAGCAGGGCGGGCGAGTGGTCGCGCGCCAGGGCGGCGTAGACCGGCGCGGCCGGCCCCAGCAGCAGCACCGATCCGGGGGCCGGGTGCGCCAGCAGCGGCAGGTGGACGGGCATCTCGCCGCCTTCGCCGGCGGGTACGGGCCCGAGGGGAAACCCGTTCTCTGCCGCGTAGACCGTGCCTGCCCTTTCAAAGACGACCAGCCGCGTCAGCCGCGACTGCAGATATTCCTTTATCGTCCCCCTGCCGTAGAGGGCGGGATAGACGCCGGCGGCTGCCTTCCAGGAGAGCAGCGAGACGAGCGTAAATATTATGACGGCGACCGCCGCAAGCGGCCGGGGGGTAGACGCGGCGCGCAGCGAGACGAGGAGGGCCGCCGCAGCCGTAACGGCGCAGGCCGCGACGTAGTCGGCTCCGGGCAGGAAGGTGAAAAGAGCCGCCGCGCATAATCCCCCGGCCGCGGCCCCGAGCGCCTCGGACAGGTAGAAGCGCTGGGGAGAGAGGCTGCGCAGGCCGGCCCCTATCGCGGCTCCGTTGAGCAGCGCGAAGGGGGCGGACAGCAGGGCGCTAAGGAGCAGCGTCTCGAAAAGCCCCGGCTGCGCTGCCGCCGCGAGCGGCAGGGCGGCGGACCTGGCCAGCGCCAGCGCGGGGGGGCAGGCGGTCGCGAAGAACGCGGTCCAGAAAGGCAGGGAGCGGCCGCCGCGGCCGGCTAGGCTTATGCCGGCGGCGGTCCAGAAAAGCCAGGCGGCCAGCGCGCCCGAGATGGAGATCTCCCCGGCGCTGAAAAGCAGCTCTATCTCGCGCAGCGCCAGCGCCTGCGCGAAGAGAGCGTGGAAGCCCAGGATGAAAGCGGTCGTATTCATTGGGGTTATCGCTATACTATAATATCAGCCATGAAAGGCGAAAGAGAGGATTTTTTCCCGGCCCTGGCTTATGCCGCGGCGGCGCTCGCCGCGGTCCTGCCGCTTAGCCTCAAGCTGGCCTCCGGACAGCTGAACCCGGCTTACGCCTGGGCCTGGTCGCTGTTCTGCGCCTTCATCGCTTTCGCCCTTTCCTATACCCGGGATATCGCGCCCTGGCGCCGGTTTTTCTTCATAGTCTCGGCCTTCGCTTTCCTGGCGCACTTTAAGTTCAGCCTTTTCTCCAAGATATTCGAGCCCCGATGTTTCCAGGACACCCCTTACTGCCATATCGCGCTGGCGCCCTCTTTCCTCAACTACCTTTACCAGCAGTACCTGGCGCTGATGAGCGGCGACTGGCGCGTCTGGGGACCGCTCTCCCTGGGCTTCGTCTGGCTTTTCGCCACGATAATAGTCGGCCGGGCCTGGTGCTCCTGGACCTGCTTCTACGGCGGTCTCGACGAGTTCTTCTCGCGCCTCTCGCCGGTCAGGAAGCTGCCGGCCGCCGCTCAGTCCTGGGCGCTGCGGCTGCGCGACTTCCCGATGGCCCTGCTCGTCTTTTTCATGCTTATCTCCCTGTCCTACATGACGCCGATGTTCTGCTACTGGCTCTGCCCCTTCAAGCTGGGCGGGGAATTCCTCAACGAGGACGGCAGGCGCTCGTTCCAGCTGGGCCTGATGTGGCTGGCGCTGGCTTTCGTAGTCCTACTGCCTCTGCTTACCGCCCGCCGCTCTTTCTGCTCCTTCCTCTGCCCCTTCGGCGCTTGGCAGTCGTTCTGGGGCCGGCTTAATCCTTTCCGGGTGAAGTTCGACGAGGCCGCCTGCTCCGGCTGCGGGCTTTGCGAGGCGGCCTGCCCGATGTTCGCCATAAAGAAAGACGGGAAAGGCAAGATAGAGGTCCTAGACTACTGCAACATGTGCGCCGCCTGTTTCTCCGCCTGCCCGAAGGGGGGGATAGGGTATTACATCTTTGGCGTGAAGGCCGCCGACCCGCGCTTCGGCTGGGGGCGGCTACTATCGCCGGAATCTCTTTTTATCTTCTCGGTCCTGGTCTTCAGTTCGGTCTTCGCCTCACTCTGGGCGCCGGCCGCGCTGTCCGACCTGGTCCGCGTCTTCGCCGGTTTTTTCTGACAACGGGAGGGGAATCAGATGAAAGACGGGAAATGGGTGGAGCCTAGGCATACGAACAAGGAGATCTTCGACAAGGATTACCCGCAGCTGGACCTGTCCGGCGTCGAGGCGCGGTGCCCGGGCTGCAAGTCGGGGGTCGGGCTTAACCGCAAGAACGCCGCGATGCGGCGGGCGGGCTGGTGCAAGGCCTGCAACCGGGCGGTGACGCTCTGACGGCGTCTCTGGCGCTGGCCGAAGGCTGGGCTCTGGGACTTTCCACCGGGGCCTACTGCGCGGTCTCCTGCCTGCCGGTGCTGGCGCCTTACATAATGGGCGCCGGCGAACGGTCCCTGCCGCGCGGTTTTCTCATCTTTTCCGTCTTTCTCGCCGGCCGCATGGCCGCCTATCTCATTTTCGCCGCCGCCGCCGTCCTGCTGGGCCGCCTGGCCGCGCCTTCGCTGCCTCCCTGGGCGGGCGGGGCCGCCATGATCGCCGCCGGAAGCCTGCTCCTGGCCGCGCTTTTAGTAAGACTGCCGCCTCCCCAAGGCGGGGGCGAGCGCGGCTGCCCGGCCGCCCTGCCAGCAGCCGGCAAGGCCATGCCTTTCACGCTGGGTTTCCTTACCGGCCTCAACTTCTGCCCGCCCGTCCTAGCCGGCCTGGTGCGCCTGGCCTCCATAGCCGACCTCTTCCAGGGCCTGCTCTATTTCGTTTCGTTTTTCGCCGCTACCGCCCTGTTCCTGCTCCCCGCGCTGGCCCCGGTGCCTTTCCTGACCGACCGCGTCAAGACCATCGGGCGAATGGCGCTGGGTCTCTCCGGCGTCTGGCTTCTCGCCATCGGTATCGCCTCTCTTGCTTGACTAAAATCATAGGCCTAAGGGCCTGTAATGGCGTAGGACCATTGACCTTGTTGATATGGGTCATGTAGAATAGAATATGTTGAGAATAGTCAAGCAGCCCAGGAGAAACGAATGTTCAGGCCCCTGCTGTACCTCGCTTTAACCGTCGTCCTAGCCGCGTCCTCTTTCGCAGGCGGGCCCCCGGAGAAAAATCCCGCCTCTTTCGACCAGCTGCTGAAAGCCATATCTTCCGCTTACGACGCCCCGCCCCAGCCCTCCGCCGACGAGGCCTTGCCCGCCATAGAGAAAGCGCTGGAGGGCGACCCCCGCTTCTGGATGACGGTCTCCGCCTCGACCAAGGAGGAGCGGACCCGCCTCCTGCAGCTCGGACTCTCGATCGAAGAGGTCGGCGAAACCTCCGTCTCGGGCATAGTGCACCGCGACTCCCTTCCGGCTTTCGAGGCCAAAGACCTGGCCGTGATATCCCGCATGCCTCTCTCCCAGTTCGCAGTCTCCGGCTACAAGGACTTCCCGGCGCAGGACGCCGCCTATCACAACTACAGCGAGATGTACGGCCGGCTCAAGGCGCTCGAGACCGCCAACCCCGACGTCGCCTCTCTGTTCTCCATCGGCAGGACGGTGCAGGGCCGCGAGATCTGGAACCTGCGCATAAACTCCTCGGCCAAGGGGGCCGCGCAGTCAGCCAAGCCCGGCGCGGTGTTCCAGGGAGCCCATCACGCGCGCGAGCATCTCAGCGTGGAGGTCCCGCTGCTCTTCGCTGTCTGGCTGCTGGAGAACCGACGCGCCCCGGACGTTAAGAAGCTCATAGAAACTCTGGACATCCACATACAGCCGATGATAAACCCGGACGGCGCCGAGCACGACATCGCCGACGGCAAGTACAAGTGGTGGCGCAAGAACATGTCGATGAACTCGGGCTCGCAGGGCGTGGACCTCAACCGCAACTACGATTCCTGGTGGTGCGAGTCCGGCGCTTCCAACTCGCCCTGGGCGGACACCTACTGCGGTCCCTCGGCCTTCTCCGAGCCGGAGAGCCGAGCGGTGCGCGATTTCGTAAAGGCCCGCCCCAACCTGAAGACGATGATAAGCTATCACACCTACGGCGAGCTGGTACTCTATCCCTGGGGCGGCAAGTACGAGGATATCCCCGACCAGAACGACCTTAAAGTGTTCAGGAACCTGGCCCAGGGCATGGCGCGGCTCACGGGCTACAAGGCCCAGAAGTCCAGCGACCTCTACGCCGCCACCGGCGACTCCTGCGACTGGGCCTACGCCGAGGCCGGCATCTTCGCCTTCACCTTCGAACTGACGCCCAAGGGCGGCTGGGGAAGCGGCGGCACTTTCTACCCGGGCGCCGGCGTGATAGAGAAGTCGGTGCGGGACAATGTGCAGGCGGCGCTGCACCTGCTTAAATATACGGACAATCCCCGCCGGGCCGCGTCGGAGTAAGCGGGCCGGTATTTCAAAGGAACTGCCCGCTACGGCGGGCGTTTCTTTTTATTGACCCTCGGGGGGGCTAAAAGATAGGATTTCATTTCCGATGGTCCGCTATAGATTCATAAAGAAACCCTCATCCTCCGACCTCCTCCGGATCGAGGCGCTTTACAGGGCGCAGGGCTGGTGGAAATCCTCCGACAGGCGCGCCGGCCTGCGGCGCACCGTAGAGCGCAGCCTCTGCTTCATAGTAGCGGAAGAAGGCGGGCGCCTGGCCGGCATGGGGCGGGCGATAGACGCCCACTCGGCGGAAGCCTACCTCCACGACATAACCGTCGCCAGGGAGTTCCGCGGCCGCGACATAGGCTCCGGCCTGGTCCGCCGCATGCTAAGGCGCCTTGAGTCCCTCGGCGTCGGTTGGGTGGGGCTTATCTCTTCCAATAATTCCTGGCCTTTCTACCGCCGGCTCGGCTTCGTCACCCCGCGCGGCGCGCGCGCGATGATGAAGGGCGGCACGAATGTTTAACCCGCTGGGCCCCGGCGATTACGCCAGACTCAAGCCTTATTTCGCCGGCCAGGGCTACCAGCTCTGCCCTTATTCGCTGGCCTCCATGATTATCTGGGCCGGCTGCGTCCACGACGCTTTCTACTTCGAAGACAAGGACCGCGCCTGGTTCGCCGAGCATGAGCAGGCGGAGGGAGGGCGCCGCCGCCTGCTCATGCCGGTCTGCCGTCCTTTCCGTATGCCGGCGCCAGCCGAACTGGCCGACGGCGCCGCGCGGCTGGGCTACCGCGAGTTCCGCTATGTCCCGCAGGACTGGCTGGACGCGGCGGGGCGGGGCGAAGCGGAGAAATATTTCGTCGTGAAGGCAGAGGAAGGCTTTCACGACTATGTCTACGAAAGGGCCGCGCTGGCTTCGCTGGACGGGCGGCGTTACGCCAAGAAGCGGAACCTCGTCTCTCAGTTCGAAAAAGCTTACGGGGTTTCCGCCTCCGTCGGCGCGATGAAGGGGGCCTGCCTTAAGAGCTGCCTCGACCTCTTCGACCACTGGGAGAAGTCCCGCGGCGAGGCGATGGACATCAAGAAATGCGAGCGCAAGGCGATAGCCGGCGCGCTGGCGCATTTCAGGGAACTGGAGATGTCGGGAGTGGCCGTCGAGATAGGCGGGCGGCTGGCCGGTTTCGCCTTCGGTTCGCGCCTGAACGCGGACACCTGGACGCTTAATTTCGAGAAGGCCGATATCTCTTTCAAGGGCCTTTACCAGTTCCTCGACCGGGAGGCGGCCCGCGCCGTGCCCGCGTCCTATGCGCTCGTGAACAAGGAGAACGACCTGGGCCTGGCGGGCCTGCGGAAAGCCAAGGAATCCTATTTTCCAGTTAAGATGATCAAGTCCTATACTCTTGAGCTTAAAGGCTGATATGGCCGCGGTCGAACTCCTGGGTTTCGGCAACCTCGACGGCGAGTCCGGCCTGTCGCACGCGGTGTCCACGCGCGCCGGCGGCGTCAGCTCCGGGCCATACGAGTCGCTCAACGTGGGCGCGGCGACCGGTGACGGCCCTGAAAAAGCCGCCGAGAACCTGCGCCGCTTCCTGGCCGCCGCCGGAATGCCGCCCGGGCGGCTGGCCGCCATGCGCCAGGACCATACCGCCAATGTCGCGGAGGTGCGGGAGGACTGGCCTTTCGGCCCGCCCGGCGAGCCCGTCCTCCAGCCCCACA
>CAZVWK010000094.1:1309-8880 GCA_964631475.1 uncultured Elusimicrobiaceae bacterium | reverse complement strand
AAATATTTTTTCCACGCCGGCGCGGTGATAAAAGAGGACCGCTCGACGCCCTCGCGCGCGGCCAAGGTGGCCGAGATAGAGCGCCGTATCTTCGCGGCCTACCGCTCGCCGTCGGTCTCGGAGATCCCCGAGGCGGTCAAGGAGCGCGGCGGCGCCTTCTACAACGTGGTCGCCTGCGACGTCATCGCCTGCCTGCTGGGCCTGCAGAAGAAACGCGTCACCGTGGCCGTGCCCAATAACGGCGCTTACGACGGCTTCGAGGATAAGCATGTGCTCGAGATGCCCTGCCTGCTAGACAAGGGAGGCTATAAGCCGCTGAAGACTGCTCAGCTGCCGGTTTTCGCCAAAGGCCTGTCGCAGCGGATAAAGGCCTACGAGGCACTGACCGCCGAGGCCGCGTGGCGTTGCGACTTCGACCTGGCCTACCAGGCGCTTCTCCTGAACCCGCTCACCCCCGACGCCGACGTCACATTCCGCCTGCTCAAGGAGGTGCTCGCCCGGAACAAAGCCTTCCTGCCGCCCTACAAGGGGGCGCGGTGAAATATTTCCTCGGCGTGGACAGCGGCGGCACCAAGATCGCCGTGGCCCTGCGCTCCGAGGGCGGCGCGGTGCGCGTGGCGCGGGTGCCGGGCGCTAACCTGGAGGTAAAGGGCGTGAAGGCCGTTTACGCCCTTATCAAGCGGGGCGTGGACAAGCTCGCCCGCGGCAGGAAGATAGAACTTTCCGGCGCCCGTTTCTGCCTCTGCGGCATAGATTTCCCCCGCGACCCCGAAATGGTCGAACCTTACTTCAGGGAACGCCTGAAACGGGATTTCGGATATGCCGGGCCCGTGTCTTTCGAGAACGACGCCTTCGCGGCACTCCGCGCCGGCACGGCGAACAGACCGGGCTTTATAATTTCCCTCGGCACCGGCTTTACCATAGCCGCCATAGACGCAGCAGGCCGCGAGCGTTTGGTCTGCGATTACCAGGTAAGGAATTTGCTCATCACCATGACGCTCGGCGCCTCGAGCGCCGCCCACGGACTGCTGCCCGGCCACAAGCCTTCACGCCTACTCGGCGAAATAATGAAACTCGCGCGCTGCAAGACGCCGTACGACCTGCTGGCTCGGCTCTGGGCCTGCGATTTCAGGCGATACGCCAAACCGCTGCCGCAGGAGCTGAAGTTCAAATTCGTGCCGCTGTTCTATAAGCATTACGCCAAGGGCGACCCGCTGGCCGCCATGATACTGGGCGAATACGCGGAAAGGATAGCCCGCGCCCTCTCCGCCCTTAAAAAATTCGCCGGCGGCGAAGGCACCGTGGTCTTCTCGGGCAGCTTCTTCGTAAAATATCCCAAGGAAAGCGCTTTCTTCAGGAAGGAGATACTGCGCCGCGCCGGCTTCCGCCGGGCGCGCCAGGTTACGCTGGACAAGGAACCCGTCTACGGGGCAGTTCTCCCCTAGCGCGTTGTGTTACCGGTCTGAAAACCTGCAAATATTGAAAAATATCGGTTCGTAATTAATCACTGGCAGGAAACGGCTTTCTTATAAACTGAGTTTTCCGTGGGAAAAACTGCAAAAGTTTAACGCCGCGCAGTGCGCGGCGTCGGGCAAAAATGCGGCTTTAAATCTTTGGGGTGGCTGAGGGGATTTGAACCCCCGACCTCTCGGGCCACAGCCGAGCGCTCTAACCGCTGAGCTACAACCACCGTCAAAACCGGATTGTGCTTAAAAATCGCCGGCGTTTCGTGGCAAAACGCCGCAATAACGACTATTTTAAGATTTTATGGCCCCCTTAGCAATAGGATATAATACGTGGGATGGAGATAAGAAAGCCCGCGGTGGCGGGCCGGTTCTACGACGCCGATCCCGAAGGGCTCCGGGACACGGTGGACTCTTTTCTAAGGGACAAAGCCGCCCCCTCTCCGGCAGGCGAGATAAAGGGCGTTCTGGTCCCGCACGCCGGCTACGCGTATTCGGGTCCCACGGCGGCCGCCGCCTACGCGATGCTGGGAGCGGCTTCTTTCGACACTGTCTACATACTGGGCACCGGCCACAATGTCCCCATCGACGGCGGCGCGACTCTGCCTTCTGGCGCCTTCAGTACGCCGCTTGGCGAGATGGGGATAGACGCGGGGGCCGCCGGCGAGCTGCTGGCCGATAAGAAACTTTTTTCCGCTTCGGCGCGCGCGCATGAGAAAGAGCACGCCATAGAAGTGCAGCTGCCCTTTCTGCAGCGGCTCCCGTGCCCGCCGCGCGGGGTAGTCCCGGTTCTTTTCAATTCCTACGACCAGGACAAGCTGCTGGCGGCCGGCCGTGCCATAGGCAGGGCGGCCGCGCGGCGCAAGGCGCTGGTCTGCGTCTCTTCTGACCTCGCTCATTATCCGCCCTCCTCCGTCGCGCTGGTCTCCGACCGGGCCGCGCTGGAAGCCTACGCTATCGCGGTGCGCAACGGCGATTCGTCCTATTTCGACGCCGCGCTGCGCCTGCTGGAATCCAAGGCCGGGGCGGAAATGGATACGGCGGCCTGCGGCCGCGCGCCGATGATAGCGGGGGCGGCGGCCTGCCTGGAAATGGGGGCCAATGATTTCCACCTGGCGGAATATACCCATTCCGGCATGGTTTCCGGAGACGATTCCGGCGTGGTAGGCTACGGAGCCGGCCTTTTCCTGCGCTCGGTAAATCCGCCGGCCGGCATGATAGGTCTCGATGGCGACGCCCGCAAGGGACTGCTGAACCTGGCCCGGGAGTCCATACTGGCGGGGGTGCGCGGGGTGAAAGCAGAAGTCCCGGCTCTTTTCCCGCGCCACGGCTACAATCTGCCGTCCGCCGTTTTCGTGACCCTGACCATCGGCGGTACGCTGCGGGGTTGCATCGGCACCATGGAGCCCCGCGGCTCGCTGGCCGATTCGGTGGCCCGTTACGCGGCGGCGGCGGCTTTCGAGGACCCGCGTTTCGGACCGGTTTCCGCGGCCGAGGTCGATAAAGTCAGGATAGAGATTTCGGCGCTGTCGCCTTTAAGGAAAGTTGATTCCTCCGACGCGGTAGAACAGGGCCGTCACGGGGTCTATATCAGGAGGGGCCGGCTGAGCGGCACCTACCTGCCGCAGGTCTGGGAGCATTTCAAGTCTAAGAAGGATTTCCTGAGTTCCCTCTGTTCCGAGAAGGCCGGGCTCCCGCCCGGGGCCTGGAAAGAAAAGTCCACCGCTATTTACGTCTACACGGTGGACTCTTTCGAAGAATAGCCGGCCGGGCCGGCTGCACGTCAGATAAGATTAGTGTACATCTTGGCGGCTATGCCGATCAGGGCGCCGCCCACTATTCCGGCGGGGCCGAAGAGCAGGAATCCTATGAACCCGGCGAAAAGCCCCGCTGTGATGTAGGGCTTGTTCTTGCTGAGGGTGTCCTTCATCTTTTCACCGGCGGTTTTCTCTTTGGCTTTGGGAGAATCGGGCTTGGTCCAGATGGTGGCGCCCCCGCCCTTTACGTAAAGGTTGGCCGCGGCCCTGTTCCCGGCGCCGTCATAGGAGCGGTCGGCGCTTACTGAGGCGGCCCTGAGATTGTCCATAGCCTGGCCGGCAGAGGCCAGGTTCACCGAAGACATTAAGAACGGGAGCGCCAGTAATATGAGGAAAAGCTGTTTTAGTTTCATGCCGATATTATATAAGTAAACGCCCCGGATGTTAAGGGCATATTTTACCAGTCCGGTATAGGACTTTGGGCCTATACGGCGTTTCTAGGGATCCCCCTTCCTCGCCCCCGGACTGTCGCCGGCCTCGAAGAACCTGTTCTTCTTTATCTGCTTCTCCGCCTGCTCCAGGCCGAACCTGAATATCTCGACTATCTGGTAGCCCTCCGCTCTCATGGCCTGGAGGCGCTTATTGTCCTCCTCCGAGAGGGAGATCACTATCTGATACCTCGCTTTCATTGATTACCTCCTTATTAATAGAGCGCCGTCCGGAAAGGGAGGGGTTGCGCCTCCCTTTCCCGGGCAGCCAGGCCGCGTCTAGAGACTCTTCATCTTTTCGCGCATGTAACTGAGCGCCGTCTTTATCCTGTCGGCGCGCTCCTGCGTCGCCCCCATTTTGCCGTCCTTGAGAAGTCCCAGGTTGGCGCACATGAACAGTTTGAACTGCTGGTTCTGATGATACTTTGTCGCGTTCATAAGTCCTCCCTTGTACTGCGAATATAGTATAGCATAAGATAGTATAGTTGTCAACCCCCCCTCACTTAAAATCCAGCAAAAACAACAACTTTTTATTCCCCCTTCGGCTTGCAGGGTCTGGATATGGTTAAAATTAGCCAGAATTCCGCAGGACTTTTCTGTCCCTTGATTTTCATAAGGAATCATAGGTTGAACTGCGGAATTAGGGCTAACGAGATATAAGCGAGTTCACGGTCGAGGTGCGCGATTCCCTGGCCGGTCGGGCCGCCGCGCCTTCCACCCGCACGAATTATACCCGCGCGAAATGCCCGTCAAATCCTAATAAGGTAAAATATAGGCGCGCCCCCATAGCTCAATGGATAGAGCACCTGCCTTCTAAGCAGGTAATCCAGGTTCGATTCCTGGTGGGGGTACGCTTTATATGAAGAAAGCCTTGACTATCTTTTCCGCCGCTATGCTGCTCGCGGGGTGCCACGTCCATAAGTTCAAGGAAGGCGAGATTCTGGAGAAGCAGGCGCGGCCGCTGCAGGCCGCCGCCAGCTATGAGTCTTTCGCTGTCAAGCGCCCCGGCGACCCCAACGCGGCCGAGGCTTTCTACCGCGCGGCGCGTCTCTACGCCGGCCTCGGCCTCTGCGCCAGGTCCGCCCCGCTCTACGAGCGCCTTCTGCGCCATTACCCGGATTTCAGTGAGCGAGGGAAGGCCGAGCGCGGACTATTCATCTGCCCCGATTATTTCCCCCTCGACCGCGCGAAAGCCTGGAAGTACGGCGACTCCGAGACCGGCGGCAAGAACGCGCTGCAGGTCTATTCAGTAACCGGCCGCGGCCCGGACTGGATTAAGGCCGACGTAACGATACTGGCGGGCGAGACGCTGGTCCAGAAGAGCGAGAGGCGTTACGAGCTGAAAGAGACGGACCTCCTCGAGAAGACCGGGGAGTCCTCCACCCTGACGCTCAGCTATCCCGTGGAGACCGGCAAGGCCTGGACCACCTCCGAGGGCGGGAACCGCCTTTTCATGCGGGTGGAGCGGACCGGGGTCAAGGTGACGGTGCGCGGCGGGGATTTCGATAACTGCGCCAAGGTGCGGCGCGCCATAGCGGGCATGCCGTCCTGGATATACGAGTACTACGCGCCCGGCGTGGGCCGCGTGCTCACTTCGGTGGCCGGCGACGATTTCGAGAACAGGGTGACGGAGCTGATAGAGTATGAGCAGGAAAAAGACTGAGCCGGGCGCGGATCGCGGGGCGGGCGGCGGCGCCGGCCAGCCGGACCTTTTCGGCGGGTCAGGGGCCGCGCCGGCTGAGATGTCGCCGCCGGTCTCAGACAAGGCGGCGCCGGCCGGGCCGGCCCCGCTGGCTTTCTCTTTCTCCAAGCTCTCGATGTACGAGGAGTGCCCCCTAAAGTACAAGTTCCGGTACATAGACAGGCTGCCGGAGAAGCCCAAGCCGTATTTCGCCTTCGGCAACAGCGTGCACGCCGCGCTGGAATTCTTCCACGACCCGTCTCACAAGGAGGCCCCGCCGCTCGAAAAATTCCTCTCCGCGTTCAGGGAGGAGTGGGAGGAGAAGGACTGGCGCGATAAAGGCTACGCCGACCCGTCCCGCTCCGACGCCGATTACCAGGCCGGCCTTAAGATGCTGACCGGCTATTACAGGAAGCATCACGCCGCCTTCGCCCCGTCTTTCCTGGTGGAGTATTCCACCGACGTGGAGGTGGACGGGCTCATGGTCCGCATCATCGCCGACAAGATAGAGCACGCCGGCGGCGGCGGACTGGTGCTGATAGATTACAAGACCGGCAGGGACGTCAAGCGCTCGCCCGACCAGTTGTATATGTATCAGAAGATATGCGAGCTGGACCCGGCGCTGCGCGAGAAGCTGGCCCAGCGCTACGGCCTGCCGGCTTCGTCGGTCAGGGTGCGCGAGCTGAGGTTCTATCATCTGCCGACTCTGAAAGAGTATTCTTTCGCCCGCGCGGACGACTTCGCCATCGGCCTGTTCTGGGAGCGGGTGCTGCGCGCGGCCGCGGGGGTCAAAGACTGCAAGTTCCCCCCGCGGCCCGGCGACTTCCAGTGCCGTTTCTGCGATTTCCGGTCCTCCTGCCCCGTGCACGCCGACGCCTCCGCCCGCGCCCCCGACGGGCTGGAAGGCCTGGCCGCCGAATACGAGGAGGCCCGCTCCAGGGCGGAGGCCGTCAAGATAAAGCTGGTCGCCGCTATGAAAGCGCTGCCTCCGGGCGCCGTTCAGGCCGGGCCCTTTTCCATCGCCCTCAGGAAAGGTCCACGCTGGACCTTCAAGGACCGCGAGGCCGTTATCTCCCTGCTGCGCGAGCACGGCTGTTATGACCGGGCCTGCGCCCCGCTGCTTTCAAAGGTGGCCGAGCTTGTGGACGACGAGACTCTTCCGGAAGAACTGAGGCGTTCCCTGCGCCTGCTGGCCGAGCCGGGCGGCGCGGCCGACGTTGACGTGCGGAGGCGCGGCGGATGAAGCCTTCCTCTTTCCTGCTCGTCCTCGACCAGGGCAGCTCCGGCTCCCGCGCCGCCGCTTTCGGCGCCGACGGCAAGATAGCGGCCATGGCGCACAGGAAGCTCGAGCCGGCCTACCCGTCCGCCGGCCGCGTGGAGTACGACGCCGCGAAGCTTTACGACGGACAGGCCGCCGCGCTGGAAGAAGCGCTGGACGCGCTGCCCAAGGGCACGGAGCTGCGCGGCCTGGCCGTGGCCTGCCAGCGTTCGACTTTCGTGCTCTGGGACCGGCGGACCGGCGAGCCGCTTTGCCCGGCGCCCAGCTGGCAGGACGGCCGCGCCGCCGACCTGCTGGGCCGCGTGCGCCTGCTCAACCCGGCGGTGCACGCCGTGACCGGCCTCTACAAGACCCCCTATTACTCCGCTTCCAAACTGGCCTGGTGCCTGCGGCATATCCCGGCGGTCTCGCGCGCCGCCGCCTCAGGCGACCTGCTGGCCGGGCCGGTGGCGACCTACATCCTCTGGCGGCTCTCCGGCGGAAAAATCTTCTCCTGCGACTATTCGCTGGCCCAGCGCACGCTGCTCTTTAATATCGCGAAGCTTCGCTGGGAGCCCCGGCTGCTCTCCGCTTTCAAAGTTCCCCGGCGGGCCCTGCCCGGGACGCTGCCGTCGGGGGCCGCCTACGGGGAGATAGAGCTGCGGGGGCGGCGGGTGCCCGTCGCGGCGGTTATCGGCGACCAGCAGGCCGCCCTGGCGGGGCTCGGCGCCTGCGGCGAAGGTACGGCGGGCCTCAATTACGGTACCGGCGCCTTCCTGATGGCCCCGACGGGCCAGCGCCCGCTCCGCATCAAAGGAATGCTTAATTCCGTAGGTTGGGACGCCGCCTCGGCCGGGACCGGCTATTTTGTGGAAGCGACGATGAACTCCTGCGGCACCGCCCTGGAATGGCTGAAGCACCGTT
>CAZVWK010000094.1:0-1277 GCA_964631475.1 uncultured Elusimicrobiaceae bacterium | reverse complement strand
GCCGCGGCCTGCGCCGCCGCGGGACCGCGGGCCATGGTCCTGCCGGCCATCGGCGGCATAGGCGCCCCTTATTGGGACTATTCCACCTACACTACCGTAACCGGCCTGACTCCTCAGACGGGACGCGACGAAGTCATACGTGGTTTCGTGGAAGGGATAGCCTTTATGCTCGCGGATTCCTTCCATCATATGAAGGCGGGAGGCGTTCAGATCGGTTCTCTGCGCGCCTCGGGCGGGCTCTCCGCCCTCGACGCCCTGCTCTCCGCGCAGGCCGATCTCTGCGGCGTGGAAGTGCTGCGCCTGCCCGACAGCGAGGCCACGGCGCGGGGCGCTGCCATGACGGCGGCGTCCGCGCTCGGGCTGCGCTGGTTCGCAGGCCCGCCGGCGCCTTCGGTCGTGTTCCGGCCGCGGATGGACGAAAAAAGGCGGAAAGAACTTCTTTCCGCCTGGCGGGCCTTCGTCAGGGACGCGGCCCGGATGAGCAAGTCTCTAAGGAAGTTCCGCGCGCTCGAGCGCTAGCCTTCCTTCTCCTGCAGGTATTTCAGCGCTTCCATGGCCGCCATGCAGCCGGTGCCGGCCGCGACTATCGCCTGCCTGTAATGCGGGTCCATCACGTCGCCGGCCGCGTAGACGCCTTCCACGGACGCGGCGCAATGAGCATCGGTGACCAGGTACCCCCCGGCGTCCTTCTTCAGCGCTTCGCCGAAGAGGGCCGTCTCCGGGTCGTGGCCTATGGCTATGAAGGCGCCGTCGAGTTTCAGCTCTTTCCTTTCCCCCGTCCTGACGTTCTTCACGCGCAGCGCTTCCAGTTTTTCGCCGCCTAGGAACTCCTCGGGGACGTGGTCGTAGACTATCTCTATCTTCGGGTTCGCCCGGAGCTTCTCCTGCATGCGGTGGGCGGCGCGCAGCTGGTCGCGCCTGTGTATCAGCAGGACTTTCTCCGCGAACTTGGCGAGGAACAGCGCGTCCTCGGCGGCCGTGTCCCCTCCGCCCACCACCGCGACCTTTTTTCCTTTGAAGAAGAACCCGTCGCAGGTGGCGCAGCCGGAGACGCCCTTGTTGCGGTACCTGGTCTCCGATTCCAGTCCCAGCCAGCGCGCGCGCGCGCCGGTCGCTATGATCAGCGCGTCGCAGGTCAGTTTTTTGCCGCCGAGCGTCAGGGCGAAGGGCCTGGCGGAAAGGTCGCAGGCCGAGATCTGCTCCTGCAGCACCTGAGCTCCCAGCCGCTTAGCCTGCTTGATCATGCGCAGCATCAGGTCCGGCCCGGTCATGGGGTC
>CAZVWK010000093.1:0-9033 GCA_964631475.1 uncultured Elusimicrobiaceae bacterium | reverse complement strand
GGGAAGAGTCGGACGGAGCCGCGGCGCGGGCTTCGGCCAGCAGCGCCATCGCCCCTCCGAAATCGCGCATGGACTCGAGGCAGCGGGCGTACTCGGCCAGGAAATCGGCCCCTTTCCCCCCGGCCGCGCGGGCCGCGGCGTATTTTTCCGCGGCCTGGGCCAGCGCGCCCAGCCCGGCGTAACTGCGCGCCAGGCCCAGGTTCAGCTGCTGGGAGTAAGGGTCCCTCTTCAGCAGCGGTCGGTAGAGTTCCGCCGCCTTGTCGTAAAAGCCGTTGGCCAGGTAGAGATCCGCCAGCGCTTTCGGGAAAAGGGGGTTGTCGGGATAGATTGCGGCTGCCAGCCGGTAAGTATTTATGGCCTTGTCGGAGGAGGACAGGACCTCGTGGCATTTGCCCAGGCGGTAATAGGCGCGCTCCTTTATATCCCTGGAAGGCCCCATGGCCAGCAGGGAATTGAGGTAATCCACCGCCCCGGCGCAGTCCCCGGCCTCGATTCGTGCCGCCGCGGCGGCCGCGAGCTTCTCGTGCGCCGGGTCCGTTTTTTTATTCCAGAAGAAGGCTTCCGACGGGGAGGCCGCCAGCAGCAGCGGGAGGAGGGCCGGAAACAGCCTCATATGCCCTCCAGGAGGGGCCCGGCCGAACGCAGTATATAAGAGCTCCTGGCCCGGTCCATGGCTTCCCACGCGGCCGCCCGCCCGAGTTCTCCGGCCTCCGCGCAGCGCTCGAAATCGGCCACCTTGATGCCCCCGGCGCTCGGCTTCACCACGAAATCCGCCTCTTTCTCCTGGCTTGCCGCCAGTATGGAGCCCCTTATATCGATCACCTGCAGCAGCGACGGCAGGACGTTCGAGGGCATCTCGTCCACGCTGTTCTCGGTAACGCTGGCGAGCACCCATTCCGCGCCGATGGCGCGGGCCGCGTCTATCGGTATGAAATCGACCACTCCCCCGTCCACGAGGTAGCGGTGGCGGTACTCCACGGGAGCGAAGATGCCGGGAAGGTTCACGCTCGCCCGGACGGCGATGGACAAAGGCCCTTCGTCGAAGACGATTTTCTCGCCGGTGCGGAAATCCATGGCTACGCAGGCGAAAGGGATCTTCAGGTCGGAGAAATACCGGCCGCCAAGGTTATCCTCTATGACCTGCGTGATGTATTTAGGGGAGATCGGTTTCTCGGTGAGCATCAGTTTCAGCAGGCTGAGCCCGCCGAAATCCTTGGCCAGTTTCAGCTCGGAGGTCCGCCGGCCGAAGTCCCAGATCCCGGACATCGGCATGCCGGAGGCGTAAAAAGCGCCGATCACCGACCCCATCGATGTGCCCGAAACGCGGTCTATGGGAAAGCCGGCGTAGAGCAGGGCTTCCAGCACCCCGGTATGCGCGAAGCCCCGGGCGCCGCCGCCCGAAAGGGCAACCCCCACGACCGGGCGCTCGCCGGCCGGAAGCCGTACGAGCTCCTCCCAGAGAATGTCCCTTATGAGCGCCTCCCGGCGGTCGGCGGAGGAAGCTCCTGCGGAGGACGGCAGGCAGAGCAGCGCCGTCAGCGCCGCGGCGCGAAGGGCGGGAGTCACTCGGGAAGCCCCCGGCCCTGCGCCCAGGCCAGCCGTATGGCCGCCATCTTCTGCAGGTAGACGCTTTCGAGCAGGGCAAGTTCCCTCTCGTAGAGCGAGCGGAGTCCGGCGGCGGCCCGGCCGGTCTCGGCCGGGGCGGCGCGCATGGCGCGCTCATAGTCCCGGGCGGAAGATTCCAGCGCAGCGCGGGCGGCGGCGGCCTCACCCATACGGAAAGAGGCCTCGTTCCAGGAGGAGGTCAGTTCTTCCCTCAGCCGCTCCTCAATCCCGACGCGCTTGAGAGAGCCCTGCCGCTGCTGCGCCCGGCGCTGCACTATCTGGGTCCACCAGTCGTAGGAGAGCGGGAAATGTATGGCTACGGAGGCGGCCCAGCTGCCCGTGCGTTCCATGTTGGAGAAGGAATCCGCGTCGTAGGCGACCATATCGTAAACCGCGCCAACGTATACGTTGGGATAGCGGCGCAGGGAGGCCATGTTGAGCGCGATCTCGTCCATCTGCGCCCGGTAGACCTCGCCGCGCAGTTCAGGCCGCCGCTCCATGGCGGAGATTAGCGCCTTCTGGAGCGTGCCGGAAGGCGGCTCCTCGACCAGGACGCCTTCTATCTCCCGCGGCCCGTTCCCGCTTTTTATGAGGGCCGACAGTCGCGAGAGGCTCTCGGCGTAGGCGTGCCCGGCCCTCTCCTTCTCCCTGGCGAACCAGGCGGCGGCCGAACCCGCCTCCAGCCCGTCCCAGCCGCCGCCGGCGCGGCCGGCGAGCGCCGAGGCCCTCAGATGGTAGGACGACGCCGCCGCCAGGAGTTCCCTCCTGTAAAGGGCGCCGCAGAAAGACTCGCGGGCCCGCCTCGCCGCGGCCAGGCGCTCGGTTTCCAGCAGCAGGCGGGACTGGCTCCAGGCGTTGCGTGCCATCCTGGCCGCGTTGCGGTTGCGCCCGCCGGTATAGACAGGCTGGACGGCCTGGGCGCGCAGGGCGTAGGTGTTTTCGCCGTGGACAACGTCGAGGAACCGGCCGCCCAGTTCCGGCGGCGTAACCATCGGGTACTCGAGGCTCAGCCGCGAAAGGGAGCCGGAGAAGGAGACCTGCGGCAGGAGCAGCGACCTCGCCTCCCGCAGGCGCTGGCGCGAAATGACGATATCCTGCTCGGCTGAGAGAAGGGAGGTGTCGTTCTTTACGGCGAGTTCTACGAAGCGCTCAACGCCTATCGGCCCGGCCGAGGCGGGAGCCGCCGCGAAAAGGGCTAATATCGGCAGTGAGCCTGTTGCACAAACCGCTTTCGTCGCGAAATCGCGGATTTTGAAGCCGAGTCGAAGCGACGCGAAACGAGCATTCTCGACGAGAGACTGTAAGTTGAGCGGCGCAAAGACGCAGGCCAAAAGACGCGGTTGCAGCAGAATCTGGGTTTGTGCAACAGGCTCCGGTAGGCGGGTAAAACGCATCGGTCATGTCTTGAGGCCGGTCAAGACCCTCCCGAGTTCGGCGGCGGCGGCTTCCAGTTCCGGCTTAAGCGGGCCGGCCTCCGGCCGCGCGGCCGCGGCCTCCAGCCTCGCCTTCACGCCGGCGACGGAATCCTTGCCTTCCTTTACGGAATTCTGGATGGCGCCGGCCATTTCGTTGAAATGGGCCTGCAGGTCCTCTAGGTGATCGCCCTTTCGCAGCCAGACCCGGTAGGTCAGGTCGCCTTCCGCCAGGATGTCGCAGCTCTTCTCGAACTTGAATATGGGGCCCGCCATCCTGTGAGAGACGACGGCCGACATGATTAAGACGATGATCATGTACATGACCATCTTTATGAGGAAGAGCGGCCCCATGCCGGCCATCTCCTCCAGCATCGGCTGCATCATCGGACGCTCGTTGACCATCTTGGAGATCGTCCAGATCAGGTCCAGCCCGACTATCAGGAAGGCCACGAGCACGCTCATGGTTATGAGGGCCATGTAACGGTACTGCAGGCCCTTCTTTATGAGTATCGTCTTGCGCTGAAAGGCCGGCTTGCCCGCCGGCGCCTGTGCGTTTTCCGCCATATTCTCCCCCTTAAAAGAGAACTTCCATCAGCCCGTCCCAGTCCTTCGAGACGGTCTTGAGCCGGCCCGTGGCCTTCTCGAGCGGCACCCCCACTATCTGGTTGCCTACCAGGGCCGACATCTGGCCGAACTGGCCGTCGCGGACCAGTTCGGCGGCCTTCACGCCGACCCTCACGCCCAGCATGCGGTCGAACAGCGTGGGCGCGCCGCCGCGCTGCATATGGCCTATGACGGCCGAGCGGGTCTCGAACCCGGTGTTCTTCTCGATGAACGCGGCGATGCGCTCGCCCATGCCGCGGTCCTTCAGGATAACATGCCCGAACTGGTCCAGTTCGCGCTTCCGCCCGCCTTCTCCCGCGACGGGCAGTTCGGAGGCCTCGCTGGTGACGACCAGCGCGAACTTCTTCCTCGCGTAGGCTTCCCTTATCTTTTTCAGCATGGCCTCCGTGTCTATTGTCTTCTCCGGGATGCAGACGAAGTCGGCGGCCGAGGCGATGGCGGTGAACAGCGCCACCCAGCCGGCGTGGCGGCCCATGACCTCCAGCACCATTACGCGGCGGTGGCTGCGGCCGGTGTCCATCAGCGACTCGGCGGCCTCCATGGCCTTGGTCACCGAGGTGTCGAAGCCGAAAGTGTAATCCGTGGCGTCGAGGTCGTTGTCCATGGTCTTGGGCACGCCCACGACGTTGAGCTTATGCTCCCTGTAGAATTTAGTGGCCACGCCCAGCGTGTCCTCGCCGCCCATGGCGACCAGCGCGTGCAGGTCCAGCATCCTGAAAGTCTCCAGGCACTTTTTCACGTTCTCTTCCTTCTTGAACGGGTTGGTGCGGGAGGTGCCGAGCATGGTGCCGCCCTTCATGATGATGTACTCGGTGAGCTCGCGGTTGAGCGGCGTGGTCAGCCCTTCGACCAGGCCCTTCCAGCCGTCCGTCAGGCCGACGCATTCGAAACCTGACTTCTCCGCCGCCCAGACGCAGCCTTTTATAGCGGGATTGAGGCCGGGGCAGTCCCCGCCCCCGGTCAGTATAGCGATTTTTTTAGCCATGGTGCGTTTCTCCTTGACTTTGGGATTTTCAGAAACTGGTGGTATAGCGCATCTGCACCACGCGCTCCGGGTTGCGCGCGGAGCCGTCGGCGAAGTCCTCGCCGGCGCCGATATCGCGAATGGCGACGTCTAGGTGGAAGTAGGGTGTGATGAAGAACCTGGTGCCGAGGTTCACCCGCTCGGGCACGTCGGAATGAAAAACGTTGTCGTACTCGGCCATGAAGGAAACTTTATGCCCGAGAGTGTAGTTGGCGGCCAGAAAGCCGAAGATGTAGCCGTCGTCGAAGTCCGGGATGTTCAGTCCGCCGTGGAAGACCAGCCCGGGCAGCAGGTATTCCTTGGACCCGACCACGTACAGACCGCGGCCTTTCTGCATGTATTTCTTGAGTGCCTTGCGGTAGAAGTAGCCCTGTCCGTCGAAGCCCAGCGCCAGCGCCGGGATATAGTAATCCCCGTCGTGGAAGCGGTAGCGCACCTGTATCTCCGGGCGCACCATCCCCACCGGCGAATCCGAACCGACCAGTTTGTCCACGGCCATCGAAGCACCGAGGTTGAGCCGCTCCAGCACGCCGAAGTTAAGCGAACCCAGTACGCCGCCCCCGCTGTAGAAGCGGGTCTTTATCAGTAACCCGTAATAGTCCAGTATGCCGGCCGTGGGCACGTCTATCAGGCCGGTCTCCGGCAGGATGACTCCCTCGGGCTTCTCCTCCGGCGTGGCGCCCCTCTGCGCCGCGGCCGGGGCGGCCGCCGCGAGCACCGCGAACGAGAACGCGAACAACGCTGTAATGGTCTTTTTCATCTTTTTATCCAGGCTCCTTGGTCTTTTCCCGACCGACATTCTAGAAAATTTCAATCCGGCTGCGCCGCCAGCAGCGCCTTGACCTTGTTGTCCATCTCCTCCAGGGCGAAGGGCTTCTGCACGGTGTCGCTGGCGCCGCTGAGGAACGCTATGCCCTTCTCGCTGGCGATGTCGCGGGAGGTCATGATTATGATCTTCGGCGCGGCCTGGCCCAGCCGCCCGGCGACCTCGTTGGCCACGTGGTAGCCGTCCATGTAGGGCATCATCACGTCGAGCAGCGCGAGGTCGAACTTCTCCTCCTGCAACCGCTGCACGGCGTCCTTGCCGTTGGTCACCACTTCCACCTGGTAGCCCTGGCCGCCGAAATACGACTCCAGCAGGTCCGCCAGGTCCGGGTCGTCGTCCGCTATCAGGATGCGCTTTCCACCTGCCATGTCTTCTCTCCCAGTACCGCTTCTATGTCCTTGAAAAGGTCTTCGCCGAGCGCCACCCGCTCGCTCATCTCCACCACGTAGTTGCCGCTCCCGCGCGTGTTCAGGCGCAGGTACACCGGCGCGCCGCCGGGATGCTTCCCCAGGGCGGACCTGAGCGCCGCGAGTTGCTTCTCGTCGAGCAGGTTGGCGTCGGAGAGGAAGACCACCAGGTTCTTCCCCCACTTGCCGAAGGCTTCGCCCATGGCCGAGACCTCGTCGGCCAGGATCTCGAAGCCGCCTTCTCTAAAATTGGATTCGTTGACCTGCCCCTGCACCAGCACTATCTGGCTGGGTACCAGGTATTTGGAATAGAGCGCGTACTGCCGCGGGAACATGGTGGCGCTGATGCTGCCGGAGAGATCCTCCAGCTCGAAGCGGGCCATCGGGTCCCCCTTCTTGGTCGTGATGTTCTTGACCTGCAGTATCATGCCGCCCAGGCGCACGGCGCTGCCCTTCTTGTAGCCGCCGGCGGAGACCTTCTCGACGCTGGCCGTGGTCAGCATGGCCATCCGCCGGCGGAGGCTGGTAAGAGGGTGGCCCGACAGGTAGAAGCCCAGCACTTCCTTCTCGTTCTTGAGCAGGTCGTGCTCGCTGAGGACCGGGGCCGTCCCTTCGGCTGAAGTGTCCTTCTGCGCCAGGCTGTCCGCGCCGAAAAGCATGTCCTGGGATTCGTCGCAGGCCTTCCTGGGCTTCGACAGGGCGCCGGCGGCCTTCTCGGCCGCCGCAAGGGCCCTGGCCCTGCGCTCCTCGGTTTTCGCGTCCCTGAAGAAAGAATCGAAAGCCCCGGCCTTTGCGGCCGACTCCAGCACGCGCTTGTTCAGCTGGCGGCCTTCCATGCGGCAGACCAGGTCGGAGACGTTCCTGAACGGGCCGTTCTTATCCCTCTCGGCGGATATCTCCTGCACCACGCCCTCGCCCACGTTCTTTATGGCGGTCATGGCGAAGCGCAGCGCGGTTTTCCCTTCTTTTTTCTCCAGGGAGAACACCGGCCCGGAGGCGTTGATATCGGGACCCAGGACCTCGAGGCCCATCTCCTGCGCCTCTTCGACGTAGGTGACGATCTTGTTCTCCTTGCCGCCCTCCTCGTCGACCGGGCTGTGGCCTATCTCGCTGGTCAGCAGCGAGGCCATGAACTCGGCCGGGTGGCTGGCCTTGAGCCAGGCGGTCTGGTAGGCCACCAGCGCGTAGGCCACCGAATGCGACTTGTTGAAGCCGTAGCCCGCGAACTTGGCCATGTCGTCATAGATCTTGGCGGCGAGCTTGGCGGGGATGTCCCGCTTCTTGCAGCCGTCCACGAACATCAGCCGCATCTTCTCCATCGCCTCCGGGTTCTTCTTGCCCATGGCCTTGCGCAGGCCGTCGGCCTCTCCGGGCGTGAAGCCGGCCAGGCGCTTGGAGATCTCCATGACCTGCTCCTGGTAGACCATGGTGCCGTAGGTGTCCCTGAGCGCGTCCTCCATCAACTGGTGGTCGTAGACGACCTTCTTGCGGCCGTGTTTGCGGTCCACGAACATCTCGAGCATGCCGCTCTGTATGGGGCCGGGACGGTAGAGCGCCACGAGGGCCGAAATATCGCTGAAGACCGACGGCTTGAGGCTTTTGACCAACTTCTTCATGCCGTCCGATTCCAGCTGGAACACGCCGGTCGTGCGGCCGGCGGAGAGCAGCTCGAAGGTCTTCTTGTCGTCGAGAGGGATCCGGTAGATGTCGAAATCCTTGTCGCCGGCGGCGCGTATCATGGCGGCCGCGGACTCTATGACGGTCAGCGTGCGCAGGCCGAGGAAGTCCATCTTGAGCAGGCCGAGGTTGCCCAGCTGGTTGCCGTCGTACTGCGTGGTCACGACGTTCTTGTTGTTCTTGTTGGAGAGCGGCACGTACTTGGTGACGGCCTCTCGGGTGATGACGACGCCGGCCGCGTGCACGCCGGGCTGGCGCTTGAGCCCCTCCACCTTGAAGGCCATCTCGAAGAGCTTCTTGATCTTCGGATCGCTCTGGGCGTCGCGCAGCTCCTGCACCTCGGCCACCACCTTGGCCAGCGGCTCGTTGTTCGGGATGAGCTTGCAGAGGGCGTTTACGTCGGCCAGCGGGACGTCCATGACTCGCCCCATGTCCTTGAGCGCGCTTTTGGCCTTGATGGAGTTATAGGTGATGATATTGGCCACGTTGTCGCGGCCGTAGCGGGTGCGCACGTACTCTATGACCTCGTCGCGGCCCTTGTCCGAAAAATCTATGTCGAGGTCGGGCATGCTCTTGCGGTCCGGGTTCAAGAAACGCTCGAAGAGCAGGCCGTGCACCATCGGGTCCACCCGCGTGATGTCCAGGGAGTAGGCGACCAGCGAGCCGGCGCCCGAACCGCGGCCCGGGCCGACCGGGATCCCGACCGAACGGGCGTGCTTTATGAAATCCATGACTATCAGGAAGTAGCTTGCGAATCCCATCCTCTTTATGACGCCCAGCTCGTATTCCAGCCGCTCCAGGTAATTGGCGGGGACTCTGCCTACTTTTACGTTGAGCCCCTCCAGGCAGAGGTCGCGCAGGTATTCGAACTGGCCCTCCGCGCCGGACTTGTACCTGGCGGGCGGATTGAAGATGGGGAAGACGAAATCGCCGGTCTTAATCTTGACGTTGCAGCGCGAGGCTATCTCCAGCGTGCTCCTGACCGCCTCGGGGGTGTGCGAAAAAAGCTCGATCATCTCCTCGGGGCTCTTGTAGTAGAACTCGCGGGTGCTCATGCGCATCCGGTCCTCGTTCTGTATGAGGCGGCCGGTGGAGATGCAGAGCTGTGCGTCGTGCGCTTCCCAGTCCTCGCGCTTGGGGTAATGGCAGTCGTTGGTGGCCGCCACGGGCAGGCCCATCTTCTTCGATAACTCCAGCAGGCCCTTCATGGCCGCCCGTTCCTCGGGAATGCCGTGGTCCATCAACTCGAGGTAAAAATTGCCCTTGCCCATGATCGCGGCGTACTCGGCGGCGCGCTTCTCGGCCTCGGCCATGTCGCCCGAGGCGCAGGCGCGGGCGACATGGGACTTGAGGCAGCCGGACATCGCGATCAGCCCGCCGCGATACTTCTCCAGAAGTTCCAGGTCTATGCGCGGGTCGTGATAGAAGCCCTCGAGGAAGGCCCGCGACACCAAC
>CAZVWK010000092.1:0-9151 GCA_964631475.1 uncultured Elusimicrobiaceae bacterium | reverse complement strand
AGCGGACATTTCTAAATGCCGCTACTACCGGACATTTCTATTTGCTTGCAACACCCGCCCGACGGAGGCCCGCCCGACGGAGGCGGGGCGGACCCCTGGAAACCCGGGGAAACGGCCTCTTTCGATATGAAAGGTGCGCGCAAATTTTTGTAACATTGATTCCGGCCCTTTGACACCCGCGGAGGACGGATGAGCGAGCGCATAGAAGAGCACATGATACTGACCGCGCGCGAAGGCGCGAAGGTCCGGTTCACGTTCGGCGGGCGCGAGCTGGAGGCCCTCGACGGCGAAATGATCTCCACCGCGCTCTTCGCCAACGGGATAAAGATCTTCAGCCGCCACCACCGCGACGGCAGCCCGCAGGGCATCTTCTGCGCCAACGGCCAGTGCGCCCAGTGCTCCGTGCTGGCAGACGGCGTCTCCGTCAAGTCCTGCGTCACGCCGGTGCGCGCCGGCATGAAAGTGGAGGAGCTCAAAGGCGTGCCCGTCCTGCCCGCCGTCGCCTGCGTGCAGGACGCCGGGCGCATAGAGGAGCTGGAGACCGACGCGCTGATAATCGGCGGCGGCCCCTCCGGCCTGGCCGCGGCCATAGAGCTGGGCAAGCTCAATGTCCCGACGATAATAGTGGACGACAAGCACAAGCTGGGCGGCAAGCTGGTCCTCCAGACGCATAAATTCTTCGGCTCCATCGAGGACTGCTACGCCGGCACGCGCGGCATAGACATAGCCGACAAGCTGACCGACCAGCTCAAGGAGTACCCGTCGGTGAAGGTCTGGCTTAATTCCTCCTGCGTAGCCGTTTTCTCCGATAAAAAAGCCGGCGTGGTCCGCGACGGGACCTACTGCCTGGTGAAACCCAAGTCCATCGTCACCGCGGCCGGCGCGCGCGAGAAGTCCCTGCCCTTCCCCGGCAATACCCTGCCGGGCGTCTACGGCGCCGGCGCCTTCCAGACGCTGGTCAACCGCGACCTGGTGCGGCCGTCGAAAAAACTTTTCATAGTCGGCGGCGGCAACGTGGGCCTGATAGCGGCCTACCACGCCCTGCAGGCCGGCATACAGGTGGTCGGGCTTATAGAGGCGCAGGAGCGCTGCGGCGGCTACAAAGTCCACGAGGACAAGATAAAGCGGCTCGGCGTGCCGGTCTACACCCGCCACACCATACTGCGGGCCGAAGGCAAGGAGGAACTGGAGCGCGTCACGATAGCGGAGGTGGACGGCAAGTTCCGGCCCCTGCCGGGCACCGAGAAAATCTTCGAAGCGGACACCCTGCTGATAGCCGTGGGGCTAAATTCCATAAACGAATTCCATCAGCAGGCGCTCTCCTTCGGGATGAACGCCTTCGTCTGCGGCGACGCCGAGGAGATAGCCGAGGCCTCGGCCGCCATGTTCAGCGGCAAGATAACGGCGCATAAGGTGCTCAAGAGCCTGGGCATCATGACCGGCCCGGTGCCGGCTTTCTGGTACGAGAAGCTCGAGACGCTCAAGTCCCGCCCCGGCCCGACGGCGGCGGTCGGGGAGCGGGACCATGACCGCAAGGTCTACCCCGTCCTGCATTGCCGCCAGGAAATCCCCTGCAATCCCTGCTCCACCTCCTGCCCAAAGAAGTCCATAAAAATCCCCGTCGAGGACATAATGGCCGCGCCGAAGTTCGAAGGCGAATGCATCGGCTGCTTCAAATGCCTGGTCGTCTGTCCCGGCCTGGCCATAACGATAGTCGACCGCCGCAAGGACGAGAAGGCGCCGACGGTCGCCGTGCCTTTCGAGATAAGCCGCGGCGCGGTGAAGAAAGGCGACGAATTGGGGCTGACAGACTGGGAGGGCCGCCCCATCGGGCGGGCTAAGGTGGTCGACATGCGCGACTTTAAGGCCGACAGCACGCTCATCGTGCAGCTGGCCGTGGACGGCGGCATAGCCGACAGGGTCGCCGGCGTGCGGCTCTACGCCGAAGAAAAGCCCGGCAAGCCGGCCGTGACCAAAGATTCCCCCGACGAGACGGTCATCTGCCGCTGCGAACGCGTGACGCTGGGAGAGATACGCAAAGCCCTACGCTCTGGGATCCGGGACCTCAACCAGCTCAAGGCGGTCACGCGCGCGGGCATGGGGGCCTGCGGCGCCAAGACCTGCAATTCGCTGATACTTTCCATATGCCGCTCCGAGGGCGTGAAGCCCGAAGAGCTCACGCCCATGACGCAGCGCCCGCTCCTGATGGAGACCGAGCTGGGGACTTTCGCCAATATAAAATGCCGCACAGCTATGGAGGAGAAGGCCGGCTGGAGCGGCTTCTAATACCATGGCCGACAAAAATTACGACGCTATCATAATCGGCGCGGGCAGCGTGGGCACGCCGCTGGCGCTGGAGCTGGCCGAAAGGGGCCGCCGGGTGCTGGTACTCGACGAGCTGGCCTCGGCCGGCCAGGGCCAGAACAAGGAGGCCATCGGCGGCGTGCGCGCCACACATTCCGACGGCGCCAAGATAAAGACCTGCCTGCGCAGCCTGGAGATCTTCGCCGCATGGCAAGAGAAACGCGGCGACGATATTGGCTGGCTCAAAGGCGGCTACTGCTTCCCGGCATACACCGAGAGCGACGAGCGGCTACTTAAGGAAATGCTGAAAGTACAGCAGGGCTTCGGCCTTAACATCACCTGGCTCGGCCCCGGGGAGATAATGAAGCTGGCGCCCGGCATAAATCCCCGCGACCTGCGCGGCGGCACCTATTCGCCCGACGACGGCAGCGCCTCGCCGCTCCTTTCCGGCCAGGCCTTCTACCGCGCGGCGGTGCTTGCCGGCGCCGAATTCCGCTTCAATGAGCGCGTCACAGGGCTCGACATATCGGGCGGCGCCGTGAAAGGAGCAATGACGGACAAGGGCGCCTACGGCGCGGCGCATATTGTCAACGCGGCTGGGGCCAGGGCCGCGGAGATAGCGGAGCTGGCCGGCGTCAAAGTCCCGGTCAGGCCCGACTGCCACGAAGCCGGCATCACCGAGCCGCTCCGGCAGTTCCTAAAGCCGATGATAGTGGACATAAGGCCCGGCGACAAGTCCAAGAACTACTATTTCTACCAGAATTCCGAGGGCCAGCTGGTCTTCTGCCTCACCCCCAACCCGCCGGTCTGGGGCGACGACTGCCGCTCCACTTCGGAGTTCCTGCCGGAAGTCTCCCGCCGGATGATAAATCTTATGCCCCAGCTTTCGGGCGTCAAGGTCCGCCGCACCTGGCGCGGCCTCTACCCCATGACCCCGGACGGCTTCCCCATAGTGGACGCCGGCTCCGGCCCGGACGGGTTCGTCCTAGCGGTCGGCATGTGCGGCCAGGGCTTCATGCTGGGCCCCGGCTTGGCCCCGACCATCGCGCGGGGCATGGAAGGCGCCTCGACGGCCGACGATAAAGAGATACTGCGCGGCTTCCGGCTGGATCGCGAGTTCGCGGGCATGGAAAAGCTGAAATAGCCCGGCCGCTTTCGCGCACGCAATAAAAACGGCCCCGTCCGAGTTATAACTGTGCGGCCATATCTACGCCTATGAAAAAACTATTCCTTTTGGTCTCGCTGGCGGCCCTGGCGGGCCCTTCCGCGTACGCGGAAGAGATAACCTGGGAGCAGTGCGTGCGCGAGGCGCTCGCCAATAACCCTTCGCTGAGCGCCCGGAGGCTGGCGATAGAGCAGAACAGGCACACCTACCTGTCCGGCTACAACGCCTTCATGCCCAATATCAGCCTCTCCCATTCGGTCAGCCGAAGCGGCGGCGACGGCTCGGACGCTTCCACCAGCTGGCGGGCCGGCGTTTCGGCCTCCGAGACGCTTTTCAGCCTCAAGACCTTCTCCTCGATAAGGTCCTCCAAGCTGGCCTACGAAAAGGCCGAAGCCGACTACAGGGCGGAATCGGCCTCCCTGCGCCTGTCGCTCTACTCGGCTTTCGTCAACCTGCTCTTCTCCCAGGAGAAGCTGGCGGCACAGCGGAAGGTGCTGGACCTGCGCGGCCAGAACGCGCGGCTCATAAAGCTCAAGTACGAGAGCGGCATGGAGTCGCGCGGCAATATGCTCTACGCCTCGGCCCTCTACGAGGTCGCCCGGGCGGACACGGCAAAGGCGGAAAGGTCCGTAGATATAGCCAGGCGCGGCCTCCTTTCCGCCATGGGCACTTCCGCCTGGCGCCCGCTGGCCGCCAGGGGCGAGTTCTCCTCTCCGGAGTACGCGCTGGACACGCGCGGCGTCCGGGCGCTTATCGAGGCCTCCCCGCGCATAGTCTCGCAGAAGAAAAGCCTCGGGACCCAGGCGGAACGGCTCCTCTCCGCCAAATACGATGCCGCACCGTCGCTGACCGCCAGCCAGTCCCTGAACTGGAGCGGCCCCTACGAATTCCCGGACAGGCGCAGCTGGTCGCTGGGGCTCTCGCTCTCGATACCGATACTCGCCAACGGGCCGACCTATTACCGTCACAACACCGCGGCGGCGCGCGCGGCGCTCAAGGCCGCGGAAGAAGGCCTGCGCGGCGCCGTCCTGGAACTCGAGAACGACATCCGCGTCCACTACGACGAATTCCTCAACGCCGTCCAGACGGCCGCCGCGAACGTTAAGATACTGGAGGCCAGCGAGGAACGCTACAAAGAATCGCAGATCAAATACATGGCCGGCAAGATGAGTTTCCTCGACCTGGAAACGATGGAGCAGAACCTGGTCAGCGCGCGGCTCAACCAGCTGGAATACCTCAAGAACGCCAACATGCGCAAGTTGGCCGTCGAGAACCTGCTCGGCGTCGGCCTCGGGGACTGACTTTCAAGGAAGAACCGACCTATGCTGAAAAAGAACATGAAAAAGATATTCATACTCGTCGTCGCGGCGGCCGCGGCCGGCGGAGGCTGGTGGCACTTCTCCAAAAAGAAGGACGGCGGCGAGGAAATGAGCTATTCGTCCTCCAGGGCCTTCGTCAAAGAACTGGCCGAGTACGTGGAGACCACCGGCGGCGTGGAACCGCTCAACCGCATAGAGATACAGCCGTCCGCGGGCGGCCGCGTCGAGAAGATACTGGTGGAAGAGGGGCGCAAAGTCGCCCTGGGCGAGACGCTGGCCCTGATCAGTTCCTCCGACCGCGTGGCCATCCTCGACTCCGCGCGCGCCATGGGGGAGGACCAGTTCAATTACTGGCAGGAGGCCTACAAGCCCATCAAGACCATCTCGCCCATCGAGGGCACGGTCATCCTCAAGAACGTGGTGGAGGGCCAGACGGTCGGCGCCAGCACGGTGCTGTTCGCAATCTCCGACCGGCTCATCGTGGCCGTCGGCGTTGACGAGTCGGACATCGGCCGCGTGAAGGTCGGCCAGCGCGCCGAGATCACCCTAGACGCCTACCCCGACCGGCCCGTCAAAGGCGTCGTCTTCCAGATACTCGACGAAGGCAAGAACCAGAGCAATGTCATAACCTATACCGTGAAGATACGCCCGGACCGCGTCCCCGACTTCTTCAAGTCGCAGATGACGGCCAACATAAAGATACGCGTCACCGAGCCGAAGCCCGCGCTTTTCGTCCCCTCGCGCGCGGTCACGCTGGACGCCTCTGGCGCCACCTCGGTCATCACGGCCCTGGAAAAGAACAAACCGGTACACAAGCGCGTGGTCACCGGACTCGACGACGGCGAGCTGGTGCAGATAAAACGCGGCCTGGAGGAAGGCGAACAGGTCTTCTACCGCGGCCGGGCCTACCGGCCGCAGAAGGCTGCCGGCGGCAACAACCCGCTGATGCCGAAGCGGCCAAGTTCACAGCAACGCCGCGCCATGCTGGGGCACTAAGGGCTCGGTGCGCCCCGCATTATGATCGAACTTAAAGGCATCAGGAAAGTGTACAGGATGGGCGGGGAGGACCTCGAGGTGCTCCGCGGGATAGACCTGACCGTGAAAGAGGGCGAGTTCGTCGCCATCATGGGCCCGTCCGGCTCCGGCAAATCCACGCTGATGCACATACTGGGCCTGCTCGACCGGCCCAGCGGAGGGTCCTTCAAACTTTACGGCCGCGAGATCGGCGGCCTCGACGACGGCGAACTCGCCTACCTGCGGGCCCGCATCATTGGCTTCGTCTTCCAGCAGTTCAACCTGCTGCCGCGCATGACCGCGGCCGAGAACGTGGGGCTGCCCCAAATCTACCTGGGGGAAAAAGCCAATCCAGAGGCCGCGCTCAGGCACCTGGCCGCGGTCGGCCTCTCGGACAGGTCCGGCCACAGGCCCAACCAGCTTTCCGGCGGCCAGCAGCAGCGCGTCGCCATCGCCCGGTCGATGGTCAACGAGCCCCGCATCGTCTTCGCCGACGAACCGACCGGCAACCTGGCCTCGGCCCAGGCCGACGAGATCATGGGCCTTTTCAAAGGCCTCAACGAACAGGGGATAACCGTCGTTCTGGTCACGCACGAGCCCGACATCGCCGCCTGGGCCAACCGCGTCATCCGGCTCAAGGACGGCCTGATCGTAGAGGACACGACGAAAAAGCCCGCCCCGGACGGCGAGGGCAGGCCTGTGCGCGTGCCCGCTAATTTCTTCCTGACCTGGCGCGAGGCAGCGGAGAACATGGCCTCGTCGGTCCGCTCAATACTCAGCAACAAGACCCGCGCGCTGCTGACCATGCTGGGCATCATCATAGGCGTGGGCGCGCTGATAGCCATGCTCGCGGTGGGCACCGGCGCGCAGAAGGCCATAGAGAAGCAGATGTCGTCGCTGGGCACGAACCTCCTCTCCGTCATGCCCGCCCGCATGAGCGGCCGCGGCCCGTCTCAGGGCTTCGGCGGCGCCAGCCGCCTCACGATGGAAGACGCGGCGGCACTTGCGAAGCTGCCCGACGTGGTCAGGACCGACTCGCTGGTCTCGGGCAATGCGCAGGCGGTCTACGGCGCCAAGAACCACCGCACCTCCGTGGTCGGCGCGGGGGCCGTCTACGCCTCCATGCGGGCGGCGCAGCCGGCTTTCGGCCGCTTCTTTTCCGACCAGGAGGCGCGGCAGATGCGCAAGGTTGCCGTCATCGGCCAGACCGTGGCCAACGAGCTCTTCGGGGAGGAGGACCCCGTCGGAAAGACCATAAAGATAAACCGGAAGAATTTCTCGGTCATAGGCGTGCTTCCTTTCAAAGGAGCGCAGGGGCCGCGCGACCAGGACGACACCATCGTGATCCCCCTTCAGACCGCCATGAAGGCCGTCCTGGGCAAGCAGTACGTCGACTCGATCTGGGTGGAGATGTCCGACTTCAACCTGATGGAGGAAGCGCAGGAGCGCGTAAAGGAACTGATGCGCCAGCGCAAGAACCTGCCGGGTCACAAGGACGACACTTTCATGATCATGAACATGGCGGAATTCCAGTCCATGCTCACCGGCACGATAAAGACCTTCAGCACCCTGCTGGGCTTCATAGCCGGCATCTCGCTCATCGTCGGCGGCATAGGCATCATGAACATCATGCTGGTCAGCGTCAGCGAGCGCACCAAGGAAATAGGCCTGCGCAAGGCCATCGGCGCCACGCGCCGGGCGGTGCTGCTGCAGTTCCTCATCGAGGCCGTCATAGTCTCTGTCATCGGCGGCATGCTGGGCATCGCGGCCGGCGCCGGAGGGGCCTTCATCCTCTCAAAGATCTCGGGCTGGGCGGTACATGTCTCCCCCTCCTCCGTGGCGCTGGCCTTCGGCTTCTCGGCCGGCGTCGGCGTGGTCTTCGGCTTCTGGCCGGCCAAGAAAGCCTCGGACCTCTCCCCGATAGACGCCCTGCGCTACGAATGAAGACTCCCGCGTGGCGCGGTTTCCCGGGCCGCCGGGGCGCCTGCCGCGTCGTTTTCAGGTCAGGAGAGGGGGCAGAGTACGCCGCGGGCGGGGTTAATCACCCCGGCGGGCGGCGACGAAGAGCTTCAGGGCTTTCCAGGCAAGCCCGGGATAAAAGCGGGGGTTGAACAGGATATTGGTCTGCATGAAGCATTCGTGCGTGCAGAAGCAGCGGCTCCCGGCTATCATTTTCCGCTCCTCCTCCGCCGCCGGGCCGGCCCAGATCCGGAGGAGGTCGAAGTCCGCTTCTTTTAGGCCGCCGACGCTGCGCGGCAGCAGTTCGCATGGGAAGACATCTCCCCCGGGATAAATAACGCCTATAGAGCGGCACGCGTAGCAGGGAGCCTGGAAGCGTCCCTCGCGCCAGGTGCGCTCCACCAGCGAATTTACGGCTATCCTTATGGCCGTGGCCAGAGTGTGGAAGCGGAAGCCGAAAGCCCCTTTCAGGCCGCTGCTGAAGAACAGTCTCTCCCGCTCGCGGACGGCGGCGGCGTATTTTTCTATGTCCAGCCGGCGGTTCACTTTTTCCCTGGGATCGCCGCGCACCAGGTTGATGGCTATGCTGTCAGGCCCCAGCGCCTCGAAGAGGCCCCTGACGGTCTCCGTAAAATTATCCTGATTCAACTCGGTGAAGGTGACCACTATCCCCAGGTTCAGGTTCCGCAGCCCCTCAGCCTCGCGCATTTCTTTCAGCGCCCTGAAGGAGGCGGCCGCGCGGCGCCAGGCCCCCGGCATGCGCCGCACCCGGTCGTGCTCCTCTTCCAGCCCGTCGAAGGAAATATTCTGGTTTATCACCAGGCCGGGGTACCGCTTCAGCACCGGGGCCAGCGTGCCCAGCATTTCCTCCCGCATCGAACCGTTGCTGGGGATGGTGATGACCTTGGCTCCCGCCCTGGAATGGAAAGACTCTATTATCCGGCCGAGGTCCCTGCGAAGGTAAGGCTCGCCTCCCGTAAGGATCACGTGCAGCAGTTCCCCCATGGAGCCGCAGGCTTTCTCTATCTCTTCGGTGGTCAGTTCCCTGGCCGGCCCCTCCAGGCCCTTCCAGTAAAAACAGTGGCCGCAGCGCATATTGCAGCGGTTGGTAACGTAAAAGATCAGGTACGCGGGCAGCCCGCCGCCCTTGGTCAACAGCAGGCGCGGACAATAGACTGCCAGGCGCAGCCAGCCTGCCGCGTAGCCCGCGCCGTATGCGATGTGGCCGGACAGGATGAAAAAGGCCGAAACCAGGGCGACGGCCGGGTTCCTGGAGAGGGCGAGAACCTTAACGCGAGCAGCGCCGCGTAGACGGCCAGCGGGGCCAGGGCGGCCGGCTGTAGCGATTTTTTTAAAATGTCCTGTTTGCGGCAAATAGAAATGTCCGGTT
>CAZVWK010000091.1:0-9162 GCA_964631475.1 uncultured Elusimicrobiaceae bacterium | reverse complement strand
CCAAGTCGGCCAAGCGGCTCAGCCTGAAGCCGCTCACGGAGGGAGTCTACCGCCTGCGGCTGAAAGCGGCGGATCCCTGGGGCGGAGAGTCCGGGAGCTCCGCGATACTGGTGTGCTACGATCCGGGGCGGAAGATCTCCTCTTTGAACCTGCCGCCGGTAGCCATATTCGAAAGGCCGTCCTACCAGGCCGGGGAGACCGCGCGTATCCTGCTGGGCGCCTCGGCGCTCAAGGGCTCCAAGTTCCTCGAGATAATGGCCGGGAATTTCCTGCTGGAGAAGCGCACCCTCCGGGAGCCGGGCGTCTCGATGGCGGAAATAAAAATCGGGCCTGGGCACCGCGGCGGCTTCGACGCTCGCTGGTTCGGCGCCTCGGACCATAAGCTGTATTCCGCTACCGAGCGCGTATCGGTGCCTTTTTCAGACAGGGAGCTGTCGGTGAAACTGGACCATGAGGGCTCGCTGGAGCCCGGGGCCAGGGCCGAGTGGACGCTGTCGGCCGCGGACGACAGGAAGCGGCCGGTGGAGGGGGAGGCGACGGTGCGCGTCTTCGACCGGTCGCTGGACTATTACCGCGGGCTCGGCGGCTCCTGGCTGGACGGGCTCTATCCCGAAAGGCGCAGGCGTCTCGCCGGTCTCCTCTCTTTTTCAGGTCAGGGCCACCGGCTTCCCGGTCAAGCGGGGCCTGGTCACGCGCATGTTCTCTGTTTTCGAGAAAGCGGCCGCGGAGGATAAACTGCCGGCCTTCAGGCTGAACTCCTCCTCGATAGGATCGAATTACTCGATGAAGGGGCTGGGAGGCGCGCTCATGGAAGAATCGTTCTCCGATTCCGAAGCGCCGTCGGCGCCCGCGGGCGCGGCGCGGGCCTCCTTCGCCAGGAGCAAAGAGTCGGCCGCGGGCGGAGCCGGGCGGGGAGAGCCCTCCGTTTCCCAGGCCGCGGCGCCGGCCGAAGAGCCGGTCCGCGTGCGCTCGGACCTCTCGGAGACCAGCTCCGCATAGAGAAGGGCGCCGGCAGGATGTCCTTCAGGATGCCGGACAGGCTCACTTCCTGGAAAGTCACGGCGAGTGTGATGACCCAGGACGTCAGGCGCGGGGGCGTCTCGGCCGAGGTGGTGACCCGCAAGGACCTGATGGCTAGGCTGGACCTGCCGCGCTACCTGCGGGAGGGCGACGAGTCCGAGATAGTGGCGCTGGTTACCAACGCCTCCGACGGCCCGCTCGCGGGCTCCGTGGCGCTTTCCGTTACGCGCGACGGGGTCCCTGCCGAGGCGGAGCTCGGCCTGGCCGGGCTGACGCGCCAGTTCTCCGCGAAAAAGGACGGGTCCGCGACGCTGCGCTGGAAGGCGAAAGCGCCTTCGTCGACCGGCTTCTACAAGGTGAGGGTGATAGCCAGGGCCGGGCGATTCTCCGACGCTCAGGAGAACGACCTGCCCGTGCTGCCTTCCCGCGAGCGGCTCTTCGCCTCGGTAAACGCCGCGCTGGACGGTGACGTGCGCAAAGAACTGCGCCTGAAGGAGCTGGAAAAGAAGGACCCCTCCCGCGTCATGGAGTCCTCCCACCTGGAGATACAGCCGCAGCTGGCGCTTACCGTGCTGGGCAGCCTGCCCTACCTAGTGCGTTACCCGCACGAATGTACCGAGCAGATGCTCAACCGCTACGTTCCCCTTTCAATAGTCAACTCTTTCTACTCCAAGTATCCGGCCCTTGCGGCGGCCGCGGCCAAGGTGCCCAAGCGCCAGACTCTTACGCCGGCCTGGGAGCGGGACAACCCGCTGAGGATGCTCTCGCTGCAGGAGACGCCCTGGGAGGAGGCGTCCAAAGGCCGCTCGCGCACCCTCTCTTCTGTCGATACGCTGGACGCCAGGCTGGTAGCGGCCGAACGCAAGGCGGCCCTCGAGAAACTTAAGAGTTACCAGCTCCCCGACGGGTCCTTCCCGTGGTTCCCCGGCGGTCGCCCCAACCTGCACATGACGCTCTATGTGCTGGAGGGGTTCGCCGAGGGGGAGCGCTACGGCGTGGACGCTCCGGGCGACATGGCCAGGCGGGCCCTGAAATACGTACTCTCGGAGATCCCGGGGCAGATGAAGCCGGAACCCGCGGAGACTTCCATGCTCCTCTACGCGGCCTACGTGGTCTCGGCTTTCGAGGGCAAGTGGCCCGAGTCCCGCACGGCCCTCAATTACGCCAAACTCTGGGCCGATTACGCGGACAAGCATTACCGGGCCATGACGCCGATGGGCAGGGCTTACGCGGCCTATGTCTACCTGCGGCTGGGCGAGAAAGACAAGGCCGCCCTTTACCTGAAGCGGGCTATGGACGGCTCCCGCGAGGACGAGGTCTCCGGTCTCTACTGGGCCCCGGAAAAGATCTCCTGGCTCTGGTACAACGACACTCTGGAAAAGCACGCCTTTCTGCTGCGCACGCTGCTGGCGTTCAGCCCCGGGGATCCGCGCGCGGCCAAGATGGTCCGGTGGCTGCTCTTCAACAGGCGAGCCTCCGAATGGAAGTCCACGCGCGCCTCGGCCGCGGCCATATATTCCCTGCTTGACTTCATGAAGGCGCGCGGCGCGCTCGACAAAGGGGAGGAATTCTCCCTGGAATGGGGCGGCGCTAAAGAGAAGGGCTCGGTCGGGCCCGCGGACTGGCTGGAGAAGCCGCTGCGCTGGTCGCTCCACGGCGCGGACGTGAAACCGGACCACGCCCGGGCCGCGATAAACAAGAAAGGGCCCGGTCTCGCCTTCGCCTCGCTGGCGGCGATATATACCAGCGGCGAACTGGCCGAGTCCTCCCCCCCGGGGATGATGAACGTGGACCGGAGATATTTCCTCCGCGAGAAGGAAGGGGACGGCTACGCCCTGAAACCGCTCAAGAGCGGCGACAGCGTCCCGGCCGGCTCGGAGATAGAGGTCAAGCTTACGCTAAGGACGCGTTCGGCCTTCGAGTACGTGCACCTCAAGGACCCCAAGCCTGCCGGCTTCGAGGCGGAATCGCTGCTCAGCGGCTGGCGCTGGGACCGGCTTTCCCGCTACGAGGAGCAGCGCGACTCGCTGACCAATTTCTTCATGGAATGGGTGCCGCGCGGGGAGTATGAGTTCGGCTATCGTCTGCGTCCTACTCTGCCGGGGACCTACCGGCTGGGCGCGGCGACCATACAGTCCATGTACGCCCCGGAATTCGGCGCCCATTCGGACGGCATGATCGTCAGGGTGGAGTAGGCGGCCTATGGCGGGGCGTCGTATCGTCCACGTGGACATGGACGCTTTCTTCGCGGCCGTAGAGCAGCGCGACGACCCTTCGCTGCGCGGCAAGCCGGTCATCATAGGCGCCGATCCGAAAGGCGGCCGGGGGCGCGGCGTGGTCTCCACCTGTTCCTACGAGGCGCGGAAGTTCGGCGTGCACTCGGCCATGCCGATCTCCGAGGCCTGGCGGCGCTGCCCGGGCGGCGTCTATCTGCCGCCGGACTTCCGGAAATACAGCAGGGCTTCGTCCGCCATAGAACAGGTGTTTCACGAGTTCACCCCCGACGTGGAGATGGTCAGCGTGGACGAGGCCTTCCTCGACATCACGCTCAGCGCTCATCTCTTCGGCGGGCCGGAGGAGGCCTGCTTCAGGCTGAAGGCACGCGTGCGGGAGGTCGCCGGGCTGACCTGCTCCGTCGGTCTGGCTCCGACCAAGATGTGCGCCAAGATAGCCTCCGACCTGCGCAAGCCGGACGGGTTCGTGACCGTGCCGCCCGGAGGGGAGGCCGCTTTCCTGGCCCCGCTGGATATATCTAAAATCCGGGGGCTGGGCCCGAAGACGGCGGAGGTCCTTCGCTCCATGGGGCTGAACGCGGTGGGCGAACTGGCGGCGTGCGCTGATGAAAGGCTGCTTTTCCTTGGTTCCGCCGGGGCGGCTTTAAAGGCGCTGGCCAGGGGCTTCGATACCAGGCCGGTTTCGCCGTGCGGCGAGGCCAGGTCCGTCTCCAACGAGGTCACTTTCGAAGCGGACACCGGAGACGAGAGGGAGATAACGGAGTCGCTCGTGGCGCTTTGCGACAAAGTCTCGTCGCGGCTCAGGGAGGCGGGCCTTAAGGGGCGTACGTTGGGGCTTAAGATAAGGCTGGAGGGGTTCGTAACTTTTACGCGCGCCAGGACCATTCCGCTGGCCACCAATTACGCGGATGTGATATGGAAAGAAGTTTCCGGCCTCTACGCCGCCTTCGGCCGCGGGAGGAGGCGGGTGAGGCTTCTCGGAGTTAAAGTATCCGGCCTTATGCCGGCCTCGGAGCGGGAAAGCCTTTTCGAGGCGGAGGGCGACGACAGGCGTGAACGGTCGCACCGGGCGGTAGAGGAGATACGCCGCAGGTTCGGCCGGGGCGCCATATACAGGGCCGGCGGGAAGAAGGATATTTAGGAGCCTGTTGCACAAACCCAGATTCTGCTGCAACCGCGTCTTTTGGCCTGCGTCTTTGCGCCGCTCAACTTGCAGTCTCTCGTCGAGAATGCTCGTTTCGCGTCGCTTCGACTCGGCTTCAAAATCCGCGATTTCGCGACGAAAGCGGTTTGTGCAACAGGCTCTTAGGCCCGGAAAAAGAGGGGCCCCCGCCAGGGGGCGGGGGCCGTACACCAGCCGGGTCCTGTTGTGGGCCGGACCGAAGCACTGCGCTGCAACCGCGACCGCACCGACACCGCGACTGCCGCTGTTACCGCACCGCACTCGCTGCTGTTCGCCCTCCCGGAGGACGGCCCTCGGGGGCCGGTCGGGACACCGCAAGACTCCGCGTTGCACTTACTCTGCGACTATAGTCTAACATCCGTCTCTTGACTTGTCAAGTGGTAAAAGGTGATTAAATATTGACTGTTTTTTTGTACAATTTACGTAGGTAAAAATGCGAAGCATGTTCCCGATTTCCGGAGGTGAAAGCTCATGAAGTTGGCCAAACGAGTTGTTCTTTTTGTTCTTTTGAACGTCCTCATAATAACTACCCTGTCCGTAACGATGCAACTGCTGGGCGTGCGGCCTTACCTGCAAGCCAACGGCATCGATTACGCCGCGCTTATCGGATTCTGCCTGGTCTGGGGCATGGGCGGCGCCTTCATCTCCCTGGCCCTCTCCCGAGTCATGGCCAAGTGGATGATGGGCGTTCAGGTCATAGACCCCAGCACGACCGACCCGGCCCTGTCCCGGCTGGTGGTTTCGGTGCATACTCTGGCTAAAGCGGCCGGCCTGCCTAAGATGCCAGAGGTCGGCGTCTACGACAGTCCCGAGGTGAACGCTTTTGCCACCGGCCCCACGCGCTCTCGCGCGCTGGTAGCCGTATCGGCGGGACTGCTCGAGGCCATGGAGTGGGAGCAGGTCGAGGGAGTTCTCGGCCACGAGATCGCCCACATCGCCAACGGCGACATGGTCACCATGACCCTGCTTCAGGGCGTTATCAACGCCATAGTCATGTTCCTGGCCCGCGTCATAGCGTTCTTCATCTTCCGCAACTCGCGCGACGGAGGCGGCGCCATGCAGCACCTGGTGGTGATAGTTCTCCAGATAGTTTTCAGTTTCCTGGGCATGATCCTGCTCGCCGCCTTCTCCCGCTACCGCGAGTATCGCGCGGACGCGGGCGGGGCCGGCCTGGCCGGCCGGGAGAAGATGATAAACGCCCTCGAGGGCCTGCGGCGCACGGTAAAATACGCCGACCTGACGGGCCGGGAGTCGGTAGCCGCTTTCAAGATCTCCTCCAAGCCGGGCGGTTTCGCCATGCTCTTTTCCACCCACCCGCCGCTGGAGGAGCGCATCGCCAGGCTGAAGGCGGGCGCGTGAGGAAGGCGGCGGCTTTACTGCTTGCGGCGCTGCCCCTGCTGGCGCAGGGCTGCGCCAGGACGCCGGACAGCCAGTACCGAAATTCCCTGCGCAAGGTGAAGGCCGCCCTGGAGTCCGAAAGCGCCGCAGGCCGGTTCAGGGAATCCGTTTCGGCTGACATGAGACTCAAGACCGCCAGGGACAGGCTCGACGCGACACTGATAAGCCACCCCTCCAACGCTTTCGCGGACGACGCCTACCTGGTCAGGGCCATGCTGCGGGATCCCGATTCCTCCAGCCCGGACGCCTGGCGGGATTTTCTCAAAAAACATCCGAACGCCGAGTTCGAGCCATGGTCGGCGGAGAATCTGCAGGGTATATTCGCGGATTCCGTGCTGAAGGCCCCGAGGGGTCCTGTCTTCGAGGCGCGGTTCAGGCTGATATCGGCCCTGGCTGCCCGCAAGCTCTGCCGGGAGGCGCTGGAAGAGGCGCGGTCCTCGATGGCGCTCTACTCTTCTGTCGGCGAACCCTATTCCGTGGAGGCCATGCTGGCCCTCGGCTATCTGAGGACAGGTTCCTGCTTCTCCAAAGCCGGCGACAGGAGGGCCGCCGAAGCCGCCTACCTGGAGGCCGCAGGCTTTTTCGAAGAGCCGCGGATAAGGGCTTCGCTGGAACGCGAAATCGCCAGGCGCTGAGAGGGCTTCACGGCCAGCGTTTATTTTGTAATAATTGACCTTGGGGTAGGGAAGTCAAAGAACCGTTTTCCGTAAGACCGGGCTCTGTGCCGGTCCGGGTCCTTACCACCCGGCGCTTCCGCGCCGGTGCGACGGTTTGCGGGGGGGGGATATGTCCGTATCGGGTAAGAAAAAAAACTGTGCGAAGCCGGGAGAGACCTCCGGCTTCGGCTCCTGGCTGGCGCGCGTCTCCGATCCTGATTCCTTTTGTTACCGTCACGACGGGAAAGGCGTCTTCACTTATGTCAGCCCTTCGGTCAGGAGGGTCCTGGGCTACCGCGCCAAGGATTTTCTAAGGCATTACACGCGCTTTCTCACTTCGGACCCCCGCAACAAGGAGGCCCGCCTTCGTACGGCCCGGAGCATCAAGGGGAGGACGCAGAAGCCTTACCTGCTGGAAGCGTTCAACGCCGGGGGCTCCACCCGCTGGCTGGAGATAATCGAGGTGCCTGTAAAGGACGCGGGAGGCCGTTGCGTCGGAGTCGAGGGCCTGGCCAGGGACGTCACCGCCCGGGTCAGGGCGGAGCAAGCGCTGGCGGAGAGCAAGGCCCGCCTGGAGGCCGAAGTCGCGGACCGGACGCGGCAGCTGGCCTCCGAGCACGCGGCCCTGAAGAAGAACTGGGCCAACCTTGAGGCCTTGGTCAACAATACCGCGGACCTGATCTGGTCGGTGGACAGGGACCTCAAGCTGATAACTTTCAACGAGGCCTACCGTAAGAGCTGCGAGTCTTATCTGCCCCGCCGCGTAAAGCCCGGCGACCACTCCCTCGCCCAGGCGTCAGCCCCCGAAGTGCACAAATGGAAGAAGCGCTATCTCCGGGCGCTCTCCGGCCAGTCCTTCCGCGAAGAGGACTCGTATGTCCGTTCCGGGCACCGTCATTGCTACGACTTCAACTTCGGCCCCATACTGCTGGACGGCAGGATCATCGGGGCGGCCTGCTCCGGCCGGGATGTTACCGCTAGGCGCAGGATGGAAGAGGAACTGAGGCGCGGTTCCGCGCAGCTCAACGCCATCTTCAACAACTCCCCGATGATAATGCTGCTGGTCGACCAGGACCGCCGGATAACCAAGATAAGTCTTTCGGGGGTGCCGGACAGGCTCTCCAATATCGGCAGACTGACCGGCGAGGCCCTGGGCTGCGAGGCGGCCAGGAGCGGGAACTGCGGCAAGGAGAAGGAGTGCTCCAACTGTCCTCTGCGCGAACTTCTCTCGGAGACTTTCCGCTCCGGCAAGCCCATAAGCCGCAGGGAGATAACCCTGACTATAGACAAGGAGCCGGCCTATTTCGTGGCCTCCACCGCTGTCATCGTAGATGACAACAGTCAGCAGGCGCTCATCTGCCTCGACGACATCACCCGGCTCAAGAAAGCGGAGCAGGCCCTCAAGCGGCAGAACGAGTCGCTGGAGGCGCAGAATATAACCCTGGTGACGCTCGGTAAAAGCCGCAAGGCCGCCGGCCAGGGCCTAGAAGCCGCCTTCAGGGAGGCGGCCGAGATCTGCGCCCACTCCCTGCGCGTGGACCGGGTCGGCGTCTGGCTTTTCGCCGAGGATAAGTCCGCCATGGTCTGCCGGGATATCTACGACGCGCCCACCCGCAGGCATTTTTCCGGGGAACGATGGGAGAAGTCCAAGTCCCCGCTCTATTTCAAGGTGATGGAAAGCGAGGGGGTGGTGGCGGCGGCCGACGCCAGGAGGGACCCGCGCACCGCCGAGTTCTCCAGGGAATACTTCATACCCAACGGGATACTTTCCACGCTGGACATGCTGATAGTGGCAGAGGGCCGCCCGGCCGGCATAGTCCGCGCGGAGAACGCCAGGGAACCCAGGGAATGGTCGGCCGCCGACCGCAACCTGGTCTCGGCCGTCTGCGATTACTCGGCCCTGGCCATACTGGAGGAGCGGCGCGCCCAGCTGGAGCGCAGCAAGGACCTTCTCGCGCACGCCATAGTGCACGACCTCAACAACCCCATGACCGCGCTGCTCTGTAGTTGCGAGTTCCTGGAGGACGAGCTTAAAGGGAGCATTAGCGAAACCCAGCGCGAACGGTTCAAGGACATCTACTACGTGCTCAACGAGATGCGGGAGATGATCAACGACATCCTGCGCATCAGCAAAATGGAGGCCGGCTCCATGCAGCTCTCCATCGGGCCGGTGCCGGTCAGGGACATAATCAGCGGGGCGATAAAGACCATGCTGCCCCGGGCGCAGGCCGAGCGAAAGTCGCTCAGGGCCGGAGCCGCCCCCGGCAGGCTGGTGAAGGCCGACCGCGAGATGATAGTGCGGGTGCTTCAGAACCTGATCAATAACGCGCTCAAGTTCAGCCCCTCTTCGGGCCGCGTCCGCGTCCTGGCCGAGGCCGGGACCGGGGGGAAGGAAATACTGTTCTCGGTCAGCGACACCGGGCCCGGCATCCCCGAGGAGTATATCGGCAGGATATTCGACAAGTTCTTCCAGGGGCCTTCGGCCGCGGCCGCCCGCGGGGGCATGGGCCTGGGGCTGACCTTCTGCCGCATGGTCGTGGACGCCCACGGCGGCCGTATCTGGGCCGAGAACTGCCCGTCCGGCGGCAGCGTTTTCCGCTTCACCCTGCCTCTCAACTAGAAGTCATCCAAAAACCCTTTTCAACACGATTATAGCGCACGCCAAATGAAT
>CAZVWK010000090.1:0-9196 GCA_964631475.1 uncultured Elusimicrobiaceae bacterium | reverse complement strand
GCCGCCGGCCGCGCGGACTGCGGCGCGGGAGAGGCCGCACGAGGCGCGGCCGCGGCCGGAAGAGGCAGTTCCTGCGGCGTCGCGGTATAAGCGGCCCTGACGTAGCGAACGGACTCAGGCCTTATATGCTCGACTCCCCGCTGGGCCATGAATTCGACGAAGAACCCTTCCGGCTGGTTCTTGGGGGCCGTTCCGAAAAACTCGCATATCGCGCCCAGTTCGAAACTTTTTACCCCGGCCGCGAAGGTCAGTCCCTTGAGGCCGTGGTTCTTGAAATGCCCGGCCATGTTCTGCGATTCGCCCGGGACCTGGGGGACTATGTCCCCGTTGAAAAGCCAGTTCTCCTGTTCGATGGAGACAGCGAGAGACTGCGCCTTGGAAGCGGCCAGGATCGACGCGAGGATGGCGAAGGATTTGCCGACAACCTCCACTACGACCGGGTGACTGAGGCGGTAGAGGGCAACCGCTTTCACCGCCCTGGAGAGCGAGAGCAGGAACTCGTAGCAGAGCCCGGGGTAGGACATGGGATAGGGATCCGGGCCTCCCCCGGCGGAAGGCGCGGCGTTCCAGTATTCGTCGTCCCGGGGTTTCATAAAGATCACCCCATCATTATCTTGAGCGCCTCGCCTATCGAAGTGCTCCCGGCTTCCACGGCCCCCAGGGCGGCCTCGCGCAGTGAGGTCATCCCCTCCCGCATGGCGAGGCGGTTTAGCTCGTCCACGTCCGTCTTGGTGGTTATCATGTTGCGCATCTCGGAACTTTCTATCGGCATGACCTCGAAAACAGGCCTGCGGCCGGAATACCCCGTACCGCGGCAATGATGGCAGCCCACAGGGCGGTAGATATGGCCCAGCCGCCCCGCCTCCTTTTCCGTAAGGAAAGACCTGTCCTCGTCGCTAAGCGAGGCGGCCGCCTTGCAGTGCTCGCAGAGCTTGCGCACAAGCCGCTGGGCTATGACCATCTTGACGCTTGCCGCCACCAGGTAGGGGGCCACGCCCATATGCGTAAGCCTGGTTATGGTGGCCGGGGCGCTGTTGGTGTGCAGCGTAGAGAAGACGAGATGGCCGGTTATGGAAGCTTTTATGGCTATCTCGGCCGTCTCCAGGTCGCGTATCTCGCCGACGAGCATGACGTCCGGGTCCTGGCGCAGAAAGGCGCGCAGCGTGGATTCGAAAGTCAGGCCGACGGCCGGGCGTATCTTGACCTGGTTGACGTTGGGGACCTCGTACTCCACCGGGTCCTCGGCGGTCATTATGTTCACGTCCGGATTATTGAGCACGTTTATCATGGTGTAGAGGGTTGTGGTCTTGCCGGAACCGGTAGGCCCGGTAACCAGTATCAGGCCGTTGGGACTTTTCAGCGCGGCTTCCACGGAGTGACGCTCCCGCTGGTTCAGCGCCAGCTGGTCGAGGTCGGAGTTAAGCTTGCTCTGCCCCAGCACGCGAAGAACTATTTTTTCTCCCTTGAGGCAGGGGAGCGTGCTCACCCGGAACTCTATCTTCTGTCCGCGCATCTGCACACGGAACTGCCCGTCCTGCGGGATACGGCGTTCGGTTATCACCAGATCGCTCATTATCTTTATGCGCGCCGTCAGCCGGGGATGAATGGATGCCGGCAGAGTGGTCAACTGCTTGAGCACCCCGTCCACCCTCGCCCGCACGACAACCCGGGCCTCCTGCGGCTCTATGTGTATATCGGACGCCCGCATATCCACGGCGGCCGCCAGGATCTTGTTCACCCGCTGGATGAGCGGGGAATCCTTGGCCAGGCTCTCCAAGCCGATGGTCTCCACCGCCTCTTCTTTCTTCTCGCCGGCGCTGTCCAGCACTTCGAGCTCCCCGTCGTTCTCCGCCAGGGCCTCTTCTATCTCCGGGACCTGCTCGGCCGGCGGCTCTTCGACGAGCGCCGCCTGCGGCGCCGGCGGAGGCTCCGGCTCGCGCGGCAATTCTATCGCCGCCGGAGGCCGCTGCTCTTCGGCAGGCGCCGGCGGGGCCGCGTAATCCGGGGCCGGAGCGGGCGGCGGCACCTCCTGATCGAAACGCTCTATGGTTATCGAAGGTGGCTGCGGCTCGATTGCGCGGGGGGCGGGGTCGGGCCTCCGCTCCGCCGGGCGGAGAGGATTCTTCGGCGCCTGCTGAGCCCGGGGGCCCAAAGCCCTGGAAACGCTTTCCAGTAGCTTCATATTGGGCACAGGCTTCTCAAGGAACTCCGTTATGTCCATGTTCAGCGCGCGCAGCTGCTGGCGGTTGGTGGCGCCCGTGAACATGATTATCTTTATATCATGGGTATCCACGTTGCTGCGGACTTCCTGTATAAGTTCGTAGCCGTTCATCTTTGGCATGTTGAAGTCCACCAGCATCAGGTCCGGCATGGAGGCCTGTATAAGCGCCAGCGCCTCTATGCCGTTGCCGGCCTCCAGCACCTTATAGCGGTTGACCTCGAGGAGGTGGCGCACAAGCTCGCGGTAATCCTTATTGTCGTCCACTACGAGCACGGTTTTCTGCCGGGGCGGAGATTTTAGGTCGGGATGGGGAACAGCGCCGGGAGCCGGAGGATTCGGGGCAGGAGAAGGGCGCGAAAAGAGAGGAGGAGTTATCGTGGCTTTCCGCAGACCGTTGGAGGACGAATGGAACCGAGGCGCGGGCCGCCCGGAGGACTGCCCGGGAGGCTCGGCGTCCCTGAACATATCGCCTATATCGGCGTCCCGCCCCTGTTCACGCTCTTCCATAAAAGAACCGCCCGCCCTGATTTACCGAATTACGATCCTTCAGCGATAGTATAGCCCCCCGGGCAGCGGGGGACAATTGGCGGAGTCCTCTTTATACTGACTTTTTTCCACCCCGGGCCGGCCCCCGGCGGACAGGAATTTTCAACGGCGGCGGGGGCGGCAGCGCCGGCCGCCGCGGTAGCAGGAGGGGGTCTCCCTGACTATCTTTTCGAACTGGCGGATGAAGGACTCGGGGTTGGAATAGCCGAGCCGGGCGGAGACTTCTTTCACCGTCATGGAAGTGGAGCGGAGCAGCCTGCGGGCCCGCGCCATACGCGCCCGCAGCTTGAAATCCTCGAACTTCATCCCGGTACGTTCCCGGAAAAGACGGCTCAGGTACTTGGGGGAAAGGAAGACCGCGGCCGCGGCGTCCTTGAGCGAAACGCGGCCCAGGCAGTTGGCCTCTACGAAGCGCTTCACGTGCTCCACCTTGCTTTCCATGTCCAGCCCGGCCGCGCTGGAGGCGCCGGAGACCGAAAGGAGCTGCTTTTCTATGGCGGCGCGCATGGTCTTTATGTCGAAAGGCTTTTCCAGGTAGCCGTCCGCCCTGGCGGTAAGCGCGCTTATGGCAGTCTCCTTGCTGCTGTAGCCCGTCACTATCAGGACCCGGCGGGGGTGACTGGAAGACTTTATCTTCTCAAGCACGGTAAGGCCGTCCATGCCAGGCATCTGCACGTCCATGATGACCAGGTCGAAATCGTTGGGGCGGGACAGGGCTAGCAGGGCCTCCGGCGCTCCCGATGCCTCGGTAAAGGAATATTCCGGGAACCAGAGCCGGAAATTCGACCTGAGCTCAGCGTTGTCGTCGACAAGCAGTATTTTTCTTTTCATTATCCGCCCCATGGAATTCTATATTATTTGGGGCGGGCGCATCTGCGAAAATGTCCGTATGAAGATGCGCCCCCTGGCCTTCGTGGCCGCCGGCACGGCCGCCCTGCTGCTGGCCGCCGCTGCGCACCCGCGTCCTGTTTCGGGCCGCGACTGGCGCACCGCCGACAGGAGCAGCGCCGGCCTAGCGCCTTCTCCGGAGGAACACCCGGGCGCCGTTGTACAGGGCTACGCCGCCAGGGCCTTCCGCTGGCGCGGCGTTTTCGCTGTACACTGCTGGATCTCGGTAAAGGAGAAAGACTCCGCGGATTACCGCGTCTATCACCTGGTAGGCTGGCGGCTGCGCCGCTCTACGAGCGCGGTGGTCGTGGAGGCCGACATCCCCGACCGTCGCTGGTACGGCAAAGAGCCGGCCAGCCTTTTCGACATAAGGGGGTAGAAGGCTGAAAGGATCATCCCCTTGATCGACGAAGCTTCCCGCTCCTATCCGTACGGCTCCGTCTACCGCGCCTGGCCCGGCCCTAACAGCAACACCTATATTTCGCACATATTGCGCAATGTTCCGGAGATAGGCGTCGAACTGCCTCCCACCGCTGTCGGACGGGACTGGCTGGGCGGAGCCCGGCTGGCCGCGGGTTCCGAGACAGGGACGGGGGTCCAGATCTCGGCCTACGGGCTTCTCGGGGTCACGGCCGGCCTCTCCGACGGGCTGGAAGCCAATATCCTCGGACTAAATTTCGGCATGGACCTGCTGCGGCCGGCTCTGAAGCTCCCGCTGCTGGGCCGCGTCGGCCTGCGGGACAAGGGCCTGAAAAAATAACCATTGCTGGCCCCGGGCGGCGGCATTTGATAGACTGTCAGGGTTCGGACAGGAGACAACATGATAGATCTGGAGCCGGCGCATCTCAGGAAAGTGAAGAATATCCTCTCGGGCAGCCTTCCCGAATTCGACGTCATGGTATACGGAATACGCGCCTCCGGGCCGGCCAAGAAATACTCATACCTGGACCTGGCCGTCATGTCCAAAAAACCGCTCGCGGCCGGCCGCCTTGAAAAACTGGCCGAGGAGTTCACGGCCGCCCGGTTCCCGTTCAGGGTGGAGACCGTAGACTGGGGAGCCTCCGGCAAGGATTTCCGGAAAGTGATAAAGAAAACCGGCGTCCTGATACAACACTCGGCTAAAAAATAGGACAATCCTCCCTTCACGGAAACCCCCCGCCTCACAGGCGGGGGGTTTTCATAAAATACAGGCATGAGCTGGCTCCACGACTTCGCCCTTGAATTCCTGCGCCTAACCTGGGAAGTCCTGCCCTAGTTCCTGGCCGGCGCCGCTTTCGGCGCCGCGCTCGACGTCTGGCTGAAGCCGGAATTCGCGCTGCGTCATCTCCGGTGGGGCTGGCTGTCGATGGCCAAGGCCTCGCTGCTGGGCATGCTGATGCCGGGCTGCGCCTGCGCCACCATGCCGATGGCCGAGGGCCTCCGCCGCAAGGGCGCCGACCTGGGGACCGTCACCAGTTTCCTGCTGGCCTCGCCGCTGGCCAGCCCCCAGACGCTGGTGCTCACCTAGGCCATGCTGGGCTGGGAATTCGCCGCCGCGCGCGCCATGGCAGGCCTGGCCGGGGGCATGGCCATAGGAGCCGTCTTTCTGAACCTGGAAAGGCGGACCGCCTGGCTTGACATACCGGCTCCGGCGGCGGAGAAGAAAATCGCCTGCGGTTCGGGTTGCGGCTGTCCGGGCGGGGGGGAGAACGAAGATGAGGCGCCCAAAAAGTTCCGGCCCGTCTTCGCGGATATCATAAAAGAACTGGGGAAATATTTCGCCATTGGCATGGCCATAGCCAGCACCCTGCTGGTAAGCGTCCCGCAGGACTTTATCGCCGGCTACCTGGGCTCTTCCGGCCCGCTGGCCTGCCTCGCCGCCGCCCTGGCCGGAGTGCCGCTTTATGTCTGCGAGGGGGAAGAGATACTGCTGACGCTCTCCTTCATTAAACTAGGCCTCGGGCCGGGCCCCGCCTTCACCTTCCTGCTCGGCTCAGTGGGAACCTGCATACCGACGATGATAATGTCGCAGAAGCTGATAGGACGGCGGGGGCTGCCGGTATACGCCGCCTTCTGGCTGCTGTTCGCCCTGGGAGCCGGGCTCCTGTTCGGGCTTCTCGCGGGCTGACGGGAGCCGCTTCCCTTAAAAATTGTATGCTCTATCCGTCATGGACGCTCTTGGAATATCCGGGCTGGTCAAGAAATACGGCGATTTCGAAGCCGTGGCTGGCCTGGATTTCTCCGTCCGCAAGGGGGAGATTTTCGCGCTGGTAGGCCCCAACGGCGTGGGGAAATCCACCACGCTAAAGATGATCTCGACCATACTCACTCCCACCGCCGGCTCCATCTCGGTCTTCGGCCTGGACACGGTGCGCGACGCCCACGCGGTCCGGAGAGTCATCAGCTACCTGCCCGAGGAGGCCGGCGCCTATAAGAACCTGAGCGGCCGCGAATACTTGGACTTCATGGCCATGGTCTTCCTGCGCGATAAAAGCAAAGCCGCGGCGGCAGTGGACTACGGCGCCGGGCTCTCCGGCTTGGGCGCCCGTCTTGAGGACAGGATCAAGACCTACAGCAAGGGCATGGCCAGGAAACTGCTGCTGGCCAGGGCCGTCATGATACGGCCCCGGCTGGCGATACTAGACGAACCCACAAGCGGCCTCGACATAGTCAACGGCTACGAGATACGCAAGACCATCAAGAACCTGGCCGCCGGCGGCATGACCTTCCTCATCTCCAGCCACAACATGGCCGAGATAGAGTTTCTCTCTGACCGCATCGGGGTTATCAACAAGGGCAGACTGCTGGCCTGCGATACTCCGGCCTCTCTCAAGGCCCAGTTCGCGACCGAGGATCTGGAGGAAGTTTTTGTGAGGCTTACCCAATGAACATCTTCCTGGTGCTGCTGAAGAAGGAGATAAAGGAGTTGCTGACCCGCCAGCTCCTCTTTTCCATAGCCGCCATGATACTGGTCTTCTACGTCATCGGCAAATCGGTCGGCAGCCACAGCCGGGCCGCCGGCGCGTCGAACTCCATAGTGGTGATGGACCTGGACCGCTCGGAGCTCTCCGCCCGCCTGCTGGCGGCCATGGGGGAGGGGAAAACGCCGCTCAAGGCCTCGGCCTTCACGGACATAGAGTCCGCCATGACGGCCCCAGAGCACGCCGGCGAGAGCTCCTTCCTGGTCATACCGGCCGGGCTCGCCCGCTCCGTGGAGGAGGGACGGCCTTCGCGCCTCGAGTTCTACTCCCGGTTCCGGAAGCGGGCCTCGGGCCTGGGCGCGGCGATGGCCGCCTCGCGCATACGCAAGGTCTCGTCGCTGGCTGCCGCCGAGGCCAGCGCCTACGCCATGGAGCGCAAGGCCCCGGGCCTGCCGCCCTCCTTCCTGCGCGACCCCGCTCCCGCGGTGGAGTTCGTGGTGGTGGACGGCCGCACCGAGCAGATTCCGCTCGCGCAGGTGGTAGGCTTCATGCAGTCGCAGTCCTATTTCTTCCCGATAGCCGTGTTCTTCATCGTCATACTTTCGGCGCAGATGATAATGACGGCGATAGCGACCGAAAAGGAGAACAAGACGCTAGAGACGCTGCTTAGTTCGCCGCTGGACCGCCGCATGCTGGTGGTCTCGAAACTGACGGCCGCGGCGATAATAGCCGCAGGGCTCTCGGGGGCCTACCTGCTGGGCATGCGCTCGTTCATGAGCGGCATAACCGCCGCGGCCGAAGGGGCGACCGCCGCCGCCGCGGGTCCCTCCCTGGTCAGGCTGGGCCTGGTGATCACTACGCAGGGCTACCTGCTCATCGGCCTCTCGGTGCTGGTCTGCATACTGTGCTCGCTAGCGCTGGCATTCATACTCGGCATGCTGGCCGAGGACGTCAAGAGCATACAGGCCATGCTGGTCCCCCTGATGATGCCGCTGATGCTTTCCTACCTGATGCCGATCTTCATAGACCTCAGCACGGCCGGTTGGGGGATAAAGGGACTGCTCTACGCCATACCGTTCACGCACGCCTTCCTGGCGCCGCGGGCGGTGATGACCGGCGATATCGCTTCAGTGGCCTGGGGCATAATATACCAGGCGGCCGTCTTCGCCGTCTTCGTCACGCTGGCCGCCAGGCTCTTCTCTGGCGACGCGCTGCTGACGCTGCGGCTGAGGCTGCCTTGGACCAAAAAATGAAGCGCGATCTCGCGGGCGTCTGCGCCAAATCGGTATCTTTCCGCATAGCCGGGGGGAAGCTCAAAGGCGTTAAATTCTACAAAGGCTGTCCCGGCAATCTCCGGGCCCTGGCCCTGCTGCTGGAAGGGATGTCGGTGAATGACGCGGTCCGCAAACTGAAGGGGATAAAGTGCGGCGATAAGAAAACCTCGTGCGCCGACCAACTGGCCCGCATGCTGCAAAAGCTGGCGGCGGCCAGGGGCGCTGCTTACGGCGGTCGCCGCCGGAGGCGAAACGATAAGGTAAAACAAGCCGCATGAGCGAAGAGCCGGACCTGCCGGAGGATTTCAATCTGATCGCGGCCTTCAACGCCGGCGACGAGGCCGCTTTCACGCGCCTGGTGGACAAGCATTCCACCAGACTCATAAATTTCCTTTACAGGTACACCCGCGACCGCGGGGCGGCTGAAGACCTGGCCCAGGAGGCCTTCCTGCGCCTTTACCGCACGGCGCCGGCGCTCGAGCCCAGGGCCGCGCTCTCGACCGTGCTTTTCCGATTTGCCTACAACCTCGCCGTGGACAGCGCCCGCCGCTCCTCGGCCCGCTCCCGCACCGCGGCGGTAAGCCTGGACGGGCGACCGAGCGCGGGGCGGAACCGGTCGGCGGCGATGCGCCGGAAAAGGACCTCGAGCGGGCCCGGCTGGGGGAAGAAACGGAAACGGCGCTGGCCGCCCTGCCGGCCAGGCTCTACGCCAACGTGGAATACCTCAACCCCGGCGGCAGCGTGAAGGACAGGATAGCCCTGCGGATGCTGACCGAAGCCGAGAAGGACTGCACCATAGTCCCGGGGCGCACGACGATAGTCGAGGCCACCGCCGGCACCACCGGGACGGTCACCGGCACCGGGAAATTTCTCAAGGATAAAAAAACCGGTCTCAGGGTAATAGGCGCCGACCCCGAGGGCTCGATACCCTCCGGCGACGCGCCCAGGTCCTACAAGGTGGAGGGCATCGGCGAGGACTTCTTCCCGGAGAACTACGACAAGTCCGTCGTGGACGAATGGTTCCGCGTGAGCGACGCCGAATCCTTCGCGGCCGCCCGCCGCCTGGCGCGGGAAGAGGGCCTGCCGGTCGGCGGCTCGTCGGGCACGGCGCTGGCCGCCGCGCTGAAATATGCGGAGAAGTACCGCCGCCCGGAGACCATCGTGGTGATGTTCCCGGACACCGGGCGGAATTATCTCAGCACGATATTCGACGACGCCTGGATGAAAGAGAACGGCTTCCTATGAAAAAGTGCACACACTCAAAGGCGGCCTGGACGCCTGGGGCGAAAAGATCGATCGGACCATGACGAGATATTAGAAGTCATCCAAAAACCCTTTTCAACACGATTATAGCGCACGCCAAATGA
>CAZVWK010000089.1:0-9202 GCA_964631475.1 uncultured Elusimicrobiaceae bacterium | reverse complement strand
GGGCTTTCGCGCCGGCACGGCGGAGGCCGCAGATTCGCTGGCGGCGCTGGCCCGCGAATGCGGCCTGGACGGCGTGGTGGCCTCGCCCAACGAGGCCGCCAGGCTGCGCGCCGCGCTCGGCCCGGCCGCGGAGATCGTCACGCCCGGCATACGGCGCGCCGCCGGCGGGGACGATCAGAAGAGGACGATGACGCCGCGGGAAGCCGCCGCCGCGGGGGCGGATTATATCGTAGTCGGCCGCCCGGTGATTGCCGCGGCCGACCCGGCCGCCGAAGCCGCCGCCATACTGGAGGAGATAAAATGAAGAAGGACCTTCTCGCCGCGCTAAAAGAGAACGGGGCGCTGCTCGGCGGACACTTTCTGCTGTCGTCGGGGCTGCACAGCCCGGACTATGTCCAGTGCGCGCTGGCGCTGCGCAAACCCGCCCGCGCCCGCGAGCATGGCGCGGCGCTGGCGGCCCTCTGGACCGGGGGGAAGCCGGACGCCGTGCTCTCGCCGGCGATGGGCGGGCTGATAATCGGCCACGAGACGGCGGCGGCGCTGGGCGTGGATTTCATTTTCGCCGAAAGACAGGAAGGAAAACTTACGCTGAGGCGGGGCTTCTCGCTGCCGCGCGGCGCCTCCGTCGTGATAGTGGAGGACGTCTTCACCACCGGCAAATCCACTATGGAAACGGCGGAACTCGCCTCCGGGCTGGGAGTGAAGGTGCTGGGCGCGCTTTCGATGATCGACAGGACGGGCGGCCTCGCCTTCCCCTTCCCCGCGGCCAGCCTGCTCAAGCTGGGCCTGACCGTCTACGACCCGTCGGACTGCCCGCTCTGCGCCGCCGGCGCGCCGCTGGTCAAGCCGGGCTCCAGGACCGCGGCTTAACCGACGAACATCAGCCTGTCGAAAAAAAGCAAAGCGCCGAAAACGGCCAGGACGACGCCGGCGGCGATCTCGACCTTCCTGACACCGCCGCGGAAGCGCGACAAAAATCCGAATACCGGCACCGTCAACCAGGCCGCCGCCAGGAAGGGCACGGCCAATCCCATCGAATAGACGAAAAGCAACGCCACTCCGCGTCCCATTTCCTGGCCGGCGGCCAGAACCAGTATCCCCGACAATATCGGCCCGATGCAGGGCGACCAGCCCAGCGCGAAAGCGAAACCCATCAGGAAAGCGCCGTAATGAGTGCCGCTGAATTTCTTCAGCGGCACGCGTTTCTCATAATTGAATATCCGCAGGTCGAAGACGCCGGCCATCTGGAGACCCATCGCGACCATAAGGACCCCGAGGCCTTTCATGATGGGGCCGCGCCAGGAGTCGAGCAGCATGCCGACGGCCGAAGCCGCGGCGCCGAGCAGCGAGAAGGCTATGGAGAAACCGGCGCAGAAAAGCAGCGCGCCCTGCAGGACGCGGCGGGAATGACGGCCCTCGGAATCCTTCAGCAGCTCAGCCGCCGAGAAACCGCTTATCAGCGACAGGTAGCCGGGCAGCAGCGGCAGTATGCAGGGCGAAAGGAAGGACGCCGCGCCGGCGCCGAAGGCCGCCAGGAACTGGGTCATCTGGCCTTGCCCCCGCCGCGCGGGGCCTTGCGCCCGGCGCGGGAGTCCGCTTTCTTCCGCTCCGAATAACGGACTATCCTCATCGGGGGCCTGGCCGGCGAGGGCCAATGCGCCGTCTCGACGCATTTCATTATCTCCCCCATTTTGCCCTGCGCGGAGAGTATCAGGTCGCAGACCTCGCGCACCGCGCCGAGGCCGCCTTCTTTGCTGGCGGTGAAATGCGACGCCGCCTTCACCTCGGGCAGGGCGTTGGCCGGCGCGCAGGCCAGGCCGGCCCGCCGCAGCAGCGGTATGTCGGTCCAGTCGTCGCCGATATAGGCCAGCTGCCGCGGCGTCAGCCCCTCGGCGGCCAGTATTTCCTCCATCGGGAGCAGCTTGGACAGGAAGCCCAGGTAGGCGTAGCTCATGCCCAGCTGGGCGGCCCGCTCCTCGGTGCCGGGGGATTCGCGGCCGGTGATGACGCCGGTCCCTATGCCGAAATTATTGAGCAGCCGCAGGCCTATGCCGTCGAGGGCGTGGAAGGCCTTGAATTCCACCATCCCGCCGCCGCGGCCGGGGATATAGTACATCTTCCCGTCGGTAAGCACGCCGTCCACGTCCATCAGCACGATCTTTATACCGCGCGCGCGCGCGGCCAGGTCCTTCTTATTCACGCAGCCTCCGTCTTCCATTTTTCAGCCAGGGCCAGCTCGGCCTTGCGCCCGGCGTAATTTTCCGGCGCCGGGCCGGTATATTTCATCAGGAACCATTCTATGGTCTCTTTCAGCGTCCGCTCGGCCGTCGCCGGCCGCCAATCCAGTTCCCTGAGCGCCTTCGAAATGTCCAGGGTAAAATCCCCCCCGCCGGACAGCGGCGAGGCCGCGGGGTTCCAGCCGTTGGCTTTCAGCCATTCCTTGGGCGGCGTCAGTATCTCCGCCTCGCGGTGCATTATCCTGGCCGAGAGCTTTACGAAGTCCTCCAGCGACAGGACTTCCCCCCCGGCTACATTGAAAGCCGAGCCGGGAGCGGCGCCGCTGGTCAGCAGGGCGGCGAAGGCCGCCGCCAGGTCCGCTGAAAAGGCGTAACCGGCGCGGAGGGCGGCGCCGGGCAGGAACAGCGGGCCGCCGTCCGCCAGCCGCAGCCAGTAGGAATAGGCTCGCAGGGTGTGGTCGCGTGGACCGAGGACTACCGGGGGCCTGACCATCAGCACGGGAAAAGAGATCTTTTCAGCCGCGTTGAAGAAGACCTTCTCGGCTTCGGCCTTGCCCGAGGCGTAATCGTAATAAGGAGTGCGGCGCGGCTCCGCCTTGGGCTGCAGCAGGGCGGTCATGTTCTCCCGGTAAGGGGTGGGGGCGCCCTCCAGCGTGGAATAGACGGCCGCGGAACTGGTGAAAACATAAAGCCCGACACGGCCGCTGAAGATCCTGACGGCTTTTTCCGCGTCGGCGGCGTTATAACAGATATTGTCTATGACCGCGTCCCAGCGGTCCACCGACATCCTGACCAGGTCGGCCTCGACCGTGCGGTCCCCCCGGGACTGCCGTATGTCCAGGTGCAGGTCCGGCGCCGGGCAGCGCCGGGAGAAAACCGTGACATCGTGCCCCTCTTTTTGAAGCAGGTTGGCCGTTTCCAGGCCGAAAAAGCTGGTACCCCCGAGTATAAGTATTTTCATAACCGGACCTTCGTCCTTTCCTTATTATATTAAGGCCGCAGGGGGCCGGTCAAACTCCGCTTTGGTTAACTATTGTTAACCACCAAATACACGCTCAGAATTACGGACTAAGCATTGCGGGCCAGGCGCTTGATTTTACCCGGCTGATATATGCTAATATGGTTAACACTAGTTAACAATGGCCGGAAATATTCTTTCCATCCCCGAAGCGGCCGCGATACTCGGAGTATCCCGGATAGCCGTTTTTAAGCGGGTAAAGGGCGGCTCCATCCCGGCCTTCCGGGTGGGCCGCTCATGGGCGATAGCCCGGGCCGACCTTAAACCCTCCGGACAAAGACATATTCCGCCGTCCCAAGAACAGCCGGCAGGCAGGCCCGCCCGCCACGCACCCGCACCACAGGCGCCGGATGAAAACCGGAACAAAGAGCTGGACTCCATGGGTTGGGACTAGAAGACACCGCCGGTTCAGCGCAGCACGGGCGAAGACCTCAGAAAACTTATCAGCGGGAATTCGGTCGCCGGCCTGTCATCCGTAACGGCGCGACACCCGGACATGGCCAGTCTCTTTTCCTCCGTCCCGAGCCGGCGGGCAAGCAAGAGTTCCGGGGTCAGCGACGGCAGTTCGCCCGGGATATTACCCTTCTGCAACCCCCTGCGCACCGCCCCCGGGGACATGTCGGGCGCCTGGAAAGAACCCAGCGCCAGGAAGCCGGGCTGGGCGGGAAAAGCCCACACCTCCAGGGACGGGAACACCTCCGCCATCGACTTAAGTATGGCGCAGCGGTCTGTCTCAAAACACGGGGTGGGAATCCATACGCTGACCATGCCGGAGGGCGACAGGCGGCGGGCGGCCAGCCTGAAAAAATCCCGGCTGTAAACGTTTACGGCCCCGGCCGAATACACCGGCGGAGTGACATCGACTATTATCACGTCGTAGTCCGCCTTGCGCCGCAGCAGTTCATTGCGGCCGTCGTTAAGCGCCAGCCGGAACCCGCGGTCGCGGGAGATCTCGTCCCAGTCGTTTATCAGGAAAGGAGCCGCATCCGCGACCGCCGGCAGTATTTCCGCCACGGTCACGGCGGCGCCGTGAGAAAGCCCCGAACGCACGGCCCCGCCGGCCCCGAGCCCTATGACCAATATCTCCCGCGGCTTTTCCTGAAAGAGCAGCGGCAGATGCGCCATCAGCGGACCCGCGGCTCCCGTGCCTGAGACTATCAGGCCGTTGATGAACAACATCCGGCTCCTTCCTCCGTCGTCAAAAACGACCGTGACCGTCCCCCCCCGGTCCTCCCTGTAGTAGGCGACTTCGCCCACCGAATTGGCGCGGATGCGGGAGGTTATTATGGTGAAAGCCGGATCGGGCAGGGCGAAAAGGGAGAACGGGACCAGCACGGCGGCCGCGAGCCAAGGAGCGAAAGCCGACAACCTATCGCGCCCCGAGGCGAGGGCCAGCAGCACCCCGGCCGCGGCGGACAGGAGCGAAACCAAAATAAAGGAGAATTTGGTCCCCAGTTCCGGGATCATTAGGAACCCGGCCGCAAGAGAACCCGCAACCGCCCCGGCGGTATTAGCCCCGTAAAGGAAGCCTACCGAGCCCAGGCGGCGCGACCATTCCACTCCCGCTCGCGCCGCCAGCGGAAAGAAAAAGCCCATTACCAGGGTCGCCGGGAATATAATCAGGAAAGTCCAGCCGAACATGCCGGCCAGGTCCGCGGCCGAGGAAAGGGGAGAGTAGATATACCTAGGGTCCAGGGAATTGCGGCCGGCAAAAAAGAAAAGCAGCGTCCCGGCGGCGGCGATGGCGGCCAGGGCCGCCTGGGCCCGCGCCAGAAGGGGCAGGGGCTCGGCCGCCAGAACCCGCCGCCCCCCCGCCGCCAGGCTCCCTAGGGCGGAACCCAGCAGGTAAACCCCGAGCATCGCAGAAAAAGCATAAACGGAATTACCCAGCATCACCACCAGCATGCGCGTCCAGAGGACCTCCAGCGCCAGAGCGGAGAAACCGGCGAAGGCGAGGGCCGCCAGCATCAAGCCGTAGCCCCCCCGACCCGCCGGCGCCGGATCCGGGGCCGCTTCGGCGTGGACCGGCGGCGGGGGCATTGGCGCGGAGAAGACGCGCAGGGCTATGCCGACGTTCAGCAGCGCGGCGAAGGCCGCCGTCCCCCTTTCACCCAGCCAGGCTATCAGGATAAAGCCCGCCAGAAAGACCCCTGCGGAGGCCCCCAGGGTGTTTAGCGCGTAAACTCCCGATATCGCCCCGCCGGAGCCCGCGGCGGACGGCGCGGCCGCCCTGACCAGCAGCGGCAGGGTGGCGCCCATGAGCGCCGTAGGCGGAAGCAGCACGACCGCAGAGACCAGGAATCTCGTCAGCGGACTCCAGCCCCCTTCCGAAAAACCGGCCGGGAGGCGGCTCCCTATAAACTCCGGCAGCGCAGCGAGGAGCAATGTCACGACGGCGCCGGAGAGGGCAATCAGGACCTCCAGCAGCGCATAGGCCTTCAGCGGCTCTTTCACCGAATCCGCCCGGCGGCCGGCCAGTATCGCGCCGATCGCCAGCCCCCCCATGAAAACGGCGAACACCGTGCCGGCGGCCTCCATGGTGCCGCCGAAGACTCTGATAAGCATGCGGAACCAGACGGTCTGGAAAACGAGACCGCTTATTCCCGAAAGAAAAAAAAGAAAGCGGAGGTCCGGAGAGGATCTGAATAATTTCGCCATGAGCGTCCCGGCGCAGTTTAAGGACGGGGAATATATTAAGATATTGCCGCGGCCAGTTGCCAGAACCATCCTTTCAAAGTATAATTTACAGGTCATGGAAAAGGATTTTTTCGAGGAACTGCAGGACCAACTCAAAGCGCTCAAGCAGCGCCAGGGAGGCGGAATGGAAAAAGATCTCAGCAACAAGGTGCTGGCCGGCATGATAGGGCTTTTCGCCCTCATGTTCGTCTTCTCGGCCTACTTCATAGTCAAACCCGGCGAGGTGGCCGTAAAGACGCGGCTTGGCAAGATAGTCGACTCCTACGACGAAGGAATACACTTCAAACTGCCGTTTCTCGAGGACATAACCAAGTTCTCCATACAGATACAGCGAGCGGACATCAAGTCCCAGGCCTTCTCCAAGGACCTGCAGACGATGGACGTGCACCTGGTGGTCAATCACCGCATCCAGAAGGACACCGTGGTCAGCATCTTCCGTAACCTCGGACCCGACTATGTCAATTCCATAGTGGACCCCACCGTGCAGGAGATTTTCAAATCAATCGCCGCCAAGTTCTCCGCCGAGAAGATCATAGGCGAGCGCGCAGCGCTCGTCGCAGAAATAAACGCGGAGTGCAAGGAACGCCTGATGACCAAGGAGATCATCGTCACCGACATTTCCGTCGTAGACCTGGACTTCACCGACCAGTTCCTAAAGGCCGTGGAGGACAAGCAGGTGGCCGAACAGCAGGCCAAGATGGCCGAAAAGCTCGTAGAGAAATCCAAAAAAGAGGCCGAATCCCAGATAGCCAAGGCCAAGGGCGAGGCCGAATCGCTCCGCCTGCAGCGCGAACAGGTCACCACGCAGATGATAGAGCTGAGGAAGGTGGAAGCCCAGCTCAAGGCCATAGAGAAATGGAACGGCGTACTCCCCCACTATACGGGCGGCGATGCCGTCCCGTTCATCTCCGTGGAAGCAGGTAAAGCCAGGTAACGGCTTCCCCCCCCATTAGATAAAAAGCCCGGCTATCCGCCGGGTTTTTTATTTTATGAAAACATGGGCTTGACAAAAACAATAGCCTATGATAAAATAATTATATCAAGATTAAGATTAATTAAATTTATATAAAGGTTAATAAAATGAATATACCTACCAAATGCCCCTCCTGCGATGGAGGCATGGTCATAACGGAAATGGCCTGCGCGAAATGCAAGACGTCAATAAAAGGAGCCTTCGAACTAAATGAGCTGGCGACGCTCAGCGAGGACAGCCTGGCCTTCCTTAAAGTCTTCATAGCGGCCAGGGGCAGCATAAAGGAAGTCGAGAAATGCCTGGGCGTCTCATACCCGACGGTCAGGGCCAGGCTGGACGGCCTGATAAAAGCCATGGGCCTCTCCGCGCCGGCGGAGAATCTCGGCCGGCGCAAAGCGGAGATCATCGACAGATTGGAGCGGGGGGAGATCGACGCGCAGACGGCGCTCAAGCAGTTCAAGGAACTGGAAGGAGAGAATATATGAACCCGGAGAAGATTAAGGTACTGAAGATGCTTGAGGAAAAGCGCATCACCTCGGAAGAGGCCATGCAGTTACTGGAAGCAGTCGACAGGCTGGACAAGGCCGGCGCCGCCGCGCCGCGCAGGGGACGGTTCTTGCGGATACGCGTCTACGAGGGCGAGGGGGGAAAAGCCAAGGTCAACATAAATGTCCCGCTGGGCTGGTCCAAACTGCTGACCCCCTTCATAGAGGGCAAGATCAAGGCCCGCCTGCAGGAAAAAGGCTACGAGCTGGACCTGGGGAAGATACAGGAATACATAGAGAGCGGGGAGACAGGCAAGATTGTGGACGTGCAGGACGGCGCGAACAAGGTAGAGATATACATAGATTAATTATGTTGTGACGAGGCCAAACATATGGAATTCAACGCGGGAAAAGTCAAATGGGGGATCATCTTTGTCGCCTCGGGGGCGCTGCTGCTGGCGCACAACTACGGCCTGCTGTCATTCGAGCTGAAACTCTCCAGGGATTGGCCAGCCATACTAATAGCCTTAGGCCTCCTGGGAACATGGGACGGAATATTTTACCGGCCCCGCCGGAGGCAACCGGCAGGAGAGGGTCAGGACAACCGAAAAGCCCTCAGGGATATACTGGAGAAGCTAGAGCGGGGGGAGATCCGGGCAGAAGAAGCCGTCCGCAAAATAAAGTAATAGAGCAAAAACAGGAGCCCGTGTTTCACGTGAAACAACAGGCAAACCCCCACCGACTAAAAGCCGGCCCATCGATAGGCCGGCTTTTAAACGCCCCGCCAAAGGCCTGGGCGTATTCTTTAGGTTGGTATCGCTCAAAAACACAGCCCGGCACCAAAAATAACGATTTTTAGGCAAAATAGAGCTGTTTTGGCTTACGATATCCCCCATATTAACAGGTTTTGGCGACAAAACTGTTAGTAACTGACCGCAATGACCCATTAGACCCTTGATAAGTCAAGCCCCAAAACAACCTACCCATACGCCAATATGCCACCAAACCCAAAGTCTCCCAGCCAGACATATTGACAGTTTAAGAGCATTATTGTTAGACTCTAAAGCTAGCGATGTTTCACGTGAAACACGGCACAACCAGTAAGGGGCATAAAATGGGTGAAATAGTAGCCATAGCCAATCAGAAAGGCGGGGTGGGGAAAACGACCACCTCTATCAACCTGGCGGTAGCGCTAGCCGCCCTGGACTACGAGACCCTTCTCATAGACTTCGATCCCCAGAGCAATTCCACTTCCGGACTGGGAGTAGAGACTAAGCACGGCATGCCCGGCATATACGAGGTGCTCTGCGAAAGGGCCGAGCCCGAGGCCGCCATACGACAGACCTCGGTGGAATGGCTGGACATGATACCCACCACCCACAACCTGGCCGGCGCGGAGATCGAACTGGTCAGCGAATTCTCCCGCGAATCGGTGCTCAAGCGCACGCTGTCCCGGCTTAAGGGCATGTACAAGTTCGTCATCATAGACTGCCCGCCGTCCCTGGGCCTCCTGACGGTGAACGCGCTGACGGCCTCCGACTCCGTTATAACGCCGGTGCAGTGCGAGTATTACGCCATGGAAGGCCTGACCTACTTCATGAACACGGTCGAGAAGATACGACAGGCGCTCAACCCCAATCTAAAGATAGACGGCGGCATCATAACCATGTATGATTCCCGCATAAACCTGGCGAACCAGGTCCGCAACGAGATCTCCAAATATTACGGAGAGAAACTCTACAACACCGTGGTGCCGCGAAATGTCCGGCTGGCCGAGGCTCCCAGTTACGGG
>CAZVWK010000088.1:0-9222 GCA_964631475.1 uncultured Elusimicrobiaceae bacterium | reverse complement strand
AGCGACTTGTCCAGCTCCCCGGCCGCCGCGCCGAATGCTATCAGCGCCGCGAAAGAGACCGCCCCGAGTATTGTGCTTATATCCATACCTTTAAAGGCTCCTCCGGCCCGCTTAAATTGTAGCCGGAGCGTGTTTCGGAAAAGTTATGACAATATTACATTCTCCGGTCCGGGCGGGCCGGCTCAGACCCCTGACGGCACCCTGAAACAGAAAGCGGAACCCTTGCCCAGGCCGGGGCTCGTGGCCGCGATCTCCACCTTGTGCGGGCGGATTATCTCGGTGGCGATGGAGAGGACCAGGCCCCAGCCCTGCTTGCGCAGCTTCTCGTCCTTCTGGTACTTGGCCTGGCAGAATTTGCCAAAGATTTTTTATACTTCGAGAAGAAAGATTTGTTTTGGTTCCATAGCCTGCCTCACCCGCCCCCCAGCCTCTTGCGCAGCGCCTTCAGCGCCGCTTGCTTGCTGCTTTTGAAATTCTCCAGCCCCCTGCGCATGCCGGCAAAAAGCCCGGACAGGGCTCCCGCGGCGTCGCGCGAGGCTTCCCTATCCAATTCCTGCACGGCCGAGTCGAAAACTTTTTCCAGGTTCTCTATGGAGGCCCGGATGAAGCCGAGATCATAGGCCCCGGCGGCGCGGCGGGCGGCGCTCTCCCCGTTGCGCTCCATGTAATCCTCCAGCCACTCTACGGTGGTGTAGGCCTCCGCGCCCGCGGCGGCCCCGGCCGAAGCCAGGTACCTGGCCGCGTCGCGCAGCTCGCGCAGGCGCTGGTCCAGCGCGGTCAGGGTGTCGGCCGCGGATTGATCGGAAAGCTCGCACAGGGTGTACAGGTCCCGGCGCAGCTTGTTGAGGTCCAGTTCGCTCTGCTGCAGCCTGCCCAGCAGCATGTTCTCGGTCTTCTCCAGCCTTTCCCGCAGTATCTCCAGCTCAGCGGATATCCCGGGGGAGGCCGGCCTGGCCTCCAGCAGTTTGCATTTTTCCTCTAAGACTTCCAGTTTCAACTGCAGAGGCGTGATCCTGTCCGGCGGCGCCGGCTTGGCGGCCATTGCCGCCAGCGAATTCTCCAGGGCGCTGAGGCGGGACTCCAGCCCGGGCGGGACGCCGGCCGGGGTTTCCGAGATCTGCAACAGCCTGGCTTCCAGGGCAGAGATGCGCTCCCGGTATTTGTCCGCTTCAGCGGAGCGCTGGCGGTCAGCCTCGGCGGCGGCCTGCTGCTGCCGCACGGCCCCGAGGAATTCTTCCATCTCCCGGCGGGACTCCTTACGGGCTTCTTCCCGGGCTTTTAATTCTAAGGCGAAGGAAAGCCCTTTTTCCTGCGCTTCCCGCAGATTTGCTTCCAACTGGGTTACCTTGCTTTTCAGGTAGGAGAGTATTTCCGCGTCCTGCTGTCGCGGGGGCTCCGGGGGCGGGGCCGCCGGACTGGGCGCCGGGGGAGGATAGGCCTCCTGCCGCGGAGGCGGCTTAGGCGCGGGGGTAGCGGCTTTAGGCTTTGGCTTATTAAAAGCGGAGAACAGCGGCCGCCTGCCGGCTGCCGCCCCATCTTCCCCGCCGTCGGCGGGCTCGCGCGGTCTGTCTCCCTCCTCCATAAAATCAGGCTACGCTGCCGGTCCGGTCAGGGTGGGGTAGTTCTTGCGTCCCGGGCGTTTTACCCGGCCTTCCGCTATAAGCTTGGAAAGGGCCGCAAGCACCTGCACCGAAGCGCCCTCGGTCTTGTCCTCGGCGGGGGCCCCGTAAGACATGGTCTGCTGAATGATCAGCCAGGCCCTTTCGCCCAAAGCGGTCTTGAGCTTTTCCTTGGCCCCGTCGCTCATGCGCCAAGCCGCGGCGCCCCAGGTTTCTACCGGCACACCGCCGGCCAGCAGCGAAAAGTCCTTTTCTTCGAGCAGGTCCAGGTCGTCCATCAGCAGTACTTTCTCGCGTATCGCGGAAGCTATGTCCGGGTGTGACTGGTGCAGGCGGTCCAGCAGGGATTTCTTGGCGGAGATCCCGAGTTCCTCGACCAAAGCCATGGTGGCGGAATAGCCGCCGAAAGCGCTGCCGAGCTGCCTTTTGAGTTCCTCCTTGACCTTGGCCAGCATGTCGGGGTCCATGAGCCTGACCTTGGCCAGGCTGGCCACGACATCGGCCGCCATCTGCGGCGTCAGCATGGAGATGAACCGGGCCTTCAAATGTTTGGGGAGATGGGCCGCTATCAGCGCGATATCGGCGGGCTCGTCCTTGGCGAGGAGCATTACCAGTATATCCAGCTTGTCCGGGCTTATCTCCAGGAGTTCCGCATTGTGCGCGGTTTCCGCGGCGCCCTTGGAGGCCGCCGCCCTCTCCGCGCCCGGCAGCGCGGCGAGCAGGGAATCCTCCGCGCCAAGCCCTCCCCCGGCTGCCTGGTCCATGCCCATCTCCATGCGTATCCTGGTGCCGGAATCGGAATACCCCGCGGAGCGCATGGCCGAGGCCATCTTAAGGAAGCCGACGGCGACTATGCCCATGCCGAAGATCGCGATAATGGAGAGGATCCCGTACTTGACGAGGGTGTCCAGCATTTCGGAGGTGTACCAGATCGGGGCGAAAGGGGCGCGCGTTATCAGCAGGTCGTCGCCGCGCGCCGTTTCCAGGTTAAGTAGTTCGGAAACCACCTGGCGCACCTTCTCCGTCTGCGTGTCGGTGAGGCTGTCGCTGAGTACCAGTGAGACGGTAAGCCGTTTGACCATGGTCTGCGGCACCACTATCTCCCTCTGGACCTTGCTGGTCTGCGGGGTGGTCTGGCTGGATTCGTCGGCGAAGCCCGGCAGGAGTTCCTTCGCGGCTGCCGGGGCGATACCGGCGCTGCGCCAGGTGAAGTCCTCATTGGTGGCGGCGGCCGTCTGTTCGGTCTGCAGGTTCTCCTTTGTAGAAAAATCGACAGAGGCCCTGATCATGACCCTGGTCTTTCCGGGGCCCACGAGGTTGGAAAGCACCTCTTCCACCTTCTGCTCCAGGTGGCGCTCGTAGTTCATTTTCGCTTCAAGGTAACTCTCGGCGCGCAAAGGCGGGAAGGTTCCCAGCAGCAGCGCCGCAGGGAAACCGGCAAGGAACAGGAGTCGCCCGAGGTCCATGGCTCTAATCATAAAGTCCGGTCCGATAAAACACGACAACGATAGTCTAGCAAGCGCGTATTTCGGAAATATTTCACCTTCTTCACCTGGCTATCGGCACCTTATAGTAGAAGACCGAGCCCTTCCCGAGACCGGGACTGGTGGCCGCTATCTCCCCTTTGTGGGAGAGGATGATCTCTGTAGAGATGGCCAGGCCCAGGCCCCAGCCCTGCTTGCGCAGCTTCTCGTCCTTCTGGTATTTCGCCTGATAGAATTTCTCGAAGATCTTCTTCGTTTCGCTGGGATGGATGCCCATGCCGGAGTCTTTCACGTAGACGCCGGCTAAGCGTCCCTCGTCGGCTATGGTAAGGCGTATCCACCCCCCTTCCGGGGTGAACTTGACGGCATTGTTCAGGAGGTTCATGAGCACCTGCGCCAGCCTGAAGCGGTCTCCCAGCACCGGCACCGGCTCCGGGGGCGGTTCGTAGAGCAGCGTCACGTTCTTCTCCGCGGCCCTCAGCCGCAGGCCGGGCAGCACATCGTCTGAGATAAGGCGCAGGTCGAATGGCAGCGGCTGCACCGTGAGTTTCCCGGCCTCTATCATGGCCAGGTCCGTGAGGTCGCCCACGAGGCGGCCCAGCTGGTCCGCGGCGGCTATGATGTTGGCGAACTGCATCTTCTCACGCTCGCCCGGCATCTTCGGGGTGAGCAGGGAGCTGAAACCGCGGATGACGGCCAACGGGGACCGTATATCGTGCACCGCCATGGAGAGGAACTTGGATTTCATATCGTTGAGGCGCGCCAGTTCCTGGGCGGAGAGGTCCAGGCGCCTGGCCATTTCCTGGAGCTGGCGGTGGCTGCGGGCGAGGGCGGTGCGCGCCAGGGCCGTCCTGGCTAGGTAGCGCTCCGCCAGCAGCACGGCCCTGTCCTCGCGGAAGGAAAGCCTGCGCATGGCCGCCCTGGAGTTGAACCGGCTCATGACAAGGTACGCGGAGGCCATGGCCGCGAACATCGCCGCCAGAAGGCCCAGTACCGCAAACTCCATCACTCCCACCCCTGCAGGGCCATGAACCTGCGCACCGACTGGTCCTGCGGGTCCAGTTGCAGCACCTTGCGGTATGCCCGCTTGGCTTCTTCGTTGTCGCCCATGGCGTAGTAGGCGGAGCCAAGGCGCTTCCAGATCAGGATATAGTCCGGCTGAAGCAGGAGAATCTCCTCGCATTCGTGCGCCGCCGCCTGGAAATCCCTGCGCTTGAAATACGCCTCGGCCGCCACCACCTTCTTCTTTATGAGGGCGGCCATGGGCAGGATCTCCTGCTTGCGCACCGGCATGCTGATGAGGTGCGACATCAGGCGCAGGGTCTCCTCGAATACCGCCGGGCCACGCATATCCTGCCCCCAGGCCGCGTGCGCCAGCAGGAAGGCCTTCAGCTCGTTGCCGGCCACATATTCCTCCATGGCCTGGGCCGCGAGACGGGCCTGCTCGCCGGCGCCGGAGAAGTACTGCTCCTTGCCTTCGGTCTTGGCCAGGCCCAGCCCGGAGATAAGAGCCCGCAGGCGCACTTCCCTGGCGCCCCAGGCGCCGGAGCGCAGGCCCGGTTCCAGGTTGAAGGCCCGCCGCACATTCTCCAGCGCGGAGATGTAATGCGCTTCCTTAATGTTCTGCTCAGCCAGGGCCAGGAAATCCCTGGCGAAAATATCCAGTTTCTTTATCTTTTCCTGCGGGGCTATCAGCTTGGCCTTTTCCACGCGGCTGGTCTCGCCGGCCAGAGGCTGGGCGGCCTTGGCCTTACCGAAATGCATGGTAAAACCGAACTTGTGCATGCTCCCCAGCTCGCCGAAAGGGGACATGGAGTAGTCGAACTCGCCGAAAGAGAAACGGAAGCCGAGGCCGGCCCTGAACCCGACCCCTATGCCCTGGCCGGTGCGGAAACCGCCGCGAAAAGCCATGACCTGGAAGGCGAAGAACTCCGCGCCCAGGGCCGCGTGGTAACCCTCGCCGGACTGATAGACATTGTCCAGGGCGACTATCAGCTCTGAATTTCCGCCGGGATGGGAATGCCAGGACCCGCCGAGCGTGAAGGCTGCCGGCAGCGGAGTGGCGCCGGAATCGAACTTCATCGGTGGTCCCAGGTGGCGGATGCCCGCCGCTAGGCGCAGCTCCTGCGCCGGTATCTTGCTGAGCCAGTAATTGTCCGGGCGCAGGTAGCAGTCTGCTGAAAAACCCCCTTTCGGGTCCTTTCGGCAGCTTTTGGCCTGCGCCTTTGCGTCGCTCAGCTTACAGCCTCTCGTCGAGGATGCTCGCTTCGCGTCTCTGCGGCTCGGCTTCAAAATCTGCTCGAAATACCTCCGAGTAGGGTTTTTCAGCAGACTGGTAGTAGATGGCGCCCAGGTCCATGGCGGCGGAATTGGCCGAGGCGTCGTCTAGTCTGGCTCCCACATATTTCAGCCCGGCGCCGGCCGCCAGCACCGGGCGGGAGATCTCATCCTTGAGCAGGGCGCGCCCGTAGGCCGCCCCGACAGCTATACCAGAGGCGTCAACCTCCGAAGTCTTGATGCCAATTGAATCGTAGCCCTGGAAAGGGGCTACGGCAAGGCGGGAAATCGAGAAGCCGAGGGTGGACCCATATCGCAGCGGGTAGGCTCCGGCGATGAATTGCGTGCTTACGTCCTCGAACGAGGAATTGTGCATGGCGCTCATCGCCGGGGTCTCCAGCAGGGCGAGCCCGGCCGGATTCCAGTACACGGAATAGGGGCCCTGCGCCGCCGAGACCTGCGCCTCCCCCATGCCGCTGCCGCGCGGGCTCGGCGAAAAACGCAGAAATGAGGCCCCGCCATTGCCTCCAGAAGCCGCGGCCGGGCAGACCTCTATGGAGGCCAGGCAAAGGCTTAAGGCCAGTGCGGCCATAGTTTTCCACGGCAGTTCCATAGTGGCGCCTAGCCAAGCGGCGCTCAGGACCCCCGCGCGGGCATGGCCGGTCCTCAATCGTATAGTGCATACCCGTTTCAAAATCCAGAATATTTTGTGAAATATTTGTTACACAGGCGGAAGGGGCATTATGTAGGGGGCGCTGAAAAAGTGTTTTGTTCTTTGAAATCTCGTCGTGAAAATGGGAGAATATAGGCGTTCTACCGAGTGAAAAGTGCACGGAATTTGCAGGTGACCCCCGAAAAACCGTGCAGTTTTCAGCCCTAGGAGCGCTAAAGGCAAATGTATGGACCCAAAGACCGCAAGACCGCGCCGCTGTTCTGTTCCCCCGAGTTGTTCCCGCTTGGCGGCGGCCTGGATACTGAAAACCGCTGGCTGAAGCTGAGCGGCTTTATTCCCTAGGACGGCGGCGGCATAAGATTTCCGGGGGAGGAAGCAGAAGGGCTGGTGAAGCGGCATTTGTTATCAGCAATTTCAGGAAAGATTTGAGAAACGATAGAAGCTGGGCGGAAGAAGTCTTTATTTTTAGTGGTCCGGTGGACTTTTTCAGCGCCCCCTACCTATATCGGCCCCGCTTCGGGACAGGTTTTCCCGCCAGGCCTTGCCTGCCACAAACACAGCCCGCCACCGCCGCCGCGGATACTAGAATATCCCGCCGGACCAGAGCAGCCCCAGGAAATCCTCCACCGGGACGATCTCGACTCCGTCCAGCTTGCGGGGCCGGGGGTCCTGGGACACCAGTATTTTCCGCTTCAGGCGGTGGGCGGAGTCCATGGCGCGCAAGCCCCTCAGGTGGGCGCCATGAGCCATATCCGAGGCTTTTACCTCTATGGCTATGGAGTCCCCCACCACAAAATCCACCTCGCTGCCGTCATATGTTTGCCAGAACTGCAGCGGCTCGCTTTTGCCCCGGTAACTCTTATATGCCTTCAGTTCCAGGTAAACCAGATGCTCAAGGGCCTTGCCATAAGCCGGAGTCCCCCTGGGAACCTGAGAAATCCCCGCCAGCGAATGGGCCACACCCACATCGAAGAAATAGAATTTCCCCATGGAGTAAATTTTGCGGCTGGCAGAGCCCCGGAAAGGCGGCAGCATGCTGCCGAGCAGGGTATCCTCCAGTATATTGTAGTACTCTATTATGGTGCGCGGCGGCACCTGCGCGTCCCGCGCCACCCCGTTGAAGTTGACAAGCTCTGCGTTAGTCAGCGCCGCCACCCGCAGGAACCTGGAAAAATTTTCTATCTTGCGCACTATAGCCTCGGCCTGTATCTCCTCCTTCAAGTACGTGCCGGCATAGTCTTCAAGTTCGGCGGCCGGGGCGGTGCTAAGATATACCGGCGGCAGGGTGCCGTAAGTGACGGCTTTGCCCAGGTTGAAACCGGGCCCTCCGGACTTTAGTTCCGGATAGACAAAAGGCCATAAGTGGCGCACCCTGGCCCTGCCGGCCATCAGCGAGGTATGTGTACGGCGCAGTTTCCTGGCGCTGCTTCCTGTAAGCAGAAACTTCACCCCGCTGGTCTCTATAAGGTCATGGATCTCGTCCATAAGCGAAGGGAGTTTCTGTATTTCATCTACCGCCACAAGATGGTCATTTTCAGCAAGTTATTCCCTTATCAGCCCGGGATTAGCCGCCAGGCGCACGAACTCCCGGTTGAGCAGAAGGTTGTAAACCCGGTCCGGACGCAGTTGGTTCTTTATGTACAGTGTTTTCCCGGTACGACGCGGGCCAAGCAGCAATACGCTCTTGGTTTTCAGGTCTTCAGCGATAGGGCAAAAGTGGCGCGCAATATACATTTAAATCCCTCAGGGTTGTTTTGCGGCGTTTAAACCAACCGGCATATATAATGCCATTTTTACGCCACAATAAGCAATAGAGGGCATGGGGGACACATCACCTGACCTTCCCCCCTGGCCCTTTGGTAGAATTTAGCAACCTGGCAGTAGTCCAGTAACCGGGGGGAAGGTCACAAGGCGCAAGCCCTCCCCAGTGGCGTGTAAAGGTAAAAAGCAAAAAACTGGCCCCACCATCCCTTTACCTCTTGTAGTAGACGACCATATTGTCCGCGTATTTGAGCGGGGCCGCCGCAGTCACTTTGTCCTGGTCATTGTCCCAGTCTTGATCAGGGACATCGTAGCCTACGGAGCATTTCCAGCCCGGCTCAAGCTGGCGCAGTGCCGCGGCATAGGCGCCGCCGTTCGGGGACACCAGCAGGATGAGCGTATACTTGCCGACCAGGAAAGAGCGGCTGGTCCCGGCAATGCCTTCGACTGTGACGATCCCCTGCAGGTCCCCGGACCCGTAAGGCAAGGCCAGCTCTATCTTGCCGATCCTGCCCTCATAAATCGACCTCGCCGCTCTTCCCGCGCCGGCGGCGGTGGACCCGGCAAGGACCGGTTCACCGACGGCAGGAGGAGGAGCCGCCCCTAGACCCCTGCCGGCGGCGATGCCGGCAAGGCCCTGCAACGCCGGCCCTGGGGCCAGCCCGCTCAGGCAGACCGACGGCCCAGAGGCCGCCGCCATCAGAACAAAGAACACAAGCATAAAGAGTCTCATAAATCTTGGCTGAAATGATAGCAAAAACAGAAGAGCCTGTTGCACAAACCGCTTTCGTCGCGAAATCGCGGATTTTGAAGCCGAGTCGAAGCGACGCGAAACGAGCATTCTCGACGAGAGACTGTAAGTTGAGCGGCGCAAAGACGCAGGCCAAAAGACGCGGTTGCAGCAGAATCTGGGTTTGTGCAACAGGCTCTACAGGACCCCGGCCGAAGTAAGTGTATGTCATTTGACCTTTTTGCAGACTTCGTCCCAAAACCATTAGCAGTCTGCTGAAAAACCCTTCACCCGCGCCCGCCGCGTGGATGGCCGTCAGACGCTTCAGCTTCAGCAGCCAGCCCAGCATCAGCGCTTCCTGCCTCACGTTACTTTTATAACTAGGGGGCGCGCCCCCTAGCACCCCCAATTGCCGAATTGCCGATCACGGGCCTGCTCGAACGCAACGGACGAAGTTGTTGCCAGTCTTGTTGTTGACGTTCACGTTGCCGATGTTGAAGTTCACGTACAAGGCGTTGGTAGTATTCGGCATATACGTAGTACTGGTCCAATAAGAACCGCTCGTTGTGCCAGGGAAAGCCGCCTGGTCTATATACGGCGCGCTCCCCGCCTCTTTTACTATGGAGAACAACTCCTTGGCGTTGGGCAACCGCCAGTCGGAAAAACCAGCGTAGGTTA
>CAZVWK010000087.1:0-9381 GCA_964631475.1 uncultured Elusimicrobiaceae bacterium | reverse complement strand
CCTCGCACCCGTCTCAAAGTTCAAGCCTCCAGCGCCGACATTATTTACGCAGGCCTCAGTAGCAGTCCAAACCAGCTATTGACGGTTAAGGCCGTAAGGTGTATAATTTAGCAGTCGAACGTTGTGATTGCTAGTTTTACCCCAGCTTATATGCCGGAGACCTTACGATGAGGGTTCTAAGGCCTGAAATAGCTCAGGACCGCAGGGATAAGATCCTTAACTGGGTTGTCTACAACTATGTGAGCACCGGCAAGCCTGTCAGCTCGGACCTCATCGCCTCCCACGGAGGCTTCAACGTCTCCAGCGCCACCATAAGGAACATACTTAAGGAACTGGAAGAGACCGGCTTCCTCTATCAGGCGCACACCTCGGGCGGGCGCATCCCTTCGGACAAGGGCTACCGCTCTTACGTCGACCATATTTTAAAGCTTCAGCGCCTGGCGGCGGGGGAGAAAGAGCGGCTCGATCAGGAATACGAGCGCCGCAACGAGCAGCTCGACGCCTTCCTCCGCCACACCTCCAGGACCATAGCCGATATGTCCAAGTGGGCCGGCTTCGTAATCCCGGCCGACATAGAGGACGACGCTATCAAGCGGATGGACCTGGTCCGGCTCTCCGGCAAGAGCGTGCTGATGATAGTCTTCGTCCACTCGGGCATACTAAAGCACGTGCCGTTCGTAATGGACGCGCCGATGGACAAGGCCGCGCTCAAGTCGCTCTCCGACCGCCTCAACAAGGCCCTGCGCGACGTGCCCGTCAGGGACGTGACCGGCATAATCTGGAAGGCTTTCCTCAATAAAGGGGACGCCCCCAAGCCGCAGAAAGAGCTGCTCAAGAAGATCTACGACTATTTCTCCTCTATGAACAAGGAGGGGGACCCTTTCTACCTCGAGGGCGTCAGCCGCATCTTCGACAGCATGGAGGAGGCCGGCCTCGACGACATACGCGGCGTGGCCCGCCTGCTGGAGGAGAGGGACCGCTTTTCCCATATGCTGCGCGAGCGGCTGCGCGACTGCGTGGAGAAGCGGCGCAAGCTGCCGGCGTCCGGCGCGGAGAAGGGACTGGCGCACAGCGTGGACATCACAATCGGCTCCGAGAACCACATCAAGGAATTCAGTAATTTCAGCCTTGTCTCGTCTTCCTACTGTCTGAAGGACAAGGCCGTCGGGCTGGTCGGCATACTGGGGCATAAGCGCATGGAATACCCGAAGATGATAACCATCGTCGATTCGGTCAGTTCCATGGTCGAGGACATACTGTCCGAATGGGAAGCCCTGGCCGAAGAGGATTGAACGGATGAAGCACGGCAAGGAAAAAAAGGAAGAAGCGAAGAAGGAGGCGCCCCCGGCCGCGGACTGCGAATGCTCCTGTGGCGAAGAGGCCGCGACGCCGGCGGATGGGCCTGTATCAAAGGAGAAGGAGTATTACGACCAGCTGCTGCGGCTCAAGGCCGATTTCGAGAATTACCGCAAGCGGGTCGAGAAGGAAAAGCCTGAATTGATAAAGTGGGGCAAGGCCGAACTGCTCGCCAAACTGCTCCCTCTCTACGACCTGCTGCTGCAGGCGCACCTCCACATAGCGAAGGTGCAGGAAAGCCCTGAGGGGCTTTCCCCGGCACAGGCCGGCGAGCTGATGAAAGGACTGGAGATGATTTTCAAGGAGTTCTCCAAGACTTTCGAGGGCGAGGGCATCAGGCCGATGGAAACGGCCGGCAAGCCTTATGACCCGATGACGGCCGAGATAATGGGCATAGTGGAAACGGGCGAGGACCGGGACGGCCTGGTGGTGGACGAACTGCAGAAAGGATTTTACTACGGGGAAAAGGTCCTGCGCCCCGCGCGAGTCAGGATAGGCAGGAAGAAGGAGGAAGCGAAGCCGGCGGCGGGAGAGCCCGCCGGAGGCGAACTTCCGCAAGGCGAGGGTAAGTAGACTTTAGGCCGTCTGTGACGCATATCGTCTGTTACGGCGCAGGCATAGCCTAGCAACGGAGGAAACTGATATGGCAAAAATAATAGGAATAGACCTCGGAACTTCCAACACCGCCGCGGCGGTCATGGAAGGAGGAAAAGTGACAATTATCCCTTCGGCAGAAGGCACCAGCCTGGGAGGGAAAGCCTTCCCGTCCTACGTGGCCTTCGCCAAGGACGGCCAGATGCTGGTCGGCGAGCCGGCCCGCAGGCAGGCCGTGGCCAACCCGGAGGGTACGGTCAGCGCCTTCAAGCGCAAGATGGGCGGCGACCACAAATACAAGGTGTCCGCCAGGGAATTCACTCCGCAGCAGCTCAGCGCCTTCCTGCTGCAGAAGGTCAAGCGCGACGCCGAGGCCTTCCTCGGCGACAAGGTGGAGAAGGCCGTCATCACCGTGCCCGCCTACTTCAACGACAACCAGCGCCAGGCCACCAAGGACGCCGGCACCATAGCCGGCCTCGAGGTCGTGCGCCTGGTCAACGAGCCCACCGCGGCCGCGCTGGCCTACGGCATAGATAAGGAAGGCCGCGACCAGAAGATCATGGTTTTCGACCTGGGCGGCGGCACGCTGGACGTGACCATCATGGAGCTTGGCAAGGAGGGTACCTTCGACGTGATTTCCACCTCGGGCGACACGCAGCTGGGCGGCACCGACATGGACGCGGCCCTCATCGAGTTCATCGCCGGCGAGTTCCGCAAGGACAACGGCATAGACCTGGGCAAGGACCCGACCGCGATGCAGCGCATCAGGGAAGCGGCCGAGAAGGCCAAGATCGAGCTCTCCACCACGATGGAGACCGAGATCAACCTGCCGTTCATCTCGGCCGACGCCTCGGGCCCCAAGCACATGGCTCTCAAGCTGGGCCGCGCGCGCCTGGAGTCGCTGGTCGAATCCATCGTCAAGCGCTGCCAGAAGTCCATTGATACGGCGTTGGCCGACGCCAAGCTCAAAAGCTCGGACATCCACCGCATCATCCTAGTCGGCGGCCCCACCCGCATGCCGATAGTGCAGAAGTTCGTGGAGGACTACGTCGGCAAGAAGATAGAGCGCGGTATAGACCCGATGGAATGCGTGGCCAGCGGCGCCGCCGTGCAGGCGGCAGTGCTGACCGGCGACGTCAAGGACGTGCTGCTGCTCGACGTAACCCCGCTGTCGCTTGGCATCGAGACGCTGGGCTCCGTCATGACCCGGCTCATCGACAAGAACACCACCATCCCGGTCAAAAAGACGCAGGTCTTCTCCACCGCCGCCGACAGCCAGCCCGCCGTCACCATACACGTGCTGCAGGGCGAGCGCGCCATGGCTGGCGACAATGTCTCGCTGGGCAAGTTCGACCTGGACGGCATCCCGCCGGCCCCGCGCGGCGTGCCGCAAATCGAGGTCACCTTCGACATAGACGCCAACGGCATACTGCACGTCTCGGCCAAGGACCTGGGGACCGGCAAGGCGCAGCATATAACGATAACCGCCTCCAGCAAGCTGTCCAAGGAAGATATAGACAAGTTCGTAAAGCAGGCCGAAGAGTTCGCCGAGAAGGACAAGGAATACAAGGCGAAGATCGAGGCCAAGAACGAGGCCGACAGCGTGCTCTATATGACCGAGAAGGCCCTCAAGGAGCACGGCGACAAGATAAGCCAAGATGAGCGCCTGACCGTGGACCGCTCGATAAACGAGCTGAAGGACGCGCTCAAGAGCGACGACCTGGAGAAGATAAAGAAGGCCAAGGACGAGTTGGTCAAGAACTCCCAGAAGCTCGGCGAGGCCGTCTACAAGGCTTCGCAGGCCAAGGCCGGCCCGGGCGGCGCGGAGCAGCCACAGGGCGGACCGCAGGCCGCGCCCGGCGGCAAGGACGACGTGGTGGACGCCGAGGTAGTGGACGAGCCGAAGAAGTAAGGCGTTTCCCGGCGGGGGCGGCGCGGGGCTTCGATGCCCCCGCCGTCCCCTTACCCTTTGAAGCATATCCAGGACTTGGCCGCTCATTATGGCATCACAAGATTATTACCGCACGCTGGGCGTGGCCCGCAACGCCTCCGACGAGGAGATAAAGACCGCTTTCCGCAAGCTGGCGCTGAAGTACCACCCGGACCGCAACCCGGACAACAAGGAATCCGAGGCTAAGTTCAAGGAGATAGGCGAGGCTTACGAGGTGCTCTCCAATCCCGACAAGCGGCGCGTATACGACCAGTTCGGCGCGGAAGGGCTGAAAGGCGGCGGCGGGCAGGGTTTCGGCGGCTTCCAGAGCGCAGACCTCGGCGACATCTTCGGGGATATCTTCGATAATTTCTTCCAGGGCGGCGGGGGCGGTGGGCGGCAGCGTTCCAGGAGGGGCGCCGACCTCAAGTACACCGCCGAAATGACCCTTGAGGACGCCTTCAGCGGCGTTAAAATCCCGGTCACCTTCGAGCGCAGCGAAGTCTGCGATACATGCGGCGGCACCGGCGCCAAACCTAAAACGGGCACAAAGAAGTGTTCCACCTGCCGCGGCGCCGGCAGGGTGCAGTACTCGCAGGGCTTCTTCTCTTTCAGCCAGACCTGCTCCGACTGCGGCGGACAGGGCGAGGTCATCTCCTCGCCGTGCAGGGATTGCGAGGGCTCGGGCAAGGCCCGCAAGAAGGTCACGCTGCATATCAAGGTCCCGGCCGGGGTCGGCGAGGGCGCTACGCTCAGGGTGGCGGGCGCGGGCGACGCCGGGAGCCGCGGCGGCCCGGGCGGAGACCTCTATGTGCAGATAACTTTCAAGCATCACCCGCATTTCGAGCGCGACGGGGCCGACCTGATATATACCTGCGGGCTCAGCGTGGACCAGGCGGCGCTGGGTTCCTCCGTCGAAGTGCCGGTGATCGAGGGCGGCAAGGCCCCCCTGGAGGTCCCGCACGGAACGCAGCACGGCAAACTTTTCCGCATCTCCGGCAAGGGCATGCCGGAGCCGGGAGGAAGGAAGAGGGGGGACCTGATCGTCCGCGCGCGCATAGACATCCCCGCGGAACTCACCCCCAGGCAGAGGGAACTTTTCGAGGAGCTCGGGCGCAGCTTCCGGGAAGAGGGGCGCCGCCCCAACGAGAGGGCGCCGGAGAACGGCTTCTTTAAAAAAATATTCAAATGAGCCAGCATTACCTGCCGCCGGGCTCCGTTAAGGACGGCCGCTTCCTCCTGGGTGGGGACGCGGCCGATCATCTTTCAAGGGCTTTGCGCGCCAGGCCGGGGGACACTATAAAGGTCTTCGACGGCGCGGGCGGGCGCTTCCTGGCCGAACTGGAGGAGGTGGGGCGTTCTTCCGTCTCTGGCCGCGTGACGGGGACTCTGCCATGGTCGCCTCCGGCTTTCCGCGCCGTCGTCTGCCACGCGCTGACCGCGCGGGCGGCGCTGGAGGAGACGCTGCGCCACGCTACGGAAGCCGGCGCCGCCGAGTTCAGGCCTTTCTTCTCGGAGCGCGCGCTGGCCGGGAGGCTAGAAGAAGAGTGGGAGCGCCGCCTCGAGCGCTACGAGGGGATAATACTTTCGGCCGCCGAGCAATGCGAGCGCGGCGACCTGCCGGCCGTGCTGCCGCCGGCCCGCTTTCACGAACTGCTGGAGCTTCCCGGCAGGAAGCTCATCGGCGCGCCGGGCGGCGGTGCCAGGCCTCTGACCGAGCTGGCCGCCGTTCTGGAGAAGGGCGCGGAGGTCCTGGTCTTTATAGGTCCCGAAGGCGGTTTTTCCCCGGACGAGCTGGAACTGGCGCGACGCAAGGGCGCGGAGTTTTTTACGCTGGGCCCGACGGTGTTGCGCGCCGAGACCGCCGCCGCCGGCGCCGCCGCCGTCCTGGCCTGCGCCGGGGAATCGCTTAAGAAGGAGTAACTATTGCGGGGTATGTCGGCGTGCCAGCACGCAGGACACGGACTCGCGCGCATAGCGCGTCGGTCCTCGGCTCTCGCTTCTCGCGCTTACGATGCTCGGAGCTCCGAGGCGGTCCTGCTTACCGCCTCCACCGGGTGTTCCCTTATGGGGCGCCGGTGTTCGGCTCAGGGAAAAGCATGAAAGTCTATTTCAAGACGGTGGGGTGCAGGGTGAACCAGGCGGAGAGCGAGAGCCTCCGCGCCAAGTTCGCCGCCCTCGGCCACGCCGCCGCGGATTCTCCGGGGGAGGCGGACCTGGTGGTCGTTAATACCTGTTCCGTGACAGCCAAGGCCGACAGGGACTGCCTCAGTTTTCTTAAAAGAACGGCCTCCTCCAACCCCGCCGCCGCCATCGCCGTGACCGGGTGCCTGGCCACACTGGAGCCCGCTAAAATAATCGCAGCCGTGCCGAAAGCTTCGGTTTTCGCAAACTCCGAAAAGGAAAATATCCCTTCTCTGGTATGCGGAACCCCCTCGAAACCGGACTTCTTCTCCGTCGAGGGCTTCAAGGGCCGTTCGCGCGCCTTCGTCAAAGTCCAGGAAGGCTGCGACCTCAAATGCGCCTACTGCCTGGTCAATCTCGCCCGGAATAAGATGTCGTCCAAGCCGCTCAAAGGCGCCCTCGCCGAGATAAAAAGGCTCGTCTCGACGGGTTTCGCGGAGATAGTTCTCTGCGGCACGCGCCTCGGCATTTACCGCTGTCCTGAGACGGGCGCGGACCTGGCCGCCCTGGTATCGGAGCTCTTCGGCCTGCCCGGAACTTTCCGGGTCCGGTTCTCATCGATAGAACCGGGAGAGATCGACGGGCCGCTTCTGCGGGCCCTGGCCGTCCCCGGCGGCCGCTTCTGCGATTACTTCCATATGCCGCTGCAGTCCGGATCCGACGCCGTGCTGAGGGCGATGGGACGCAATTACGACGCCCCCTCCTACCGGGGCAAGGTCGAACTTATACGGTCCTTCTTCCCGGAGCTGGTATTTACGCGGACATCATAGCCGGGTATCCTTCCGAAACCGAGGGGGAGTTCCGTAAGTCGGCCGATTTCGTCGGTTCCTGCGGCCTCTCGGGGCTCCACGTGTTCAGTTTCTCAGCCCGACCCGGCACCAGGGCCGCCGCCCTGGCCCCGCTGCCTTCCGCCAGCGTTAAAGCCCGTTCCGGGGCCTTGCGCGCTCTGGACCTTGAACTTCGCTCGGTTTTCGCCGCCTCCATGCTTGGCAGGGAACTTGAGGTGCTGCCTCTCTCTTCCAAGGGGGGGCGCTCCAGGGCCCTGGCGTCCAACTTCCTGGAGCTGGATATCCCCGCCGCCCCGGCCGGCCGCCTGCTGCGATGCCGCGTGACGGCGGCTCGTGGAGGTTCCTGTTCCGGTGAACCGATCTAACCCACGGCTTAACCCTGAGCCGTCCGTCTCCCGGAAGGGCTGGTCTTTGCAATAATTGTTGATTATTATTAGAATGATAAGACCGAGCACGTCCGCATTGGGCGGGCGGGGGCTTTATTATGGATAAACCCGACAAAGACGGCGATAAAGAGTCCATCGAGGAGATACTCTCGGACCTCAACAGCCTGCTCAACAGGATGCCGGCTATACTTTCGGACATAAAAATGCCCGAGACCAGGCCTGTGGATTTTTCCAGGATAAGGCGGGAGGCCGTGGAGCAGTCTCCGTCGGAGTCCTTGCGCTCGGAGGAGACTATCAGGCTGGAGCCGGAGGAGATGGCCGGTATAGCCGCGTCCGCCCATATTTTGCCGGACCCGGAGCCCGAGTCTCAGCCGGATTTTTCCGGAGAAGAATATAATTTCGATTTCGCTCCGGAACCGACGCCGGCGGCCCCCGTTCCGGCGCCGCTCCCCGTTCCCGCGCCGGAGAATCCGGAGAAGCCGGAAGACTCTTTCGAACAGAGCGGGGATTTCGGGGCGCCGGATATAGACGCGCTCCTGCACCTCTCCGCTTCCGGAGAGGACGTCATAAATACGGCCGAAGAGAAAAAGGACCAAGGGGGGGAGATGGAAGAAAAGAGCCAGGACGATCGGGAGCGGACCGCGGAGGATATAGCCTGGGCCCCGCCCGCCGGGGAATCTTTTACGGAGAAGTCCGCCGCCGAGGTCCAGCCCTCCGCGGAGCAGCCTCCGGCCTTCGAGGCCACGATAAAGATGGATTCCCCTTTCGAATTACAGGAGCCCGCCGCCGCGGCAACCTCGCCGGAGGGCGATATCCAGGGCGTTGAGAGCCCTGTCCCTTCAGGGGACGACCTCAAGGCCTTTGAGAGCGCTTTTGTTGTCCCCGCTTCCGACGACGAGCGGCCGACGGAGGCTCCGCCTGCCGAAACGCCGGCGGTTTTCCCGGCCGCGGAGCTTTCCGTCCCGGAGGGACTGTCGATCGAGCCGCAGTTCCAGGTACCTGAACCCGGGCTTCAGCCCGCCGCCGGGCAGGAGCCCGCCGCTCCGGCCGCCGATATCCAGTCCGGAGGGATAAGTCTTGCGCCGCAGTTCTCCATGCCCGAAGAGTCTCCGGTCCCCGCGCCTGAACAGCCGGTCGCGGCGGAGGAGCCCGTGCCGAGCGTGGGAGGACCGCGGTTTGCGGCGGACGAGCCGCAGCTCAGCGTTGGTTCATCGGCTCTTCAGGCCGGCGGACTTTCGGTGGAGCCCAGGTCCGATACCCCTTTCGGTTCTTTTACTGAAGCCGCGGAGGAGAAAACCGTGGTTTTCGGCCCCGGTCAGGCCATCGAAACGCCCGGCGGAGGCGAGCCCCTTGTCTATCAGGGCGGAGATGCCTCCGTCACCTCCAGGAGGCTGGCCGAGGCTTCTCTTCCCGAACTGGCCGCCATGGAGCCCCCGGCGACGGTCGACCGCTCCCGCATCAAGACGCTGGCCTTCATGTACGCCTCCGGCGAGGAAAAGTTCTGCGCCGACGTTATCGCCACTCTCGACGCCGTCTGTCTCAAGTCCGAGAGCCGCCCCATGTTCATAAAGCGGGCTTTCATAAAGCCCTGCGGCGACGACATGCGGGGGGCCATGGCCCAGCAGATGGTCTCCGAAGCCGGAGCCTCCGGGCTGATATGCGTGGGAGCCGTCGCGCAGGAAGTCCTCTACGACATAGAGAACGCCTTCGGTTCGTCCGGCTCTTTCTTCCGCCATTTCTCGCAGGACGGTTTCGGTATGACGTCCGCGCTTGATTCGGTCCTGGACCTGATACTAAAGCCCTGAGAAAACCCATGATAAAGAAGTGGGAAGTCGCGCCCTCGCCGATCGACAAGAATAAAGACCGGCACAAGCTGATGATAAACGGGGAGATGAAGGACATCTTCTTCATCGTCAAGAAGCTGGGCAGCGTCTGCTCCCGACCCGAGAAATCCTCCGGCGACTTCAACTTCACCATCTATCTCTCCAAGCTCGAAACCGACACCATGTCAAAACTCAAAGAGGTCTTGGCGGAACTGGAGAAAGAGGACACTACCCGGCGCTCCGCCGCTCCTTCCAGGACTTTCAATCCGCAGGCCGCGGCTCAGACGGCTCCTCCGCCCGCGGCGTCGCCCGTTCCGGCG
>CAZVWK010000086.1:0-9557 GCA_964631475.1 uncultured Elusimicrobiaceae bacterium | reverse complement strand
CATGCGCTCGTAGACCTTGACATCGCCGGTGTGGATGCGCCGGAAGTCGCCGCGCGGGGAAACGGTGATCGAGGTGTGCGCGGCAGTGCGGTCGTCTATCAGGCTTAGCCCGCGCAGCACGATCGGCGCCGGCGGCAGCGCCGGCAGCTCGGCCGGCGCCGGCGGCACCGCCGCGTCCAGGCCGGCGCCGGCCGCGCGCGATGCGCGCAATGTCGCGCCGGTCGAGATAGAGCCAGTCGAGCTCAATTACATATTTTCGGCCAACTACAAGCGCTACCTGACCAAGCCGGTCGGCCGCATAGCGGTGCGCAACAATACCGACAAGGCCTTCAGCAACCTCAAGATCTCGTTCCACCTCAGGGACTATATGGATTTCCCCCACGACTCCATACTCGAGTCCATCGGGCCCAAAGAGGTCAAGGAGGTCGACCTGATGGCGACGCTCAACAACCGCCTGCTTGGCATAACCGAGGATACCCCCATACAGGCGCAGCTCTCGGTCGTCTATTATTCCGACGGCCAGGAGAAAACGTCCACCCTCAACAGGCCCATAAAGGTCCTCTCCAAGAACGCGATAGTCTGGGACCGGCCCGAGCGGCTGGCGACCTTCATCACCGCCAAGGACACCCCGGTTTTCGCCTTCAGCCGGTACGCCCTGGTGGAGACGGGCAAGCTCGAGAAGGAAGCGGCCCTGGTGGACGAAAACCTGGTAAAGGCCCTTTTCGCCTGGGAAGCCCTCGGCGAGGAAGGCATCGCCTACCTGGCCGACCCGGTCAATCCCTACGCTGCGGCCAAGGCCGGCGGCGGCGAGCATATCCTGGACACCGTGCAGTTCCCGCGCACCACCCTCAAGATACGCAGCGGCGACTGCGACGACCTGACGGCGCTGTTCGCTTCCATATTCGAGGCCGCCGGCCTGCGCGCCGCGCTGCTGGACTTTCCGGCCCATATCGCCGTGATGTTCGAGGCGAAATCGGCCGACGCCAGGGAGATCGGCCTCCCGGAGGACATGCTCGTCCGGCATAACGACGCCTGGTGGATACCGCTCGAGACCACCATGGTGGGCAAGGACTTCTACGACGCAGTCTCGACCGCCGCCGACATGTACAGGAATATGAAGGACTCGGTCAAGGCGGCGGACGTGCGGCTGGCCTGGGGCGAGTTCGAGCCGGTCACCCTGCCCGAGGCGGAGGCCAAGTACGAGGGAGGGGAAAAACTTTCTCCCCGCGTGAAGAAGGCCTTGGAGTCGCTGCTCAAGTCCCGCTACGAGCACATGAAGAAATACTACGGCAATATACTGCTCCACGAGCCCGCCAACGAGGACGCGCTGATAAACCTGGGCCTGCTCCACGCCCAGCACGGGAACAGCGGCGAGGCGGCCAAGTCGTTCGGGAAGCTGCTCGAAGGCGATCCCGGCCACGCGGCCGCGCTCAACAACATGGGCAACCTGGCCTTCGGGGACGGGGACATGCCGAAGGCCTCGGAGTATTATCACAAGGCCTCCAAGGCCGATCCTTTTGACGCGGAGATCTGGCTCAACCAGGCCCGCGCCGCGCTCAAGTCCGGCAAGAAGGACGACGCCAGGACTTTCGTGGAGCGCGCGGTCAGGATAGACGCCTCGCTCAAGGCCGTGGGAGACCAGCTGCTTAAATAGAGAGGGAGAGAAAGGGAGGAGCTATGAACAAGACAATATTGGCGGCGGCGCTGATCGCCTTCTGCGCGGGAATATCCGCTGCTCAGGACAAGGCCCCGGCGCCGGGGGCCGCGCAGGAAAAAGCGCAGGCCGGCGAAAAGAAGGACTGGAAGTCCTGGTACGACAGCCTCTACAAAGGGCTGCGCTCAAAGGTGCAGGGCCGGTTCGAGTCCAAGACCCGCGTCAGCGCGGTCGCCGCGGTCCGGGGCGGCAAGACCGGCCGCGACGCTTCGGACCTTTACTGGAAAGGCGGCGTTTCGGAGCAGGCCCGCAAGAAGGCCGAGGCCGAGCGCAAGGCGCTGGGCGACGCGGTGGAACTGGTCCTCAACGGCGACGCCGCCGGCGGCCGCGCGGCGCTTGAAAAGTTCATGAAGGAGAACCCGGACAGCGCGTACCTGCCAGAAGCCCGCGAGGCCCTGGAGATGCTACCCGCCGGCGAGGCCGCCCCGGTCCAGCCGCCCTCCGCTCCCGCCGTTCCGGCCAATACCGCTGGGGAGACCCCCGCCGGAAAGTAAAGCCCCGGATGATAAAAGAGGCGGCCCGCGGGCCGCCTCTTTTATTTGCCGGAAGGGTCTTTATTGCAGAGGGGTGCCGGGAAGGTTGCCGGTGCTGCCGGGTTCGGGGTACACTACCGGGGAATGCTCTATCTCTTCGGGCGCCTGGGGGACGGGCGTGCCGGTCTCTTCCTCCGGCGCCGGCCCCGCGTCCTCCGCGGTGGCGGGAGGGTTCTTCAGGCTGGCGTAAACGTCGGTGGCGGTCTTCCAGAGCAGGTTGCGATGCAGCGCCTTCGCCCTCGAGCCGGGGCTGGCGAAGGGATAGAGGGGGAAGAGGAGCGCGTGGAAGACGGTCTTATGGGTGGCGAACTCATCGGCCAGGACGCGCTTGTCCCTGTCGGAAGTGACCACCAGCCTGTAGTTGGCGCGCAGCGACCGCGGCAGTATCATTATCCACGGGGTTTCTACCAGGAAGGAGCCGAAGACATTGCGGTAGGTCCAGCGGCCGTATGTCGTCAGGTCCAGATAAAGGGTGCCGCTGCCCCCGGCTCTGTCGTAAAGGCCGGCCTCGGCCATTACGCTTTCCGCCTTTTTCCTCAGTTCGTAGAACTCTTCCCTAGCGACCGGCACCGGCTTGGGGGGCGGCGTGCCCTCCACTGTTCCCTGTCCGATCAGTTCCGCGGGATTAAAATAGGGATAGTTGGTCCAGGTGAGCCTGACCGCCGCGAAGGGGACCAGGTCCTTGTCGCCGAGCATCTCGCTCAGCCTGTTGCGGTCCACCCTCACATCGCCGGACTGGAAAGAGGCGCAGCCCGAGAGCAGGCAGGCCGCCAGGGCGGCCGCGGGCAAACGGAGCGGCAGTTCGCGGAATTTTCGGATGACTTTTATCATAACCCCTTGTCCCTTCAGATTTCATAATATAGCATATAGGATACTTTTCGGGATAACGCTTCCGGGCGGCCGGGGGGATAGGCATGGCAGAAAAGAAGATAGACAACCTGATAAAGCGCGAAGGGCAGCCGGACATAATCATACGGCTGGCCAGGGTCCAGGACATGCGCCGCATACAGATGCTCTACGCCGAGGTCTACGGCACCACCTACTCGGTGCCGATAGTCACGGACAAAGAACGGATGCGCCGCGCCATCGCGGACGACGACTATTACTGGCTGGTGGCCGAGTGCCAGGAACGCATAGTCGGCAGCCTGGTCTACGCCGTGGATCTCTTCTACCGCAATTCCAAGGCCTTCGGCGCGGTCGTCAGCCAGGAGTTCCGCAAGCTGGACCTTGCCTACACGATGATGAAACTGGTCCTCGACGACATCACCGGGCCCAAGGACCTCGTGGACCTGGTCTACGCGACCACGCGCACCGCCAACCACGCGCCCCAGAAGCTGACCGAGAGCCTGGGCTTCGTGAAGCTGGGCATCTTCCCCAACACGCACAAGGTCCAGGACAACGAGACGCACTGCCTGACCGCCTACCTGACCGAGCGGGCACTTCAGCGTCGCCGCAGGACGCCCGTCTTGATCCCCGAGATCGTCCCTTTCTACGATATCGTCCGCGGCCAGGTGAAGCTCGAAGAGCCCAAGGTCTCCGACGTTAAGCGCGACTACAGCGACCACAAGGTCAGGATCCCGCTGCTCAACTTCGAGGCCATAACCGCGCCAGAGTTCATAAAGCACCGCTGGAAGGAGACGAAGAGCAATTCCTTCTTCGAGCGCATCTTCATGCCTTTCCACGAGCCGAACCTGATCCTGATAACGCCGGACCAGGGCACCGAGGTCTACCTGACCTACAGCCGGAAGGACAAGTACAGCGTGATCGTGGGCGGCCTCACCGGCGAGAAAAGCTTCGCCGTGGTTCTGGAGAGCGTGGCCAGGAAGGTCAGCGAGCTGGATATGAGCTATCTCGAGGTCATAATCGACGCCTACTCCCCCGAACTGCAGCGCGACGCGCTCGATGCCCGCTTCATCCCCAGCGCCTACTTCCCCTGCGCCAAGCGCATGGACGACAAGCGCTACGACTGCGTGGTCTTCTCGCGCACTTTCGACATACTCGACTTCCGTAACGTCAAGATTCTCTCGCTTTACAAGAACTTCCTCAACGAATACCTCAGGCTCTGGCGCGAGAACTACATAGAGCTGGCGTTCAAAAGCGAGGCGAAATAGCGTGCCGGCCAAGCTGACCGCGGATAACTCCCCGCCCTACTGGAAGCCGCTGCGGAAGCGCGGCCCGATAGAGCGGCTGCTCGAGTCGCCCGCCTTCGGCGCCGGTCCACGCGCCTCCTCGCTGTTCTGCGCGGCGCTGCGCGAGGCCTTTTCCGTGCAGGCCCGCCGGTCGGAGTTCCTGCGCGCCTACCTGGAGCTGGAGGGCTGGAAGCCTTCGGCGCTTCGCTCGGAGCGGGACGTCGCCAGGGCGCCTTTCGTCTCCGTCTCGGCGTTAAAGGAGCGCGACCTCACCACCATAAAGCCCTCGGAGATAGTCCTCGAGCTCAAGTCCAGCGGCACCACGGGGCAGCGCAGCCGCATACAGCTCGACGCCGATTCGCACCTGCGCGTGCGCCGCATGGCTTGGAAGGTCTTCGAGAGCCTCGGCCTGACCGACCTGGAGCGCCCTCACGACTATATCTGCTTCACCTACGACCCGGCCGTCGCCCGGGACCTCGGCACCGCCTGGACGGACAAGCTACTGGCGGGCTTCACGCGCCAGGGCGAGCTCAGCTGGACTTTTAAATGGGACAAGGCGAAGAGGGATTTCTATTTCGACCTCGACGGCGCCGTAGACGCCCTGGCCCGGTTCGAGGAGAAGGGCTCGCTCGTGCGCCTTGTCGGCTTCCCGGCCTTCGCGCTGAAACTGACAGAAGAGTTTAAAAAGCGCCGCGGCCGCTTCCCGCGCCTTAACCCCGCCTCCAGTGTCATCACCGGCGGCGGCTGGAAGACCCTGCAGGACGAGGCGATAGACAAGAAGGAATACAGGAAGATACTGGCCGACAGCCTGGGGATCCCCGCCGCCAACGTGCGCGACCTCTTCGGCATGGTGGAGCACGGCGTGCCCTACGTCGACTGCCGGCTGGGCAATTTCCATATACCGAACTACGGCCGGGTGATCGCGCGCGAGCCAGGCTCGCTGGAACCGCTGCCTTTCGGCCGGACCGGGCTGCTGCAGTTCATAGCGCCCTACCTGACCAGTTACCCGTCGCTCTCCCTGCTGTCTTCGGACGCCGGCGCGGTGCTGGAGGGCTGCCGCTGCGGCCTGCCAGGCAGGGTGCTGGTCATAAAGGGCCGGGCCGGCGTGAAGAAGCTCAAAGGCTGCGCCATTTCGGCCGCCACGATGCTATGAAGATAAAAAACTCCTATATTTTCGGCGAAAGCCTGGACAAGAAGGCCTGGACGGCCGGCGAGCTGGAAGCCCTCGGCCGCAGGGCCCAGTCCCTCCGCGCCTCCGTAGCGCCCCTCTCGCGCGAGCATGTCGCGGACGTGCTGCACAGGGCCGGGCGGCTTTTTGCCGATCCGAAATCCCCCTGGCGGCGCGAGGCCCTGAAGCACCTCCGGGACCACATAACCTTCTCGCCCGGCGTGATAGCGGGCACCCTCGACGTCGTTCCGGAGATAACCGAGCGCCACGCCATGCTCCGGCGCATGAACCTGGAGATGTTCCTGCCCTACGCGATGGAGACGGCCGTGGAGCGCCGCGGCTACGACGGCCTGGTGCGCGCGGTGCCGCGCGGCGTGGTGCTGCACGTCGGGGCCGGCAACGTCTTCCTCGGCATACTGGATTCGCTGGTGCTGGGCATGCTGACGCGCAACGTCAACATCGTCAAAGTCTCCTCCTCGGGGTCCAGTTTCCTGCAGCTCTTCATGCGGGCCGTGCGCGAGTGCGACCCGAAGGGCCTGGTCTCCGGGTCCGTCGCCGTGCTCTCCTGGAAGGGAGGGGAGAGGGACCTGGAGGAGGCCGCGCTGAAGAACGCCGACGCCGCCTTCGTCTGGGGCGGCTACGACGCGGTCAAGAGCTACCGCGAGCTGGCGCCCGTGGGCGTCAGGGTAGAGGGCTTCGGCCCCAAGACCAGCTTCGGCGTGGTCTTCGAAAGCGCGCTGGCCAATTACGGCATGGCCGGCGTGGCGGAGCGGGCCGCCCGCGACGCCTGCCTGTGGGACCAGTCCGCCTGCTCTTCGCTGCACACTCTTTACCTGGTGGTGCCGGGCGCGAAGGCCCGGGAGAAGGCCGTGAAGGAGTTCATGTCGGAGGCCCGCGGGGCTTTCGCCGCCTTCGCTGAAAAAATGCCGCAGGGACGCCTTTCGGACGACGAGAAAGTGGAGATCACCCGCGCCCGGCAGCTGGCCAGGGTCGACAAGGCGCTGGGCGCGGCCGAGTACGCCGATTCTTTCCCCGGCACCGGCTGGACGGTAATATACGAGAAGGACCCGGCCTACAGGATCTCGCCTCTCAACCGCGTGCTTTACGTCAAAGCGGTGGAAAAGGTGGAGGACCTCAAGCCGCTGCTGCTGCCCTACAAGGGTTACCTGCAGACCGCCGGCGTGGCCGGCAATATCGTGGAACGCAAGCGCACGCTGGACGCGCTGCACGAGGCCGGCGTCTCCCGCGTCGTGAAGCTGGGCCGGATGCTGGAGGGCGTCACCGGCTCGCCCCACGACGGCATCTTCCCGATGATGCAACTGGTCAACTGGGTCGGCATAGAGGAAAGGCCGGGGCCGCTGGACCGGCTCATAGAGCTTTTCGGTCACGCCCGGGAGCGGAGCCCTTTCTATAAGCGCCATTTCAGGGGCGTCGGGAAAGTCGTCACGCTGGACGATTTCGCCAGGGTCCCCTTCCTGGAGAAGCATCACGTGCTGGAGAACACGCCGCCGGACAATTCCGACCTGCTGACCTCCAAAGTCCAGCGCGGCATCTATTTCGCGAGCGGCGGCTCCACCGGCCAGCCCAAATACGTCTTCTACGACCAGCACGAGTACGACCATACCTGCCGCATGCTCGCCTTCACCTACGAGGCCGGGGGCCTCACCGCCGAAGACACCATAGCCAACCTTTTCGTGGCCGGGAACCTCTGGTCCAGCTGGCTCTCGGTGGAAAAAGCCATCGCCTACACCAAGGCCATATCCGTCCCGGTCGGCAGCAACCTGCCCCTGGAGAATATCGCCAAATACCTGCAGGATTTCAGGGTGACGGCCGTCATCGGCCTCCCTTCCTTCCTGGTCAAACTGGCGGAATTCGCCCAAGCGAACAAGGGCCGCTTCGACCTGCGGATCAAGAAGGTCTTCTACGGCGGGGAGTACGTGGGCGACGAGATGATAAAATTCTTCGGCCGCGCCTTCCCCGGCTGCGTGGTACGTTCGGCCGGCTACGCCACCGCCGACGCCGGGGTCATCGGCTTCCAGTGCCAGAGCTGCCAGAAGGGCCTGCACCACCTCTTCGCCTGGAGCCAATATATAGAGTTCGTGGACCCGGACACGCTCAAGCCCGTCCCCCGCGGCGCGACCGGCGAACTAATCGTCACGGGCCTCAACAAGAAGCATATGCCGATCATACGCTACCGCGTGGGAGACCTCGGGCGCTGGGTGGACCGTCCCTGCGCCTGCGGGCGCAAGGAGCCGCTGTTCGAGATACTCGGCCGCTGCGACGACCGCATCCACGTCGGCGGCGCGCACCTTTTCGTGGCCGACGTTCAGAACGCCGTGGGCAAGGTCCCCGGCCTTACTTTCAATTTCCAGGTGCTAATGGAGAAGAGAGGCCACAGGGATTCGCTCGCTTTAAGGGTCGAGGCGAAGGACGCCGGCGGCCCGAAGGGGGCCGCGTCCCTGGAGAAGGCGCTCTGGGACAGCCTGCAGGTCCACTGCGAGGACCTCAAAGAGAGCGTCAGGATGGGCTGGCTGGACCGGCCGGCCATAGAGATACTGAAACCCGGCGCGATAGAGAGGGTACAGCGCACGGGCAAGATACGGCGCGTGATAGACCGCCGCGTGAAGGTCTGACCGCCGGCCGCTTTGGTAGAATATCCCCGGGCCCTACGGACCCGGCAGACGCGCGCACGGAGGATACACATGAGCGTTTACACGTCGAATCAGCTGGAAAAATACGCCGATACTCTTATCTGGGGCCTGACCACCTCCCGCCCCAAGCCTTTCAAAAAGTACGACAATATCCTGGTCAGGTGCGACCTGGAGGCGAGGGAGCTGGGAGAGATAGTCCACCGCAAACTGGTCAAGCGCGGCTTCAACGTCGTCTTCAATTTCCTCTCCACCCCGGCCATAGAGCGCTCCTTCTACGAACATTCCGACGAGAAGCAGCGCGGCTTCCTCGGGTCCTGGGACAAGGAGCTTTACAACAACCTCAACGGCTATGTATACATAAACGCACCGGCCTCGCTCACCCACCTCAAGGACATAGACACCCGGAGACAGTCGCAGGCGGCCATCGCGCGCAAGCCGCTCTGGGAGATACGCAATAAACGCGGGGAGAAAGGCGAATTCGCCTGGACGCTCTGCACCTATCCGACCGAGGAGCTCGCCAGGCAGGCCAAGCTTACGCTCAAAGAATACGCCGCGCAGATAGCCAAGGCCTGCTACATAAACGAGCCGGACCCGGCTAAAAAGTGGAACAGTATTTTCAAAGAGGTCGCCGCCATCAAGAAATGGCTCAACGCCCTGCCGATGGATACGATGCGCACCGAGTCGGCCTCGATGGATTTAGAGGTTAAGCTGGGCGAGCGCAGGAAATTCCTGGGCGTCAGCGGCCATAATATCCCCAGCTTCGAGATCTTCACCTCGCCAGACTGGCGCGGCACGCGCGGCGTCTATTTCGCCAGCCTGCCCACCTTCCGCGGCGGCAACTATATCGATAAGATACGCCTCGAGTTCAAAGACGGCCGCGCGGTAAAAGTGTCGGCGGCCAAAGGGCAGGACTATGTCCGCAAGGTCATGGCCACCGACCGCGGCGCCTCCCAGGTAGGCGAATATTCGCTGACCGACAGGCGCTTCTCCAAGATCGATAAGTTCATGGCCGACATACTCTTCGACGAGAATCACGGCGGAAAGCACGGCAACTGCCATGTCGCCATCGGGAGCTCCTATACCGACACCTACGCCGGCGACCCGTCCAAACTGACCAAAGCGGCCAAGGCCGAGCTGGGCTACAACGACTCGGCCGTGCACTGGGATATGATCAACACCGAGGACAAGAAGGTCACCGCGACGCTCAAGAACGGCAAAACCGTGACGATATACGAGAAGGGCCAGTTCAAGTACTGACCCGCGGCTTCGCGGGACGGATGGCGGCCCCCGGGCGGCGGCCTTCTTTTCTGTTGCAAGCAAATAGAAATGTCCGGTAGTAGCGGCATTTAGAAATGTCCGCTT
>CAZVWK010000085.1:0-9562 GCA_964631475.1 uncultured Elusimicrobiaceae bacterium | reverse complement strand
CACCATGTCCACCCACTCCATCTTGGCGGCGTCGAAGCCGATGCCCTTCTTCTCGCCCTTGGCGCGGTCGGCCACGACGGCGCCGTCGACGCCGGCGTTCTCGGCGATCTGGCGGATCGGCTCCTCGAGCGCGCGCCTGACGGTCCTGAAGCCCACCTTCTCGTCGTCGCTGAACTTAGCCATGTCGGCCTTGTCCAGGGCGTTGGAGGCCTGGATGAGGGCCAGGCCGCCGCCGGGGACGATGCCTTCCTCGATGGCGGCGCGGGTGGCGGAGAGGGCGTCCTCGACGCGGTGCTTCTTCTCCTTCATCTCGACCTCGGTGGCCGCGCCCACGTTGATCACGGCGACGCCGCCGGCGAGCTTGGCCAGGCGCTCCTGGAGCTTCTCGCGGTCGTAGTCGCTGGTGGTCTCCTCGATCTGGGCCTTGATCTGGGCCTTGCGCTCGTCGATGGCCTTCTGCTTGCCGGCGCCGTTAATGATCGTGGTGTTGTCCTTGTCGATCTTGACGGTCTTGGCCTGGCCGAGCTGGCTCATCTCGGTGTTCTCGAGCTTCATGCCCAGCTCCTCGGACACGACCTCGCCGCCGGTCAGGATGGCGATGTCCTCGAGCATGGCCTTGCGGCGGTCGCCGAAGCCGGGGGCCTTGACGGCCGCGCACATGAACGTGCCCTTGAGCTTGTTGACGACCAGGGTCGCCAGGGCCTCGCCCTCGAGGTCCTCGGCAATGATCAGGAACTGCTTGCCGGTTTGCACGATTTTCTCGAGCACGGGCAGCAGGTCGCTCATCGCGGAGATCTTCTTGTCGGTGATGACGATATAGCAGTCCTCGAGCACGGTCTCCATCCGCTCGGGGTCCGTGATGAAGTAGGGCGAGAGGTAGCCGCGGTCGAACTGCATGCCCTCGACGACGTCGAGCTCGGTCTCGGAGGACTTGCCCTCCTCGACGGTGATGACGCCCTCGTGGCCGACCTTCTCCATGGCCTGGGCAATCAGGTCGCCGATGACGCGGTCGTTGGCGGAGATGGTCGCGATCTGGGCCTTCTCCTCCTTGGTCTTGACCGGCTTGGCCATCTTCTTGAGTTCCGCTACTATGGCGGCGACGGCCTTGTCGATGCCGCGCTTGAGGTGCAGCGGGTTGGCGCCGGCGGTGACGTTGCGCAGGCCCTCGTTGAAGATGGCCTGGGTCAGCACGGTGGCGGTGGTGGTGCCGTCGCCGGCTATGTCGTTGGTCTTGGACGCGGCCTCGCGGACGAGCTGCGCGCCCATGTCCTCGAAATGGTCCTCAAGCTCTATCTCCTTGGCGATGGTCACGCCGTCGTCGATGATGGTCGGGGAGCCGAACTTCTTGGCGAGTATGACCGTGCGGCCCTTGGGGCCGAGGGTGACCTTCACCGCGTTGGCCAGCTTGTCGACGCCGGCCTTGAGGCGCATCCTGCCGTCTTCCGAGTAGATTATCTGTTTAGCCATATTATTAATGTCCTCCTTGAAAATATATCCTTACTTCACTATCCCGAGGATGTCCTCTTCCTTCATGATGAGGTATTCCTCGTCGTTTATCTTGATCTCTGTGCCGGAGTACTTCCCGTAGAGTATCTTATCGCCGACCTTGACTTCCATCGGGACAAGTTTGCCGTCCTCGGTGCGGCCTTTGCCGGCGGCGATAATCTCGCCCTCCTGCGGCTTCTCCTTGGCGGTCTCGGGAATTATGATGCCGCCCTTCTTGACTTCCTTGGGTTCGAGGGGCTTCACCACCACCCTGTCGGCCAGGGGTTGTATCTGGATCTTGGTTTCAGTCGCCATACTTCTGCGTCCTCCTTGATTATGTTGCCGTAAAACTTTTTTGGCAGTCAAACTTCCTTAGTGCTAATTTTATCAAAGAGCGCGCGTGGTGTCAATAGCACTCTCTTGTTTCGAGTGCTAAAATAAAACCCCCGCGGCGAAGCGGGGGTTTTCGGAGGAGGGGTCGCCTGTCAGGCCTTCTTTATGAAGAACCTGAACTTGGTGCCGCCGACTTCTATCACGTCGTCGTCCTTGAGCGGCTTTTTCTCGTTGAGAGGGTCGCCGTTGTGTTTGGCGTAGCCTTCCTTTATCGGGGTTATGTAGCAGCCCTCGGGGCGTATCGTGACCACCGCGGCCATGTCCGGCGCCGAGCCGAAGAGGCCGGACCCCTTGACCGGGATATTGGCCTGGGCCGACTTGCCTATATAGGTCGACATGGCGGTCAGTTCGTATTCGTTCTTGTCCACCGCTCCCTCCAAGACTTCGAGGAAGGGTTTGGTCTTGCCGGCCTGGCCGGACATGGTCGCTGCCGGGGTCGCCGCGGGGGCGGTTGCTGCGGCGGGGGCTGCCGGGGCCGGGGCGCCCCCCCCTTCCATGTAGGTCATCGTGTATTTGACGACGGTGACCACGTCGTTGTGCTTGAGGCCGGCCTTCAGCACTTTCTTGCCGTTGACGAAGGTCCCGTTGGTGGAACCGGTGTCCTCTACGAACCAGGTGTTGCCGGCCGAATAGATCTTGCAGTGGTGTCCGGAGACCGCGGCATGGTCGAGGACTATGTCGTTGTCCGCCTTGCGTCCCAGTGTGAAGGAAGGCTTGTCCAGCATTATCTCGCGTATCGCCGCGGCTTCAAACTTTAGTAGTATCTTATGCATAGTTTTTATTTTAGAAGGTCTCCCAGAGATTCCTTGAAGCTCTTTTTCTTCAGCGTTCCGGCTACCACCGTTATATTGTCGGGGCCCCCGTTGGCGTTGGCGGCTTCTACCAGCCTGGCGCAAAGGGCCGCGTCGCCGGGTTCCGCCAGCATTATTTCCTTTATCCTGGCTTCAGGCAGCGGTTTGAACAGCCCGTCGCTGCAGAGCAGCACCCGGTCCCCTTCCTTTGCTTCTATTTCCAGCAGGTCTATCGGCGGCTGTTTCTGCGTGCCCAGGGCCCTTGTGAGGATGTTCTGCAGCGGCGATTTTTCCGCCTCCTCTTTAGTTATCCTGCCTTTGCGGACATGTTCCATCACCAGCGAATGGTCCTCGGTGAGCTGGGTGAGCTCCCCGGACCTCAGCAGGTAGATTCGGGAATCGCCGATATGGGCGATACAAAGCCTGTTGCCCCTGAGGAGGGCCGCGCTCAGCGTGGTGCCCATGCCCTTCTTGTCCGGCGAGGCGTTGCCGGCCTCGTAAACCACCGAATTGGCCAGCTGAACCGCGAAGCCTAGCTGGTTGGTTTCTAGCAAAAGCTTGTCGTCGTAGCGGGAAGGCTTCATGCCGGTGGTTAGCATGGACTCAAACTTCTCTTTCGTCACCTTTACCGCCAGGTCGCTCGCCACCTCCCCGCAGCTGTGCCCCCCCATGCCGTCGGCGACGATGCCGAGGGACAGCTCTTCCGCCACGAGGGCGTTGTCCTCGTTGTTCTTGCGGACCTTGCCCGGATCGCTAAGGTAGGCGAAGGAAATTTTCAGGCTCATTTGCTCTCCTCTTCGGGATAGATAAGCGGAAGGGTTTTTTCGAAATCCACGCCCTGCTGCGGCCCGGGAGTTTCGGGGGCCTTCACCCGGGAAAGCGCCTCGGAAACGGGAGATTGGACGGCGTCGTTTACTATCGGCTTTTCCGGGGCTCTTACCGCCGGCTTCGGTTCAGCCGGGGCGGGAGGATTGGTTTTGACCGTCAACTCTAGGCCGGCCTTGGGAGCCAGTTCCAGTCCCGCCGGCTGGGCCGGCTTCGGGGCGGGGGCCGGCGCCCGGGGCGGGGCCTGGGGCGAGGGTTGCGGTTTGGCGGCCTGGACCTGGGGCGCAGCGGCCTGGAGTTTGGGTGCCGGCGCCGGGGACGCGGCCTGCGGTATGGACGGCTGAGGAGGTGCGGGCGCCGCCGCCTCCGGGATATTGGGCTTCCTGCCCGCCATTATGTCGCGCAGCGCCTGGGCCATTTCCGTACCGGTCTGGAAGCGCTCCTCCGGCTTCTTCTTGAGGGCCTTGTCGATCACCGCGAGTATGTCCTTGGGCAGTTCCGGCCTCACCGCGAGCGGGTCCGGATATGGGTCGCTGGTTATCTGGAACAGCAGCGTGCCTATGGACTCGCCACCCTTCCACGGGCGCTCGCCCGTCAGCATCTCGAATAGAGTGACTCCGAGGGAGAACAGGTCCGCCCGTCCGTCCACTTTCTTGCCCGCTATCTGTTCGGGACTCATGTAATAAGGCGTGCCGAGCACCGTGCCCGTGGCCGTCTTGGAGGATTCGGTTATGCGGGCTATGCCGAAGTCGGCCACGCGGATGGTCCCGTCCTCGAGCAGCATGATGTTGGCGGGTTTTATGTCGCGATGGACTATTCCGCTCTTGTGCGCGTAGGCCAGCGCGTCCGCGGCGTGGGCGATGTATTCCAGCACCTTCCCGACGGGGAGGAGGTTGTCCTTTGCCGCCCATTTCTTGAGGTCGTCGCCCTTGAGCAGTTCCATGGCGATGTAGGCGATGTCCTGCTCCTCTCCGGCGTCGTAGATCTTGACGATATGAGGGTGGGTGAGGTTGCCCGCGGCCTGCGCCTCTCGGAAGAAGCGGTCCTTGAGCTCCTTCATAGCCTTCTCGTCGAGGCCCTCCTCGAAGCGCATGGTCTTGATGGCCACGGAGCGGTTTATCTTGGGGTCCACGCCCAGGTAGACTATCCCCATGGCGCCCTTGCCGAGTTCCTTCTTGATCTCGTAGCGGCCGAGCGTGGGCATCGTGCTGGAACCGGCCACCATCATCGTGGCGTCCCCCCCGCCGCCCTTGCCGCCCACGCCGCCGAAGACGGCGCCGTCGGCCGCTTTCTTTAGCATGTCTATCTTGGTCTTGATGTCCTTGAAGTCGGGGTCCCGGCCGGCGATGTGCTCGTAGACTGCCACGGCCTTGTTGTATTGCCGCTTGCGCTCGAAATCCAGCGCCAGGTTGTAGAGCGTGTCCTTCATGTTGTCGTCGAGCGGGCAGAGGCGGAACTTCTCGAAAGCGAGGTCCAGCATGCCCTGGCCCTGGAACGAGAGGCCGAGCATCTTGTTGGTCTCTATCTGGGAGACCTCGATGAGTTCCTTGCGCTTCTCGGTGGTGAAGAAGCGCTTGGAGATTACGAATATGTAGCCGGTCACCAGGAGCAACGACGGGTACATGGTCTTCAGCCACAGGGCCTTGGAAGTGAACATGAACACGCCGGCGCCGACGAAGCCCAGCAGGAGCGCGGCCGTCACTATGGCGCCCGGCAGCGCCTTCAGGCGCGGCAGCGCGAACGTGATGAAGAGGCCGGTCAGCAGCAGCAGCCCGAGTTCGGCGTTGGAGCCCCAGGGCGGCCGGGTGATGAAGTTGGAGTGCAGGATGCTGTCTATGACGTTGGCCGTGAATTCCACCGCCGGCAGGTTCTTGCCGACGGGCGTCACGTAGAGGTTGCCTACCCCCTGAGCGGTCGGGCCTATCAGCACAATCTTGCCCCGGAAAGCGTCTCCCTGGACCTTTCCATTCAGGACGTCGTAGAAGGGATAATACTTGTAGGAGCGGCTCTCGTTGAACGATATGAGCAGCGACGAGGAGGCGTCCATCTGCACGACGCGCTTGCCAACGGAAAAAGAGGCTCCCGGCTTGAGCAGCGTGTCGGCGGTCGGCAGGCCCAGGTGCGTCCTGACCAGTTCGACCGCGAAGGACGGGTAGAAGCGGTTGTTGTAGGGGATGAAGGGCGATTCTTTGCGCACGGCGCCGTCCAGGTCGCTGAAGACGTTGACGTGGCCGGTGCCGGCCGCCGCGGAGCCCAGTATCCCGACCGGGGCCGTGAACGCGGCGCCCTCGTAGGGGATGTCCAGCCCTCCGGCGGCCTGCGAGACGGGCGCGGCGAAGGCGGTCAGCCATTCCGGTTCCGGGGCCGGCTTGGAAAGGACTTCGCCGACGTCGAAATAAAGCGGCAGGACTACGTTGGCGGCCGTGCCGATGGCGAGGCCCAGTTTGGCGTCGTTGTCCGCCTCGCCGCGCGCCTGGGCGAGGAACTCCAGGAATTCAGATTCCTTCGTGTTCTCTTTTATCTTCTTGGCCTCGCGAAGTTCGGAGTATTTCCCGACGATCCTAGCCGCCAGGTCAAGGTCCGCGTTTTTCTCCGGCTCGGAAAAAAGGACGTTGAGGCCGATGGCGGACGGCTTCGCGGTAGGCGTGGACAGGAACAGCAGCATCTCCGCCATCTTGGACCGGGGCCAGGGCCAGCGGCCTATGCGCGAGATGCTGTCGTCGTCTATGCCGATGATCGCGATGTCCTGGCTGGAGACCGACTCGGCGCGCATGTTCGCCCGCAGGTCGTAGAATTTGAGCTCTAGCGCTTCTATGCCGCTGGGCGTAAAGTAAAAGAAGAAAGCGGTCAGCGTCAGGAGCGAACCCCAGAGGATATCCGAGAAGAAGAATTTTTTCATGGATCTGACTCCTGGCGGTAGTATCTGGCCGCTTCGGACAGGTAAAGCCCGTTGGCTAGCAGCGTGAGCAGGACGGCGAGGAGCAGGAGGGCGCCTGAAGAGGCCGTGTCCGCCGCTATCCTCGCTTTCATCGCGCCGAAGAACCCGCTCCTGGCGGCGGCCCGCAATTCGGCGGGATTCTTGTAAGGTATAGCCTGGTCTATGTCAGGGAGGGCGGGGCGCGGTATCGGTCGGCCGTCCAGGTCGTACTCGGGAATCTCCTCTACCGCCAGCCGCTGCCGCCGCGTTATCTCCTGCCTCCTCAGTATTTTGACCCGCTCGTTGTCCAGGGCCGCCGCCGCCACTACTTCCGCTTCTAGGGCCGGCTTCATCAGTCCGACGAAGAGCACGGCCAGGGCTGCGGAGATCAGGAGCGGGGGGTTGAGCAGGAGGTTGAAAGTCCGCTGGGCCGCTCCGGCGGCCAGGGCGGACAGGGCCAGCGTGACCGAGACGTATAAGTAGGTCTGGTCCATGGGGGCCTGAGGGCTGGGACGGAGATAGACATACAGTGCGGCGTAGGCGAGAAGGTAGAGCAGGGCGCCGGCAATCTTTGCCGCCAGCCGGGAAGAGGCCAGCAGGAAAGAGCCCGCTATGAGCAGGAAGAGCGTGTAAACAGGGAGGGCGCCTATCATGAAGGCCCCTATGGCCGACATGGAGGCGGCCAGGAAAGCCCTGGAGACCGTGTCGAAACCGGCGCTGCCGTGGATCAAAGCCCCCGCCGAATAAGCCGCGACCAGCGCGAAAAGAGAAATGAGAGCGTGCCAGAAAGCGAACCTGTAGCGTCGGGTGAACTGCGCCCAGACGAAAAGCCCCGCGGCCGCCGCCAGGCAGAACAGGGACAGTAACGGCTTGTACGCTATGGGCGCCAGCAGGGGATGTGCCTGCCCCGGGTAGCCCGCCCCTGCCGAACCGGCCAGCAGCGCCATGGCGGGGGCCGCGAGAGAAAGCGCCAGATGCGTCAGGAAACTTACGGAGCGGTGCAGGCCGGTACGCTGCAGTGGCGGAGCCTTCCCGGCAGGGCGCTGCTGGGGCCCGGGAGGCGGCGGAGGAGGAGCAGGAGAAGCCGGCTTCTCAGGGCCGGATCCGGGTTTGTCCTGCCCGGCTTCCGCCGGGACGTCCTGGCCGGCGGCGGCGCTTATCCGCTGCGTGAGTTCGGGGATGTCCAGGCTCAGTTCGTTGGAAGCCGACACGCCCTCCTTCAGGTATTTGCGTATCACGGCGGCCATCTCTTCCGCCGTCTGGTACCTGTCGGCCGGCTTCTTGCGCATGGAACGGTCTATGACCGACGAGACCCAGAGCGGGATATCCGGCTTTATCAGGACTATGTTGGGCGGCGGGTCCCCGATGTGCTTATGTATGACCTCGATGGAGGTTTTACCTTCGAAAGGATGGCGCCCGGTCAGTATGTAAAAAAGGGTGGCTCCGGCCGCATAGAGGTCGGCCCTGTGGTCTACGGTGCCGGCCAGGCCCTGTTCGGGAGACATGAAGTAGGCCGTCCCCACCAACTCTCCCGCCATGGTCAGCTGCTTTTCCTCGCTTATGCTCCGGGCCAGTCCGAAGTCCACTATCCGCGGGCGCCCGTCGGGGCTTATCAGTATGTTCGAAGGCTTGATGTCCCGGTGTATGATTGTCTTGGAATGGGCGTGCCCCAGGCCTTCCAGGATCTCTATGATTATTCCCGAAGCCTTGTCTACCGGGAGCGGGCCTTTCTCGGCTATCAGGTCCGAGAGGCTCTGCCCGTCGACATAGGACATGATGATGAAATAGACGCCGTTCTCCTGGCCGAAGTTGTAGATGTGAACGATATTGGGGTGGTCCAGCCGCGCGGCGGAGCGGGCCTCCCGCATGAAGAATTCGATGTTGCGCGGGTCCTGCGCCAGGGCGGGCGAGAGGAACTTTATGCAGATATCCTTGCCCAGGGCCTCGTAATAGGCCTTGTAGACCGTACCCATGCCGCCCTGACCTATCTTCCCGGCTATGCGGCAGCCGGCAAATACGGCCCCTTCCCGGAACTCTTCCTCGCTGTTCATTCGCGGCGGTCCTTATGGAAAGCGCTGCCTTTCCTTCCCGGCAGGTCCTTCAGGTAGCGCTTTATTTCGGCCGCCTTTTCTACCAGTTTGGCGTAATGCCTGGTGGAGTGCGGCGCTATCAGCGCTATCGATATCGACATGATGGGGAAGCGCCTGAGCTTGTTCTTGCGGTCCGTAGTGGAGATGTAGCCCTGAGTCCTGTGCTCCAGCGTATAAAAATAGGGTATCTGCCTGTCGAATTCCGCGGCGACCGCGGCGGCCAGGGTTTGCCCCTCCTCCCTGGGGGTGATCAGGACGAAGTCGTCGCCGCCTATGTGGCCGATGAAGCAGCGCTGCGGGTCCGAGAACTCCCTGATCTTCTCTCGCAGCACTGCGGCGAGCTTTTTTATGACCTCGTCGCCTTTTGCGTAGCCGTAGACGTCGTTATATGCCTTGAAATTATCTATATCGACGTAGGCGAAAGAGAAATCCTCGCCCGCCGTCAGGCGCTTCTGCGCCTCTTCCTCTATCAGCGGACCTCCCGGCAGACCGGTCAGCGGGGTCAGCGCGGTGTCGCCGACCTTGCGCGTTATTATCCTGTTGACGCGCGCCCGCAGCTCGCGCATGTCGAAAGGCTTGGTTATGAAGTCGTCGGCGCCCAGCTCTATGGTGTCTATCCTGGCGTCGACTTCGGAGACTCCGCTGAGGATGATTATCGGTATGTCGGCGGTGGCGGTGTTGTCGCGTATCCTGCGGCAGAGCGTGTAGCCGTCCATTCCCGGCATCCGCAGGTCGAGAAGGATAAGGTCGGGCCGCAGGGTCTTCATCAACTCCAGGACCTGCTCCCCGGAGCTGAGGGGCGTGACGGAATAATCGTGGCTTTTCAGTACGGCGGAAACGAGGAGCCCGACATTGGGATCGTCGTCCACCACGAAAATTTTCTTGCGCTGCGGCAAGGCCGTACCCCCGTAATTTATTCGCAGGCGCGCCCCCCGGCTTGGCTGGCGCGCGTTCAAATTGATTATATATTAATTTAAAGCGGCGGGTGCAACTCCCCTCCCCAGGTTTGTAGCGATTTTTTTAAAATGTCCTGTTTGCGGCAAATAGAAATGTCCGGTTGA
>CAZVWK010000084.1:0-9569 GCA_964631475.1 uncultured Elusimicrobiaceae bacterium | reverse complement strand
CGTTTTGGCAACAGGAGCTCGATTTCAGGCTCATCTTGCGTTGGATAATTCTGGCAGGGGAGGCCAGGGGGCGTAATTTTATATAATGCTTGTGGTTCCGGAGAGGTGTGTGAGCGGTTGAAACAGCAGGTCTCGAAAACCTGTAGGGTCTAACGGCCCTCGAGGGTTCGAATCCCTCCCTCTCCGCCAGATTTAAAAACCCCGCTTCGGCGGGGTTTTTTATCGGCCGCGTAATCTCCGCTAACGGGAAAAGCCCCGCGAGGGGCTTTTCCAAATGTTTCGGAGAGAGAGGGATTCGAACCCTCGATACGCATTTACACACGTATGCCGGTTTAGCAAACCGGTGCCTTCAGCCGCTCGGCCATCTCTCCAAGCTTTCAATTATATAACAAACGGCTCAGCCGCCGAAAGTAAGGCGTATGCCTTCCTTCAGCGGCGTCCAGCCTTTCCACCCCGTGTCCTTCTCCCACGCCGTAGAGAGGCAGGTCCAGTTCCCGGTCGCGCCCTCCCTGGCCTTGTCTCGGTTGAAGACCGGCGGCCTGCCGGCGATACGGGTCGCTATTTCCGATATCCAGCCCGCGGCTATAAGGAAAGGCGCCGGCGCGTCCAGCATCAGCGGCATCCTGACCTTCATGCCTTCGGCCAGCAGCGCGATGAAGGTGGTCCAGCTGTAGACGGAATTCTCGCAGATGAAATAAGCCTTGCCCGTTACCGCCGGGTGGCGCAGCGCGGTGAATACCGCCTCCACCAGGTCGTCGAGGTAGACGAAGCTGAAGAGGTTGTTCCGCGAGCCGGCGTTGACCATTATCCCCTTCTTGACGAACTTCGCTATGGTGGAGAGGCCGGAATCTTTTTTGCCGTAGACTATCGGGGGGCGCAGCGTGACCCGTTCGACCGCCGGGGCCAGGGCGGCCAGGGCTTTTTCCCCTCCCAGTTTGGTGAGGCCGTAGAGCGAGACCGGCCGCTCTGGCTCGCCGCCAGACCTGGGCTTCTCCGGGTCGGGGAGGGGCCGGCCGCAGCCAGGCTGGAGATATAGACGAAGCGCTTTGGCCTGGAGGCGAGGGAATTGACCGCCGTAACCATATTGGCCGTGCCGACGGTATTGGCGCGTTCGAATTCTTCTTTCGAGCGGCAGAAAAGGGCGGCCGCCATGTGCACCACCCTGTCCGCCCCTTCCAGGGCGTTCGTCAGCGAGGCGGGGTCGGAGAAATCGACCTGGAAGTATTCCGCGCCGGGCAGCGGGTCGGAAGGGACGCCACGGCTGAGCACCCTGACCCTGAACCCTTCGGCCAGCAGGCGCTTCGTCAGGGCTCTGCCGATGAAGCCGGTGCCCCCGGTGACCGCCGCCAGTTCCTCCTTGCTCATCTCAGTTTTCCTTGAGCTTATTGAGGGCCTTGCTGGTCTCCCTCTCAAGTTCCCGCTTCAGCTGCCTGGCCTGGTAGCGGATGGTCGGCTTTCTGAGCCCGAGCTTTATCATGCCGGTCTCCAGGTCGTCGAGGGTCGGGTATTTCCCCTCCTGCAGCTTCTCGTAGACGGGGACGCGGTCGTGCTGCGGCATGGTGAAGACCACGGCGGCGGCCATGGCCGCGAAGACCGCCGCGTTCAGGACCAGGCTGAGCGCGCCGCTGAAGAACCTTACCAGCCTTAGATTGAGGTTCATGAACATGACGAACCCCGACCACAGCAGTATGGAGCCGGCGAGATAGTAGACGCCATACGGGCCCGTCTCCGGGTAGCCCAGGAAGAGCGCGAAGTGAAGCAGCGCGACCAGCGCGAGTTTGAATATCAGAACCGTATTTCCTCCTCGACTTTTTCTTTTTCCGGCGGGCAGAGCGAAGGCGCCTCGATCCCCAGACGGGAGAGGCCGACATAGACCTGGCAGCCGTCCGGATACTGCCCCCATATTAGCTTATAGAGGGGTGAGACCCCGTCCTTCTGCGGCATCAGCCCCAGGCCGGCCAGCGCCATCACCAGTATGGCCGTGAGATCTATGAAGACGGCGTTGGAGCGCCTGAAATTTACCGTGGCCTGCCTGATGAAGATGAAGAAGCCTGTCCACATTATAAATGAAATCACGGCGAACGGGAAGGCCATCTTCCCCCCGTAGGGGAAAAGGACCAGTAGCGCGACGTGCGCCAGAAAAGCTATGACCAGGTTGGAGGTGAGCGGCATTTCCGGGCCTTAGTCCGTCGACTTGAACTCCACGTGAACGGTCAGTTTGTCCTCGAAGAAATCGTCCGGCAGCCGCGGGAAAGGCGCCGCGGCTTCGGCCGCCCCCCTCGCCGCGTGATCGAAAAGGCGGTTGCCAGAGGACTTGGAGACCGAAGCCCTCCTTGCCGAGCCGTCGCGCGCGATCTCGAAAGTCACCGTGCAGCGCAGGGCTCCGCCAGTTGGCATCCTCTGCGTCCAGGCGTTCCAGAGGGACTCCCTGACCTGCGTTATGTACCAGGGATAAGGGAAGTTTGAGAAGTCGGCGCTGAGGCCGCCTTCCCCCCCGCCGGCTGCGGCGGAGGGCTGCGCGGCGGGCCTGTCGAAGAGGCCCGGGCCGCCTTCCGAAAGTATGCTGGGCCTGGGCAGGGGCTTGGAGGGTCCGCCAGCGGCTAGGTCGGTAGGGAGTTCTTTCGGGGGCGGCTCCGATTTGGACGAGGCTTTGGACGGAGGGTTTTTTTCCGCCGGCCTGGCCGCCTGGTCTTTTTCGACCGGGGACGCCGGTACCGCCGGTCCGCCAGTCGCTTCCTGCACCGTGACCGCTTTGGACTGCGGACCGATGAAATCTATGAAGTAGGCCTGGGGCTTTTTTGTGACGGCGGCGTTCCTGGCCAGGAAGAATATGCCCAGCAGTACCGCGGCGTGCGCGTAAGAGGAGTAGAGGAGGTACTGGCGCATATGTCCGCCCCGCGGCTGTTTCTACCTGGCCTCGTGCATGACGCCTATGCCGACCTTGCCGGCGCCGAGTTTCTTTGCTATGTCCAGGGCTTCCACCACCCTGGCTATCTTGACGTCCTTGTCGGCCTGGACTAGGACGGCTTTCTTGCGGGACTTGCCCAGCCGGAGTATGAGCTCCTTCTCCAGGCCGGACATGCTCACGCGCTTGCCCTCCACTATGGCCGCCCCCGATTCGGTTATCTGGACGGTTATGGCGTTCTCCTCGGCCGGCGCGGCCGGCGAGGAGGACTTGGGCAGGCTGACCTGCAACTGCGACTGGACCAGGAAGGGGGTCATGACCATGAAGATGATGAGAAGGATCAGCGCCACGTCGATGAGCGGGATCATGTTCATCTCCGCGATGATGCGGTTCTTCTCGTGTACTTTCATGGCCGGCTCAGCGCGCCCTTGCCAGGGACTCTTGATCGGCCTGCTCGATGACCTGCTCTGCGAGCCAGCTCAGTTCGCTGGCGAACAGAGAGGCCCTGTGGGTGAAGAAGTTATAGGCGACTATGGCCGGTATGGCCACGAAAAGGCCGGCCGCGGTGTTCACCAGCGCCTCCGCTATGCCCATCGCGACGACGGAGGGGCCGGCCCCGGCGTAGAGCGAAAGGTCCCTGAAGGCGCGCACCACGCCTATCACCGTGCCGAAGAGGCCGATGAAGGGGGCCACGCTGCCTATGGTAGCGATGGCGGTCAGGCTCTTGTTAAGGCGGGCCGTGTGCCATTCAAGCGCTCTTTCCACCAGCTCCCGCTTTTCGGCCCTGCTGCCTGAGGCGGTCGCGGCCTTGTGGACTATTTCGGCGGCCGGGTGCTTGCTCCTGGCGCAGAGCTCGGCTATCTGCTGCAGGTCGTTGGCCTTGAGCAGGGCGCGCAGTTTCTGCATAAGCTCGCCCAATCCGCCGAAAGCCCGCTTGTAGGCGGTCCAGCGCTCCCAGATAAGGGCTATCGAGTAGATCGAGAGGGCCGTAAGGACAAGCAGGACCGGGCCGCCGGCCACGATGAGTTGTTTGAAAGTAAATGTCATTCTCTGTCTCCGGGTCTTTTCGTTTAGCAGAAAAATTATACATATTTAACGGGCGAGCGGCGCCCGGTACTTCCGGGCGCCGCTCATTCCTTTTGCCGCGCCTCAGGCCTTGCGGAAGGCGTAGCGGACGCGGGACTCCAGGTTCTCGAAATAGCCGCTGAGCAGCTTTATGCGGGTGCGGATGGCGCCGTAGAGCTCCTCCTGCTCCCTGGAGCGGAGGACGTCAAGCGACTCCATCTCTTTCATCTTGCCGAGGGCTTCGAAGAGGTCGCCGCGCAGCTGGTTGAGTTCCTGCTCCCTGAACTTCACGTCGGTGCGCAGGCGGCCTATCTCGTCGCAGAAACCGGAGACCTTCTCCTCGTAATCCTTGCGTTCCTCGAAGATTATGCGCTGGAGTTCCTCGCTCTTGCCGGAGAGGGAGGCGAGATTGTCCTGCAGCGTGCGTACCGCCATGTCCTTGTCTTCCAGGTGGGCCTTGAGTTCGCGCGCCTCTTCCGAGAGCCGCGCCTCCATGGCCGAGGCCGCTTCGGCGGCCCTGGCCGCGCTTTCGGCGTTCTTCTCCTCCTGGCTCTGCAGCCTGGCCCTGAGGCGCAGGATCTCCTCGCTGCGCTCGGCCAGGGCCTGCGAGGCCTCCGAGAGCTTTTCGTCAGCGCGCTTCTTGAGGGTCTTGTAAAGGGTTTCCCAGGAGGGGTGCTCGGGCCTGGCGTGGGCGTGGGCGATATTGCGCCTGAGCTTTTCGGTCAGCTCGTGTATCTCCCCGTCCTTGCGCTTGAGACGATCCTCGAACGAGCGCTTCTGCTCCGAGTACTCCCGGCGGAGCTTGCGCACTTCCTCCTCCAGGCGAGAGTTGGCGGAGATGGACTTCTCCAGCAGGGAGCGGGTGGCCCGCTCGTCGGCCTCCCTGTGGCTGGCCGGGGGCCTGGGTTTGTCGGAACGCTCCGCCTGGGGGCCTTCCAGGAAGAGCTGGAAATCCTTTTCGACGCAGGCTTCGCGCCAGTTGCCGAGGGATGATTCGGGGCAGACCAGCGTGTTGCGGGTGAAGCCGGGGGTCTGCGCGAGCTCCCGCGCGGGCAGGGGGCCCCGTATGGCTTTCTTGATAAATGCGTAATAGCGCGGATTCATACGATGAAATGATACAAGAGGCTTGTTACGGGAAGATTACGGAACGTGGCCGGAAAAAATACCGGTCGGCCGGGCTCAGGCCAGGCGCGCCCTGATACTGCGGGCGCTGACGGGGCTAATCGCTCCCCTCTCGGTTATGAGGGCGGTGATCAGTCCGGCCGGTGTCACGTCGAAGGCGGGGTGGCGCGCCCGGACTTTCCTGGGGGCTATGCGGCGCCCTTTTACCAGTACCACTTCGTCGCATGACCTTTCCTCTATCTTTATATCGTCGCCGGTCGGGGCGGCCATGTCTATGGTGGGTGTCGGCGCGGCCACGTAGAAAGGCACGCCGTGATGCCTGGCGATGACGGCCAGGCCGTAGGTCCCCACCTTGTTGGCGGTGTCGCCGTTTGCGGCTATGCGGTCAGCTCCGACCACTATGGCGTTGACGCCGCAGGTCTTTATGATATGGGCGGCCATATTGTCGGTGATGAGCTCGGACGGGACCTTCTCCCTCATCAGTTCCCAGATGGTCAGGCGGGCGCCCTGGAGGTACGGGCGGGTCTCGCAGGCGTAGGCCCGCTTCACCTTGCCGGCCTTGCGGCCATCGGTTATGACGCCGACGGCGGTCCCTATGCCCATGGTGGCCAGCGCGCCGGCGTTGCAGTGCGTCATTATGACGCAGTTCTCCGGCAGGAGGCGGGCGCCGTGGCGGCCGATGTCGAGGCAGGCCCGTTCGTCTTCGGCGGTTATGAGCCTGGCCTCTTTTTCAAGGAGCGATATCAGCCCCCGCTTTTCTCCCGTAACGAAAGGGCGGGGATGGGCGTCCGCGAACTCAAGCGCCCTGGCCAGCATCCTGTCCGCGGCGTAGAAGAGCGCGACGGCCGTGGGGCGGGCGGCTTTGAGCAGGTCCGCCGTACGGCGGGCGGCGGCGCGCAGCGCGGCCGGAGTGCCCGGGCGCAGGCGGCGCAGTTCCAGCGCGAAGCCGAAAGCGGCGGCGCAGCCGATCAGCGGGGCCCCGCGAAGGGCCATGTCCCTGGTCGACTTAGCTACGGCGGCCGCCGTGCGGGCCGGGATATAGGCCACGCGGTCCGGCAGCAGGCGCTGGTCCATTATCCGGAGCGTGCCGTTCCTGTATATCAGTCTGGGAGGCGTCCTCACGGTATGGAATCGAGGCAGTTCTTGAGCTGTTCCTCGGTCTTGCCGGTTATCTCCACCGTCTTCTCGCGGCCCTTGGCTCCGCGTATGATGTTGACCATCTTGAGAGGGACTTCGAAGAATTCCGCGAGATAATCCCGCAGAACCGTGTTCACCTTAAGGTCGGCGGCCGCGGCGCAGATCTTGACCCGCAGTACGCTGCCTATGCGCGACACCACTTCGTTGTCCGAACAGTTGGGTATCACCCTTACTTTTACTATCATTCCCCTACCTCTCTATTGCCGCAGCCTTTGGCCCGCGCCGCGTCTTCAGGCGCCCGCTGTCTGGGCGCCACGGTAACGGAAACGCTTACTGACCGAAAACCAGGCCGCCCAGCCGCGGCAGGTTGGACCCCGCCTCGACCGCCGCCTCGAAATCGCCGCTCATGCCAAGCGAAAGATAATTGCCCCGGCCCCGGAAGTCCCTGTCGAAAGCGGCCTTCGCCGCGAGGAAAGCGGTCTTGAGCCCTTCCGCCGAGGCGCCTTCTGGGGCTATGCCCATATAGCCGCGCGGCTCCACGCCGGGCAGCCTGCGGACTTCGGCCAGCAGGGCGGGGGCTTCGTCAGGTGATATCCCCGACTGCGTCGGGGAATCGTTGAGCTTTAATTGTATGAGCACCGGCAGTTTTTTCCCCAGCGCCGCGGCGTGCCTGCTGAGTTCGTAAGCTATTTTGAGGCTGTCCACAGAGTCTACCCAGTCGAAAAGTCCGGCGGCGGCTTTGGCCTTGTTGGTCTGCAGGTGGCCTATGAAATGCAGTTCCACGCTTCCCCTGAGCCCGGCGAGGGGTCCTGATCCGGTCCAACGGGTCCTGGCGTCCTGCACGCGGCTTTCGCCAGCGGCTTTCAGGGCCCCGGCATCGGCCAGCAGGATCACGTCCTCGCTCTTGGCGTACTTGGTGACTACCAGTAGTTTAACGGTCCCGGGATCGCGGCCACCCCGGCGACACGCGGACTCTATCCGCGAGGATATTTCCTTTATTTTAGCCAGTAAGGCCGTCTTGCGGGTGATTTCTGCCATGGGCATCGTGATTCGTATATTTTAGCAAAAAACGCCTGTTTTTCATAGGTAAAAACAGCCCGGTAAAAACAGCCCGGTCTTCCCCGTCTCGGGACTTTCGTGGTTTTTACCGTATTGCTATCATATCGGGGATGAAACTTCCCCCCGCCTTCTGGATACTCGCCGCCACCGAGGGCCTCATGGCCGCGGGGTACGCCCTTTCTTTTCCTTTCCTGGCCGTGTATCTCAGCGCGCAGCGAGGCCTGCCCATGTCCTGGGTCGGCGTATTCCTCGCTTTTTCCATGCTGGTCTCGTCGGCGGCCCAGTTCGCCGGCGGCGAGGTCTCGGACGCGGTCGGACGCAGCAAGGTGATGGTGTGGTCGCTGGTCCTGCGCACCCTGAACGTGGCCGCCATAGCTTTCGCCATATACGGAGTCTGGCCGCTGTGGTTCATTTTCGTGGTGCATCCTCTCGGGATGCTGGCCGGCGGTTTTTTCCACCCCGCCGCCCGTGCCTGGGTGGCCGACCAGACCCCCTCGGCCGGCCGGATGAAGGCCTACGGCTTCCTGCGCATGGGGATGAACGCGGGCTGGGCGCTGGGGCCGGCGGCGGGCGGTCTGCTGGCGGCCGGTTCCTATACCCTGATGTTTTTCGCCACGGCCTTAGTGTTCGCGGTCTGCTCCGTCATAGTCTCCGTTTTGATAAAGGACGCTCCCGGGCAGGGCAGGAAGCCCGCGTCCTCTTCGGGCTTCTCCGGCTTCAGTTCGGCCCTGGCCGACCGCAATTTCCTGCGTTTCTGCGTCTTTACCTTCACTATGAGCGCGGTGATGGGGCAGCTGGTGGTGTCCGCCTCGCTCTACTCCAAGTCCTTCCTCGGTTTTTCGGAACGCGAGATAGGACTGCTCTTTTCCCTGAACGGTCTGCTGGTGGTCGCTTTCCAGTACCTGGTCACCAGGGCGCTGGAGGGCCGCAGGATAACTTCGGGGCTGGGCGCCGGGGCGCTGCTTTACGCCGCCGGCTACCTGGCTTTCGGCTATTCCCCCTCCTTCTTCTTCGCCGCCGCCGCCATGGCCGTCATCACCTTCGGCGAGCTGGCCGTCTCGCCCGGCATGCAGGCCATGGGCGCGAATATGGCTCCGCCGGCGGCGAAGGGCCGCTACCTGGGCGTGCAGGGGGTCTTTGAGCAGGTCGGCAAATCGGCCGGCATACTGGCCGGTTCCAACGCCATCGGCTTCATAAGCCCCCATTTCCGGGAGGGGCCCTGGTTCATGGTGGCCGCCGCCGCCCTCGTCTCGGCGGCGGGTTTCGTTTCCCTCGGCCGCCGGCTGACGCGCGAGCAGGACGGACTGCGCGGCCCGGTGCTCCCCCCGCCTCCGGCCGATACCGAGCCCGCCCTGGGCCTTCCCGCCGGCAAATAAAGAACCCCGGGGACCGCCCCGGGGTTCTTTTCGCGTACCGGGCCCGCTGGCTCAGTACATGTCTCCGCCGCCCATGCCGCCGGGCATGGCCGGGACCTTGTCCTTCTTCTCGGGCAGGTCCGCGACCAGGCACTCGGTGGTCAGCAGGGTGCTGGCGATGGAGGAGGCGTTCTCGAGGGCCGTGCGGGTGACCTTGCACGGGTCCACGATGCCGGCCTTCATGACGTCCACGTACTCCATGGTGTCGCCGTTGAAGCCGATCTCGGGCGAGGCGTTCTTTATCTTGTCGATCACTATCGAGCCGTCGGTGCCGGCGTTCTCCGCCAGGGTGCGCAACGGGGCGAAGATGGCGCGGCGCACTATGTTGACGCCGGTCTTCTCGTCCTCGTCGGTGACGTTGAGCTTGTCCAGGGACTTGGAGGCGCGGATCAGGGCCACGCCGCCGCCGGGCAGTATGCCTTCCTGCACGCCGGCCTTGGTGGCGTTCTTGGCGTCCTCTACCTTGGACTTCTTGGCCTTCATCTCGGTCTCGGTGGCCGCGCCGACGCGTATGACCGCGACGCCGCCGCTGAGCTTGGCCAGGCGCTCCTCCAGTTTTTCCTTGTCGTAGTCGGAGGAAGTCTCCTCGATCTGCTTGCGGATCTGGCCGGTGCGCTTCTTGATCTCGGCGTGGTCGCCGGCGCCGTCGACTATGGTGGTGTTCTCCTTGTCGATGACGACGCGCTTGGCCTTGCCGAGCTGGTCCAGGCCGGCCTTGTCGAGCTTCATGCCGCGCTCCTCGCTGATGACCTCGCCGCCGGTCAGGATGGCGATGTCTTCCAGCATCTCCTTGCGCCTGTCGCCGAAGCCGGGCGCCTTGACGGCGCAGCCCTTGAGGGTGCCGCGGAGCTTGTTGACGACCAGGG
>CAZVWK010000083.1:0-9858 GCA_964631475.1 uncultured Elusimicrobiaceae bacterium | reverse complement strand
CGCATTGCCAGGCCGTGGCGGAGTCCCCGGTGGTGAAATAGACCGGGCCCATGGCCCGAAGAGATAGACGAACATTATGGGCGTCGAGATGCCGTAGGGCGGGGCTGTCACGTCGTCCCTCTTTTCTTTTTCCGCCCGGCGCCGGGCCATCCAGGCGTAGGCCGCGGGCGAGCATCCCCGAGAGCGCCACGGTCCGCATGAAGCCCTCGTCCTCGCCCAAGAGCTCCAGGTAGGCCGGCATCACATCCCGGTTCGAGAGCACCGCGCCAGCTTCGCCTCGCGCCTCCGCCACCGGTTCGCATTCTGGCGGGATCGTCGGAAGGCCGCAGCATCAGGAAGGTCGGGCCGGTGTCGAAGCGGAACTCTCCCAGGCGCAGTTCCGCGTTGCGTCCCCCACCCTGTCCTTGGCCTAGAAGACGGTGACCTCGAAGCCCCGCGCCGCCCGTATCATGGCCGCGGTGAGGCCTCCCGGCCCCGCCCCGATGATCGCTATTTTTTTAGGCATCACTCCCTCGTATCTTAATCCAGGACGAAAGTCTCTCCAAGGCCCGGTTTCTCTATACCGCCGTATCCTTCGGCGGCCAGGGCCTCCGCCAGCGCGTCGCGCTGCGAGTCCTCGCCGTGCACCAGGAAGATCTTACGCGGCCTTTTTTTAAGACCTTTCACGAAGGCCAGCAGGTCGTCCTTGTCCGCATGGGAAGAAAAATGGGGCATCGTCTCCACCGTGGCCGCCACCTCGTGCTCCAGGCCGAAGATGCGGACTTTTTTCTGTCCGTCCTGCAGCCGGCGGCCCAGCGTGCCGGCGGCCTGGTAGCCGACCATCAGGATTACCGTGTTCTCCTGACCTATATGGTTGCGCAGGTGGTGAAGCACCCGTCCGCCCTCGCACATGCCTGAGGCCGAGATTATTATCATGGGCCCCGGGCTGTCGCTGAGCGACTGGGACTCCTCCTTGGAGCGCACGTACTTTATGAAATCGAAGCCGAAGGGGTCCCCGTCGCGCCCGGCGTAGGCCTTGAATTCGCTGTCGAAACCGTAGCCGGACAGGTGTTTTTTGAATACCTCGGTTATGTTTACGGCCATCGGGCTGTCCACATAGACCGGTATGCGCGGGATGGAAGGATCGTTGCGCAGCCGGTCGAAGGCCACGATTATCTCCTGCGAGCGCTCCAGGGCGAAGGCCGGGATGATGATCCTGGCCCCGGTCTTTTCCGCCCGGCGCAGCATGTCCGCGAGCCGGGCGTCTATGTCTGAAGCCGGCTCATGCGCGCGTCCCCCGTAAGTGGACTCTATAACCAGGTAGTCCACGTCAGGCGGAGGCGCCGGCGGCCGCATGAGCGGCACTTCCCGGCGCCCCAGGTCGCCCGTGTAGAGCAGCCTGCGGGGGCCGGCCGGCGTGTCGAAATCCACCTGTATCATCGAGGACCCCAGCACGTGTCCCGCGTTGAGGAAGCGCGCGCGGGCGCCTGCCGATGGGTTTACGACCTCGCCCGGAGCGCAGGGCCTCAGCAGGGCCAGGGCCTGCGCGGCCTCTTTCTCGCCGTAGAGCGGTTCTATGGTCTCCCCGTCGGCGGCGTGGATTTTGTTGAAGAATTTAGCGTCGGCTTCCTGCAGCCTGGCCGAGTCCATCAGCATGATGGACAGCAGGTCCGCCGTTTCCCTGGTGGCCAGCACCGGCCCGGCGAAGCCGTCGCCCGCTAGGCGGGGCAGCAGGCCGCAATGGTCGATATGGGCGTGGGAGAGAAGCACCGCGTCTGGGTAGGCGGGAGGGAAAGGGAAGTTGCGGTTCTTGCGCAGAGCCTCGGCGCGCCGGCCCTGGAACAGTCCGCAGTCCAGCAGCAGGGCTGAACCGTGGGTTTCCAGCAGATGGCGGGAGCCGGTTACTTCGCCGGCGGCGCCGTGGAAGGTTATCCGCGCGGTCTCCCCTGGAGCCGCCATCGCTATCTCCGCCTGCCGCCGAAAGAGCGGCGGCGGCCCGCACCCTGGTTCCAGCCCCGGCCGGTAGCCACGGTATTGCGGACGTCCCAAAACTCGGCCGGCTGGACCTCGGGGTGCGTCATGACGTTCAGCTTGGACTTGATCAGGGCCTCTATGCTCCGCACGTCCGGACCCTGGTCGGGCGTCGCGAAGGTGATGGCGAGGCCCGGCTGTCCCGCGCGGCCGGTGCGGCCGATGCGGTGGACGTAGCCGTCGTCCTCGTCGGGCAGCGTGTAATTTATCACCAGCTCTATCCCCGTGACGTCTATGCCGCGGGCGGCGATATCGGTGGCGACCAGTATGCGATACTTGCCGCTCTTGAATCCTTCCAGGGCTTCCTTGCGCTGGCCCATGGAGCGGTCCGAATGCAGTTCAGCCACCCGGTGCTTCATGTGCGCTATGACCTGGGTGACCTTCATGGCGTCCTCGCGGGTCCGGACGAAGACCAGCACGCTGCCGGTGTATTTCTGGAGTATCTTGCCCAGCAGCGCGTATTTGAGGCCGTGACCCACTATGTAGAGCTCCTGGCGCACCAGTTCGGCCGCCGTACCCGAGCGCGCCACCTCTATGCGCACCGGCAGGTGCATGTGGTCGGCGGCCAGCTTCATGACTTCGTCGGGCATGGTGGCGGAGAAGAGCATGGTCTGGCGCTTGCGGGGCAGCACGCGCATGATGCGGTTGATCTGCGGGGCGAAGCCCATGTCGAACATGCGGTCCGCTTCGTCGAGGACCAGCACCTCGACGTCGTCGACGTGCACCGTGCCGCGTTCCATGTGGTCGAGGAGTCGCCCCGGCGTGGCTATGAGTATGCGCGGGCGTTTTTTTAGTTCCCGCATCTGCTTGTTCATTTCCTCGCCGCCTATCAGGCAGACGGCGCCCATGCCCATCACCGGCGCGAACTGCTTCATGACGTCGCTGACCTGCATGGCCAGTTCCCGCGTGGGCAGTATGACCAGGCCCTTCTTTCCCTTCGTGGCGGCCAGCCGCTGTATCATGGGTATGGTGAAGGCGATGGTCTTTCCCGTTCCGGTCTGGGCCACTCCCACCAGGTCCTTCCCCTCGGAAGCCATGGGGATGGACTGCTGCTGTATCGGCGTAGGGGTGACGAATTTCTTTTTATCCAATTCCTCCAGCAGGCCGGGGGCTATGCCCAGGCCGTAGAAACCGGAGGTCTTCTTGCGGGTGAGCCCCAGTTTCTTAAGGGCTTTCTTTATGAATGCTTTCATCGCTGCTTTGTATCTCCGTGAGGATGTTTATATATAAAAAATACCAAATTCCCGCGGCTTTTTTAAAGCCGGAAGTTCTCTCAACGCTTTCCCTTGCGGAAGAAGTCGTACCAGCGGGCTTTGGATTTGGGCTGCTCCTCGCGGGCGGGCCCGGTCGGGCGCCTGGATTGTTCGCCCCGCTCCTTTGCTGGTCCCCGGCCTCCCTGGCCGTTCCACATGCCGGCGCGGTCTTCCGGGAAATAAGGCGAGTCCTCCACCCTCCCCTTGGAGCGGGGGCGGCCGCCTTCATCGTTCCTTTCGCCGCCGGGGCGCCTGAAATCCCGGCGGTCTTCCCGCCCGGCCGCGGGCCTGGGCTGCCCCTGATCGCGTCGCGCGTCGGGCCTGGGGCGGCCGGCGCCCGGACCTTGTCGCCGCTGTCCCTCCTGCCGGTCGCGGGGCTGCTGCCGTGGTTCGTGGCGATGGGCCGGTTTATCCTGACCCGCCGGCGAGGCCTGCCGCTGGGGCTGTGGCGGCCTGGCGGCCCCGCCGTGCAGGGCGGAGGGCTTGATGTCCGGATGCGCCGCGACGCGCAGCGGCTTGCATATGAGCCTCTCTATCGAGCGCACCATCTGCGCCTGGTCCGGGGTGGCGAAGCTTATCGCGTGGCCGGTCTTGCCCGCCCGGCCCGTGCGGCCGATCCGGTGCACGTAATTCTCGTCCTCGTCCGGCAGATCGTAATTTACGACCAGCTCTATGCCCGTGACGTCTATGCCGCGGGCGGCGATGTCGGTGGCGACCAGGACGCGGTACTTTCCGCTCTTGAAGCCCTCGAGGGCCTCCTTGCGCTGGTTCAGCGAGCGGTTGGAATGTATCTCCGCCGCGCTGTGCCCCATCTCGCGCAGGTCGCGCGCGACGCGCTTGGCGTGATGCTTGGTGCGCATGAAGAGCAGGACGGGCCCCCAGTGCTTGTCCAGAAGCTTGCCCAGGAGCTCGTTCTTTTCCGCGCGGCTGGCCACCACGTAAAGTTCCTGGTCCACGCCTTCGGCGGTGGTGCCGGAGCGGGCGACCTCGACACGCAGCGGCAGTTTCATGTGGCGGGACGCCAGCGACATTATGTCGTCGGGCATGGTGGCCGAGAAAAGCATGGTCTGTCTCTCCCGGGGAACTCCGGCGAGAATCTTCTCTATCTGCGGGGCGAAGCCCATGTCGAACATGCGGTCGGCCTCGTCCAGGACCAGAACGCTTATGTCGGACAGCTTGACGGTCCGCTGGCCCATGTGGTCGATCAGGCGCCCCGGCGTGGCGATAAGTACGCGCGGCTGCTTGCGCAGGTCCTGCTGCTGGCGGCCTATCGATTCCCCGCCGATGAGCACCGAGGTCTGTATGCCCGCGGCGCGGGCGAACTTTTTGAATACCTCGTTGACCTGCAGCGCCAGTTCCCGCGTGGGGAGCAGTATGAGGCCCCGGCCGGGCAGGGCCGCCAGGCGCTGCAGCATGGGTATGGCGAAGGCCAGGGTTTTGCCGGTGCCGGTCTGGGCTATGCCCACGAGGTCCTTGCCCTCGCAGGCGGGCGGTATTGCCTTGTGCTGTATCGGAGTCGGGACGGTGAACTTGAGCCGGTCGAGCTCCGCGAGCAGACCGGGGGCGATATTGAGGCCGTAAAAGCCTGAAGGAGGAGGCGTCTTTATTTCTGGCATACTTGATTATCCCATATCTGGCGGGCGATAGCCATCGGACGGTGACGCGGACCGGTTATTTTTGGGATAATATGGGTATGGCACATTACTTCTTCGATTCGGCCGCCATCGCCTTCCTCGCACTTTTTCCCATACTTAACCCGCCGGCCATGGCCCCCATATTCATGGAGATGACCTCCTCCCTGTCCCCGGCGGACCGCCACCGTCTGGCGGGACTGGTCGGCCGCTACACCTTCCTGTTCCTTTTCACCGTCCTCATCGCCGGAGGATGGATGCTTAAGATATTCGGCATCTCCATCCCGGTCATACGAGTCGCCGGGGGGCTGCTCCTGTTCAATACGGCCTGGAAAATGCTCAACAACGAGCCCAAGTTCTCCAGGGAGGAGCAGGAGGAACTTAGTTCCAGGATGACCTCGCGCGCTTTCTTCCCCATAACCATGCCCGTCACCGCCGGGCCGGGGTCCATCGCCGTGACCTTGACGCTGGTGCCGACCGGCTCGCTGCTGGCCGGCTCCACCTGGCTGAAGTTCGCGGGCGACGCCGCGGGCATAGCCCTGGCCGCGCTGGCCGTATTCGTTTTCTACCGCTACTGCGACAGCATACTGCCGCGGCTGGGCCGCGCCGGCGAGCAGGTGATCTCAAAGATCTCGGCCTTCATACTCTTGGCCATCGGCGTGCAGCTAATATGGGAAGGGATAAAAGGGCTTGTCGCGGCATGAACTACCGGGAATTCTGGGCCGAACGAATGCCTATGTTCCTGCGCTAAAACCGCCAGGACCCGCCGAGCGCCGCCGCAACGACATGATAGAGACCTTCCAGGGCAACCGCAATCCTTATGTGGACGACCCTTCGCTGGCCGACAGGGTCGGCGAGGCGGCCTTCACCCGCCACTGACCCGCATTATTTCCTCATTACGCCATCAGGTCCGCTCTGCCGTGTGTATTACCCAAATGACCTATTTTGAGTATAGGCCCTTTGGCCCTTGTAAAATAGACACGATGCCATAAACTTAAGCGGACTGCAATCAATTAATATCAGTCAAAAGGTTACCGGAGGCAGTTTGAACATCGTCACCATGCTTCTAAGCGCAGTAACGTTAGCCGCCCTCCTCGTTTCCCCGCTCAAGGCACAACTCTCCCCGGCCCTGGATTCTCTTCAGGGCGCAGTTTCCGTTTCCCTGTCCGACATCGAGATCCCCGCGGCCGGCGAACCCTACGCCGCGGCCGTCCCGCTCGAGCTGCGCGGCGAAGCCCTTTTCAATCACCTCCATCAGTCCGCCAAACCCTCGCAGTGGCGGAAGGCCGTTATTGGCTACTCCGAGGCCAAGGCCTATATGTACTCTGCCGTGGATAATGTCGGCTGCAACGGCGGCCCCGGCATCATCACCTTCTATTCCCAGGTCTGCGTCAGCGGCAGCAGCGGCAACGGCAACCATTATCCCGAGCGCGGCGACATGAACGGGGACGGCGTTGTGGACAGTTTTATAAACGCCGAACATATCTGGCCTCAGGGTTACTTCAAAGAAGCCTATCCCATGAAGTCGGACCTGAATCACCTTTCCCCCACCTTCATGACCCCCAACTCCCGCCGCGGCAACCTGCCGTTCGCCGAAGTCGCCAACCCCCACTACTCCACTTCCGCCGGTTCCGCGCTGGGACGGGAGGGCTTCGAGCCGGCCGACGCGGTCAAGGGCAATGTCGCCCGCGCCATGCTCTATTTCGTCACCATGTACCATGACAAGAATATCCGGCAGGGCATGAACTACAATGATTTCTGGACCAGCCGGGTCTCCATGTTCCTGGAGTGGAACCGCCAGGACCCGCCCGACGCCGCCGAACGCCGCCGCAACAATCTTATCGCCGCCTTCCAGGGCAGCCGCAACCCCTATATCGATGACCCTTCGCTGGCCGACCGCATAGGCGCGCAGGTCCTGGCTTCCTACTGAAGCGGGACCGCCGACAAAATAAAAAAGCCCCGCGAGGGGCTTTTTTATTGCCGAGGCACGAAACTTTCCGGGCCGGGCCGGACGGCTCAGCGCGGAGTCATTCGTGCCTTGCCGGCTATGACGGCGAGGTTGAGGCGGGCGATATCGGCCGCAAAGTCCCAGTCCAGCCCCTGCATGGTGTCGCAGGGCCTGTGGTAGCAGGGATTGTGGTTCTCCCAGTGCTGTATCGAGAGATAGGCCGGGATTCCGGCTTCCAGGAAAGGAACATGGTCGCTGCCCCAGGCGGGCATGGCGATATGCGGATCCATCCGGGTATAGACCCGGGCCAGGGCGGCCACCCATTCCGCGTGCTGCGCGAACTCCCTGTTGGTTTCCAGTTCTATGACCCCGCTCCTGTTGTAGGCCACCATATCCATGTTTATGGCCCAGGCTACCCTGGAGAGCTCGCCTGACGCGCGCAGCTTTTTGGCGTAGGCGTAGGAGCCCGCGATCCCTATCTCTTCTCCGTTGGCGGCCAGGAAGATCAGGCCCATGTCCGAGTTGCAATCCGCAAGGACCCTGGCCATCTCCAGCAGGGCGGCCGTTCCCGAGGCGTTATCGTCGGCGCCGGCGTTCTCGTGTCCAACGGTATCGAAATGGGCCGCCACCAGTATGTATTTCTCCCCCTCCCGGCGTCCGGCGACATTGCACTCATTGTCCTTCTTGCGGGTCCGGTAGCAGTGGCGCTCCACTGCGTAGCCGAGGCGCCCCAGTTAGTCCGCTATCATGTCGGCGGCCAGTCGGTTGCCCGAGGCCGGGCTCAGGTCAAGGGCCCCTGCGCTGCGCTTGCCCGTCATGGTAAGGCGTTCGGCCCAGGCCGAAATATTGCGCGGGTTGACGCGGGAGATAAGTTCGCGTACCAGCGGGTCCTCTTCGACTTTCATAAAAGTGCCCGCCGGAGAGTTCAGCACATCCCCCATCGAGACCGGCTTGAGCGCCGCGCGGAGTTCCGCCGGCAGGTCCCCGTAAGGCAGGGCGGGCCGCACCAGCATGGTCCGGCCCCTGTCGTAGGCTGCGGAGAGGTACACCTCGTTCCTGGAGAGGAAAAGCGGGTCGCGTTCCGTCAGAAGGTAAACCTCGCTCTGGGCGGAGGCCTGGGCCGCGGCCAGCGGCAGCGCCGCTAGCAGCGCGAGGAGGAACGATGGTATTGGCTTTGTTGACACAGGTCAAATAGTGAGGCCTTAAGCCCATTATATATAATCCTGTGATGAAATTGACCACGTTGCCGGCCCTCTTTTTCCTGGCCACCCCCGCTTTCTCCGCCGCCGGCGAGCCGTGGTTCTCGGATATCGCGCCGGCCCTTAGCCTCTCCTCCGTTCCCTGCCAGACCCCGTACTGGGCCGATCTGGACGGCGACGGGTGGCCGGACGCTGTCCTTCACCGGACCCATGGCGGGCCCGGCGCGGCCGTCTTCATGAATCGCCCGTCTCTCGCCGGCCGGACCTTCGAGGACAGGACCTCCCTTTCCGGTATAAACGCGCACCCATCCGTCAGCACGGCCTCCGCCCCGGGGGCTTTCCTCGCCTTCGCCGACATAGATAATGACGGCGACCTGGACCTGTTCCGCGGGCGCTACTGCGAATTCGAGAAGCCGCGCACGGACCCGAAGACGGGGGCGCCGCTCAAGGACGCCGCCGGCGACATTATTTACGAGCGCCCTGACGACGGCCTTCGTTCCGAAATACTGCTCAACGACGGTTCGGGACGCTTCTCTTTCCCCGAAAGCGGCCGCGCCTCCTTCGCCCCCGAGACCGCCGTCTCGGCCGCCTTCCTCGACTACGACAATGACGGCATCCCGGACCTTTTCTTAGGGAACTGGTACAGGGAATACGGCGTATCTTTCGTCTCCTACCCCTCGCGCCTCTACCGCGGGCTCGGAGGCGGCCGCTTCGAGGACATGACCGCGCCGGCGGGCCTGCTCACCTATCCCTCCGAAGGCAAGCCCGATTCCGGCCGCCCCGTCTACGGCGTCTCGCATTGCGACTGGGACAATGACGGGCTGCAGGACATACTCGTAGCCGTATACGGACGGCAGGCCAACCGTCTCTGGCGCAATAACGGGGACGGAAGCTTCACGGACATGGCTCCGGGGGCCGGTTTCGACGGCGACGAAATAAGGCACGGCCGCTACCCGGAGTGGGTAAAGCGGGAGACGGAGAAAGAGTGGCGCTCCCATGGCAACACCTTCGCCGCGCCTTGCGCGGATTACGACAATGACGGCGACATGGACGTATTCCTGGGCGAGATCACCCACGCCTGGGCCGGCGAGTCGTCCGACCGCTCGAGCCTGCTGGAGAACCTCGGCCCGGAGAAAGCCTACTCTTTCCGGCGCCATCCAGGCGCCATGCCGAGAATCCACGCCAGCACCCGGAACTGGAACCAGGGCGATATGCGCGCGGCCTGGCTGGACTTCGACAACGACGGGAGCCTGGACCTCCTGCTTTCGAGCGGCGACTATCCGGACGCCCAGTACCTGCGCCTCTTCAGGCAGACGCGGTCCGGACGTTTCGAGGATGTGACGGAACAGGCCGATTTCGGCTGGGAAAGCTCCGCCGGAGTCTCGGTCGCCGACTATGACGGCGACGGGGACCTGGATATCCTAGCCGGCAAGTCCTGGATGCGCATGCCGGCCGACAGGCGCCATGGTCCCTTCCCCCGCGCCGCGCTGTTCCGCAACGACATCGGTTCGGGCAACAACTGGCTGCACCTCCGGCTTGAGGGCGCCGGCCCGGGCGGGGCGCCCCGCTCCGCCATAGGCGCCCGTGTCATAGTCAGGACCCGGCGGCTCAGCCAGACGCGCGAGGTCTCTTCCTCGCGCGGCCACGGCTCCCAGTCAGACGACCTGCGCCTTCATTTCGGCCTGGGTAAGGCTCGCCTAGCCGATATCGAAGTCCGCTGGGGCGGGAAAGGGGGCCGCGTCTCGCGCTTCTACGGCGTGCCGGCCAACCGCTTCGTGCGCATAGCCGAAGGCGCCGCCGGCCCCGGGCGTTCCCCC
>CAZVWK010000082.1:0-10159 GCA_964631475.1 uncultured Elusimicrobiaceae bacterium | reverse complement strand
CGTAGGTCCCGTTCATCAGTCCCACCACGTCCTCCACGAAGACCCTCTCCTCGTCGGTAGGGATCACGAAGACTTTAACTTTGGAGTCCTTGGAGGAGATTTCGGTCTCGGCGTTGCGCGTCTTGGAAACGTCGTTCCTGACAGCGTCCAGTTTTATCCCCATGAACTCGAGCCCGCCCAGCGCCGCGGCGCGGGTGATGGGGCCCATCTCGCCGACGCCGGCGGTGAAGACCACCGCGTCCACGCCGCCGACGGCCGCCGCGTAGGCGCCGATGTATTTCTTGATCCTGTTGGCCTCCATGTCCAGCGCCAGCTGAGCGCGCTTATCGCCGTTCTCCGCGGCGATTTCGACGTCGCGGGCGTCGCTGTACTGGCCGGTGACGCCCAGTTTGCCCGATTTCTTGTTGAGTATGGCGTCCATCTCGCCGGGGTTGAGGCTTTCGCGGGCCATGACGTAGAGGGGGATGGCCGGGTCGTGGTCGCCGGCGCGGGTACCCATCACCAGACCCTCGAGAGGGGTGAAGCCCATGCTGGTGTCGTAGGAGACGCCGTTCCTGACGGCGTTGATGGAGGCGCCGTTGCCAATATGGCAGATTACCAGGTTGGTTTTGAAGGGGTCTTTCCTGAGCAGCACGGCCGCCCGCTTGGCGTTGTAGAGGAAGGAGGTGCCGTGGAAGCCGTAGCGCCGGATGCCGTACTTCTCGTACCAGGCCCGGGGCAGGGCGTACATGTAGGAGGTTTCGGGCATCGTCTGGTGCCAGGCGGTGTCCATGATGGCCATGTGCGGCACTTTGGGCATCAGTTCGCGCGCGGCCTCGATGCCCATGATGTTCGGCGGGTTGTGCAGCGGAGCCAGCGAGGACAATTCGCGGAAGGCCTCCACGACCTTGTCGTCCACGACCACGGATTTGACGAATTTCTCGCCGCCGTGCACCACGCGGTGGCCGACGGCGGCTATGCCCTTGAGGTCGGGGATGACGCCGTGCTTGCCTTCTATGAGAACGTCGATGACCAGCTTTATGGCCTCCTTGTGGGAGGGGCAGGGCCGCTCTATGGTGGCCTTGTCCCAGCCTGGGGCTTCGTGGGCTATAAAGGAGCCGTCTATGCCGACGCGCTCGACCACTCCGGAGGCGAGGGGGAGTTTCTTCTCCCAGTCGAAAAGGGAATATTTGACCGACGAACTGCCGCAGTTCAGCGAGAGTATTTTCATGCTATGGGGTCCCCTTGAAGGAATTTTGACTGCTTTCTTATTCTACAAAAAAACCGCCGAGCGCGCATTTTTGATATTATTTCGGCATGAAGAAGAAGAAAGCCGCCCTGCTGGGGGCCGCCGCGGCCGCGCTCTGCGCCGGGGCCTTCTGGCACATAGTTTTCTCCCAGACCCCTGTGCCCGAGGCGCTGAAGAAGCTCTCGGGACTGCGCGTAGCGGCGGAACTTTACCGGCAGGAAAATGGATCCCGGCCGCGCGACTACCGGGAGGTGCTGGCGGAGGGAAAACTGGAAGAGGTGCCCCGGCTGAAGCTTAAATGGCGGCAGGCCTGCGCCAAAGTGGTCAATTACAGGTCGCTGCAGCCGGCCGGAACGGGTTGCTGGGGCTACGTCGCCGACCCGGCAAGCCCGGATTTCGGCTCCGTCTTCATAGATTCTCCCGGCAAAGACCCCTCGGGCCGTCACTGGACCTGGTTCTAAGGCGCGGGACCGGAGGACAGGGCCTCCTCGTAATGCACTTCCAGGAGGTTGGCCACCACTTCCGCGGACATGTTCTGGTCGACCGATTCGTAGGCCGCCTTGGCCAGTTTCTCGGCTGTGGCGCGGTTTTCGGCCAGCCGCAGGATGGCCGCGGCGTAAGATTCGGTATCCCCGGGGGTGACAACAAGTCCGGTGGCCTCGTGGACTGTGTAGTCGCTTAACCCCCTGAGCCGCGGTATCACGCAGGTCACGCCCGAAGCCTGCGCCTCCATCAGCGACATCGAAATCTCCTCCTTCATCGTGGCCTTGACGTAGATGTTCAGCATGGCCATTACTTCGGGCATGTCTGCGCGCTCTCCGAGCATGTCCAGCTTGTGGCTTATCTCCAGGTTGCGCGCCAGCTTGCGGATGCGCTCGTCCTTGAGCCCCACCAGCGTGAAGGAGAGGGAGGGGTCGCGGTCCAGGACCGCCCGGGCTATCCGCAGGAAGAGTTCCTGGTCTAGGAGCGTCTTGTCCATGCTGACCGTTCCGATCTGGAACTCCTTCCTGACCGCCATGGTCCGCTTGATGAGCATCGCGCTCTCCCAGCGGCCCAGGCTGGTGTTTATGCAGGGGGGCAGGACGGCGACACGGGAAGCGGGGAGGCCCGCCATCAGCATATCCTCGCGTACGGTCGGGCAGGAGGCCAGGAACTTAACCGCGAGGGACTCTGCCCCCTTGAGCTTCATCATGGCGGCCATGCCGTCCAGGCGCAGCTGGCTGTAGATTATGCGGCCGTGCGCCGCGGCTTTTTTTGTGGTCAGTTGCCCGATGCCGTAGGTGTTGTAGAGATGGACGATGTCGTAGTCCTGCAGCTCGAAAAAACCGAACTTGGCCACCAGGGTGAAAGGCTTTAGTGGCAGCCTGTATTTCAGGCATTCGTCGGCCAGGCGCGAATCCTTGGGGCACATGACCACCACGGTGTGCCCCTTCTTCGCCAGCTGTATCGAAAGGTGAAGGGCCTGGTAGGAATTTATGTCCCAGGACGCGTTGTCCACAATCTTGAGTATCTTCATCGCCCCCGGGCCTCCAGTTTGGCGAGCTCGGAACGGGCCCGGTCGGCGTAGTCCTTCTCGGGCGCGTTCTCCGCTATATCACGGTATATCTCCGCGGCCGTGGCGTAGTCGCCGGCCCGCTTGCTCAGGAAAGCCGTCTGGTTCTTCAGCATGGTGGGGCAATCCGGCTGCCGGACGACGGGCAGTAGCAACCTCACTATCTCCGCCGGATTCTTCTCGCCGCTGTGGCCCAGGGCGGCCAGCACGGAATGGTAGCGCCACTCGCGCGGGGCCCTTCTTATCGCCAGCTCCAGCACCTGCCTGGCCTCGGCGGGCCGGCCCAGGTTGTAGGCCAGCGACGCCGCGGAATAGATCACCGCGCTGTGGAACCACGGGTCCAGGTCGATGACGTGAAGGGAGAGCGGAACGAACTCTGGATAATTGCCTTCTTCCCAGCCCGGGCCGTGAGCGCAGGCGCTGCCGTCGGCGTGATGATGGTCGTGGTGCTCGCGTACCCTCTCGTCGCGCGCGGATTCGCGGGTGCCGTAGTACTGCATCAGGCGTATGAACCAGACGTCGGCGAAAAGGCGGCGGGCCCCGAGGCTGACGGCCGCCGCGTCCTCCGCGGCGCTGCGGCGCACCTCCCGGATCTCCGAGACCGGGGGGAGAGGAGGACGGTGGCGCGCGGCGCCGCTGTTCAGCGCGAGCGCGGGGAGGAAGAACAGCAGCCCGGCTGCGATATCCCCGAGCCTGGTGGTCAATTCAGAACTCCTTGCGGCGCAGCAGCGCCCAGGCGAAGCCGTAAGAGCCGGCCCACCAGGCCGCGGCATAGCCCAAGGCCAGCGGGAACGGGGCCGCCGCGCCCGGCACGTCGATCGAGTCCTTCAGGTTGAAAAGCTGAAGATTAGGGACGAACCTGGCGAGGAACTCCAGAGCTGAACCCTCGCCGCCGGCCCGCGCTGCCATTAACACCGTCTCCGGAGCGAAATGCCCGAGCATCCAGAGTATGAATCCTATGACCATGGCGGAGAGCGAGGACGTCGCGAACATGGCTACTGCGAAAACAAGCGAGGAGATCAGGGTCAGTTTCAGCCAGGAATAGCCCAGCGCGGCGAAATAAAGACCGTCGGGAGCGTGCCCGCGCAAAAGGAGCAGGGAGGAATGTATGGCGGCGGAGGACGCGAGCAGCACGGCGGCCGCGCCGAAGACCGCCAGCATCTTGCCCAGCAGGTAGGAATGCCTAGGGACGGGCCGGGAGAACACCAGATAGATGGTCTTGGTCTCAACTTCCGAGGAGACGGCCGTGGCGGAGGCGTAGACGCAGAAAGCCAGGCCCATCAGTTCCATGAGCGCGAGGCCAAAGTCCACCAGCGCGCGGCGCTCCTGGTAGACGGCCATCACCCCGACCAGCAGCGAGGAGTAGACAAGGAGCAGCGTGAAGAGAAGGAAGAGTCCGAATAAGCGGTCGCGCAGATGCAGCCGCAGGGAATGGGAGGCTATCCGCAGGGAGGGGTAAAGGAACGCCTTCATCGCACGGCCTCCATAAAGAGCCCCTCCAGCCCGCCTTCGGACCCGCGCCAGGAGGAACTCTCCACGCAGGAGACCACGGCGCCCCTCGAGAGCATGACGACCCTGTCCGCCACCTTCTCGAGTTCCGAGATGCTGTGGGAAGAGAGCACAACCGTGCGGCCTTCCTCGCGCAGACCGGAGATAAGGACCCGCATGTCGTGTATGGCTATCGGATCGAGACCGCTGGCGGGCTCGTCGAGTATGATAAGGTCCGGCCCGTGCACCAGGGCCTGGGCCAGGCCCAGCCGCTGCATCATCCCCTTGGAGAACTCGGAAATGCGTTTGCCGGCGTGGGGCGCCAGGCCGACCTTCGCCATTACGGAAGCGACGGCCGGAGCCGCGGCGGCCCGGTCCATGCCGCTAAGGGACGCGTAATAGGACAGCGCCTCCGCGGGACGATAGCGGGGGTAAAAACAGGGAAGTTCGGGCAGGTAGCCGGTGCGGCGGCGGCTCTCCGCGTCGCGCGGATCGGAGCCCAGCACGCGCACGACGCCCGAGGTGGGGGAGAGGAGTCCGGCCATAAGCTTCATCAGGGTGGTTTTGCCGGCGCCATTGAGACCCAGGAGTCCCAGAATCTCCCCGCGGCGCACCGTAAACGAAACGCTCTTGACCGCCTCGAGCGGCTGAGGGCGGCCCAGTCTGGGCAGGAAGTAGGTCTTGCCCGCTTTTTCGAAAACAGCGGCCTTCTCCCCGGTCATCGTATCATCTTCTCCTGCTCTTTCTTGCGGCGGCGCATCTCGTCGCGCGCGGATTCGGCGGTGATATTGCCCAGCCGCAGGAAATACGCGTGGAAGTTGCGCAGGTCGAAATGCTTCTGCTCGGTGGTCTTGAAGTAGTTACGCATTTCGGTTACATAGTCCAGGCCAAGCAGGTGAGTCATACCCTCGGTCGGGGACATGGAGATGCGCAGCACTTCCTGCTCCGCCTGTCCCCGGGAGAATCCGAGGTTCTCCTCGAAGAAACGAACCGCCTCCGCGTAGTCCATGCGGCGCGTATGGAGGCCGGCGTCCACGACGGCGCGCGCGGCCCGCAGGGCCTTCAGGTAGATCCGCATGAACCTGGACCAGTAAGAGGAGTAGAAACCCATCTCCTCCGCCAGCAGTTCCGAATAGCAGGCCCACCCGTTGGCCAGCACCGGCTGATTGGAGACCCGGCGTATGCGTGAGGCGTTGTTGGCCGCCTCGTAGCTGCGCAGGTGCATGCCCGGCAGCACGGCGTAGGCGGTGAGCAGCTCTATCTGCACGTAGCTGAACCCGGCCTTCATGGAGGCGTCCAGCCTCTCGGCCGGCATCGAGGGGTCGGGGACCGAGATATAAAGTTCCGAGACCCTGCTGTCGTCCAGGGGGAAAGGCTCGGCGAAATAGACGTAGGGCAGGACCGGCGCCAGGAAGCCGGGCATGTCCTTGATGACCAGGCGCTGCTGGGGATAAGGGACCACCTTGTACTCGTCGAAATGCTGGTGCGCCCGCTCGGACTCTTCGCGGAAGACCTGGCCCACCTCCTTCGGGGCGGGATGCTCGCGGGGCAGGTTGTCCAGCACTCCGCGCCAGCCCCGCTGCTTGTAAAGGACCGGATCTATGTTGAAAGCCTCTTTCCTAAGGTCGGACAAGGCGCGCCTGAACGAACCACTGAAGGAGCGGTAGGCCTTGCCAGGCGTCATATTCAGGGCGTGCCAGCGTTCGAGGTAGAAGCCGTAGGCGTACTCGCCTGCCGAGGGGTCGCCGTCGGCCGCCGGCAACACCTCTTTTTTAAGGAAATCGCGGTAGCGGGTAAGGGCGGCCTTGAGCTTGTCCAGGGCGTCGTCCACCTGCGATTTAAGCAGGGGGTCATAGAGCGTATAGCCGCGGAAAAGCGGGACGAAGTCCGGAATGGTCCGTATGGCGTGGTCGCACTGCCGGATGGAGTTCTCAACCCAGACCCTGGGGGGGCGGGAGAGGTTGCGTTCGGCCTGAAGCAGAACGTCTGGAATCTGCTTCATGCGCGACAGGGCGGCGGCGGCGCGCAGATTGTATTCCCTGTAGTCGCGGCTGACCACGTCGAAGACGGCGCGCAGCGGCTCCAGGTAGTAATGGGGCCGCAGGGCGAGGAAACCCGTCTTCTCCAGATTGTAGATATCGGTCTCTAGCATCCGGTCCAGGAGGCCGTAGTCTATGGCGTCGGAGGCGTGGAGAGGCTCCTTATCTATCTCGTGGAGCCTGGCGCGGATCTTGCGCAGCGCCTCCAGCTGGGTGTTAACCCGTTCCTGGTTGCGCTTGGTGAGCAGGGCATCCGCGTCGTGCATCCCCAGCCGAGTGGCCCGCTCCGGGTCGTACATCTGTATGGTGGCCAGGTACTGGCCGAAGACCTCGCCGAGCCTGGTCTTCTCGAGGGCGCCCTCCACCTCGTGGGTGGCCAGCGCGCCCTCGTAGGCCGGCAGGGCCTGCGGGAGGAAAGGGACGGACAACAGAAGGAACGCCGCTTTTTTCATCAGCAAAGGCCCCCTGACTGGAAGGCGGGACTCCTCAGCGCCTGGCCGACGACCTGGCGCGCGCGGAGTGACGGCCGGAGGGCTCGAGGACCTCGGCCGCCACCTCGTCCATATGCGAGACGGGGACGAGGCGCATGCCTTCCTTTATCTCCGCCGGGACCTCTTCGAGGTCCTTCAGATTGGCCTTGGGGAAGACGACGGTCTTCACCCGCTCGCGGAACGAGGCTATGACTTTTTCCTTGAGGCCGCCTATCGGCAGCACCCGGCCCGAAAGCGTTATCTCTCCCGTCATGGAAACGTCGGATTTCACCGGCCGGCCGGAGACAAGGCTGGCCAGCGCCGTCGCTATAGTGATGCCGGCGGAGGGCCCGTCTTTGGGCACGGCTCCTTCGGGGACGTGCACATGGAAGTTCCTGGCGGCTATCCTGGCGACGGGGGCGAAATCCCTGGATTTCACGTACGAAAAAGCGGCCTGGGCCGATTCTTTCATGACGTCCCCGAGCTTGCCGGTCAGCATCAGTTCGCCCTTGCCAGGCACGCTAACGGCCTCTACGGTAAGAACCTCGCCGCCGTTCTCGGTCCAGGCAAGGCCGGTAGCCACTCCCACGCCGTTGGGCGAGGCCTTCTCCTGGATGAACTTGGGAATCCCGAGGAAGTCGTGCAGGTTGCCGGATGTGACCCTGACCGAGGGGACCTTCTCCTCGACTATCTTCCTCGCGGCGCGCCTGGCGAGCGTCGCCATCTCGCGCTCGAGGTTGCGCACGCCCGCCTCGCGGGTGTAGCCGCGTATGGCCGCGTCTATAGCCTCGTCGTCCGCGCGGAAGGTCTGGGGCCTGAGGCCGTGCTCGGCGAGCTGGCGCGGCACCAGGTATTTCTTGGCTATCTCTATCTTTTCGTTGTGGGTATAGCCGCTGAAGTCTATTATCTCCAGGCGGTCGCGCAGGCTGACGGGGATGCCGTAAAGCGTGTTGGCGGTGGCGATGAACATCACCTGGGAAATGTCGAAAGGTACGTCCAGGAAATGGTCGGTAAATTCCTTGTTCTGCTCGGGGTCGAGGACCTCCAGCAGGGCGGCGGCGGGGGCGCCCCGCCAGTCGGTGCCCATCTTGTCTATTTCGTCGAGCAGGAAGACCGGGTTGCGGCTGCCGGCCTTCTTCAGGCTCTGTATGATGCGGCCGGGCATGGAAGCGACGTAAGTGCGGCGGTGGCCGCGGATCTCGCTCTCGTCGCGCACGCCGCCCAGCGACATCCGGACGAATCTGCGCCCCATGGCGGAAGCGATGGAACGGGCGATGGAGGTTTTGCCCACGCCGGGGGGGCCCACGAAACAGAGTATGGGGCCGCGCAGGCGCTGGGTGAGTTTGGCCACGGCCAGGTACTCGAGGACGCGGTCCTTCGGCTTCTTGAGACCGAAATGGTCGGCTTCCAGGACCTTGCGGGCGGCCTCTATGTCGATCACGTCCTTTGTCACGGCCGACCAGGGCAGCGCGGTCAGCCAGTCCAGGTAAGTGCGCGAAACCGTGGATTCCGGGGAGAAAGGGGCCATCCGGGACAGGCGCTGAAGCTCCTTCTCGGCGGCCGCCTCGGCTTCACTGGACATCCTGGCCTGCTTCACCTTCTTCTTGAGTTCGTCCACGTCCCTGGCCAAGTCGTCCTTCTGGTGCAGCTCTTTCTGGATGGCCTTCATCTGCTCGTTGAGGTAGTACTCTTTCTGCGATTTATCTATCTGCGATTTAACCCTGGAGTGTATCTTCTGCTCGATATCCAGGATTTCTATCTCCTTGGAGAGCATCTTCAGCAGTTTCTCCAGGCGCGCCCGCGCGCTCTCCGTTTCCAGCAGGTCCTGGCGTTCCGCCGGGTTGAAGGGGACGCTCGAGGCGATGGTGTCGGCCAGGCGGGAGGGATCCTCGACCTGGGCCAGCAGCGAGACCGAGTCGCCGGGGATGCGGGTGCCCAGCTTGACGTACTGTTCGAATACTTCCAGCGTGTGGCGCATAAGCGCCGTCGCCTCGGGCCCCTTCTCCGGCTTCTCCTCGGGATACTCCACCTCGGCCATGAACGTGCCGCTCTCGCCTTCGGCGGAGAGGGACTTAACCCGGGCGCGGCGCAGTCCCTGCAGAAAGACGCGCATCGTGCCGTCGGGCAGCTTGAGCGACTGGGCCACTTCGCTTATCACCCCGTAGTGGTAAAGGTCTTCCGCGTCCGGCTCGTTGACCTGCGGCTTTTTCTGCGTGAGCGCCAGCACCCGGCGGCCGGCCTTGAGCCCCTGTTCTATGGCGGCCACGGACCGCGGCCTGTCCACCGACAGCGGCAGCGCCATGTGGGGGAACATGACCACGTCGCGTATCGCGATAGCGGGCAGTACGGCGGGAAGTTTTTCTTCTTCGCGGCGCTCTTTCTGAAGTTCAGCCATAAATCTTAAGTCGCTCCGGTGTCGTTATTTTTTCTTGAAGTCCAGGACCCCGTCGATGATGCCGTAATCCCTGGCCGCCGCGGCCGACAGGTAGAAGTTGCGCTCCATGTCGTCGTGGACCTTCTTCTCGCTCTGGCCGGTGTGCTTGGCCAGGATCTCGGTGAGGCGCTTTTTGTTCTCCTGCATCTCGCGGCTCTCTATCTCGATGTCGGTGGCCTGGCCGGAGATGCCGCCGCCCCAGATCAGGGGCTGGTGTATCATGATGCGGGCGTTGGGCAGCGCGTAGCGCTTGCCCTTGGAGCCGGCCGCCAGCAGCACTGCCCCGAAGCTCATCGCCATGCCCATGCAGATAGTGGAGATGGGGGCCTTGATGAACTGCATCGTGTCGTAGACCGCAAGGCCGGCCGTGACCATGCCTCCGGGGGAATTGATGTAGAGGTTGATGTCCTTTTCCGGGTCCTCGGCGTCGAGGTAGAGCAGCTGGGCTATGACCGTGTTGGCCGAGGCCGTGGAGACGGCGCCTTCGGGGTCGCCGAAGAAGATAATGCGGTCCCTGAGCAGGCGGGAGTAGATGTCGTAGCCGACCATCGCCCCCTGGTTCCATTTCTCTATAATCGTCGGGATTATCATATTTTCCTCCGCGCGGAGCGGCCGCGCTTACTTGGTCTCTTCTTTTATCTCCGCCTTGGATTTTATGAAATCCATGGTCTTATTTTCCACTATCGAGGCTCTGATGTAATCCTTCCTGCGGTCGAACAGTTCGCGGGCCTTGTTCCTCTCCTCTTCGCCGGCCAGCCGGGCCAGCGCCTTCTGCAGCTCGGAGTCGACGTCGGCGTCGGTGGCCTCGATCTTCTCCTTGCGGGCGATGTTGTGGAGGAGATAGGTGAGGCGCAGGTTGCGCTCGGCTATGGGGGTGACGCGCTCGGCGAAGGCCTCTTCGCTGAAGTTCTCGTCGTCCTGCATGCGGCGCCGCAGCACTTCCATCAG
>CAZVWK010000081.1:0-10287 GCA_964631475.1 uncultured Elusimicrobiaceae bacterium | reverse complement strand
GCCGTTTTGGCAACAGGAGCTCGATTTCAGGCTCATCTTGCGTTGGATAATTCTTGCTCTAGCCGCGGACCGCCTAAAAAAGGTATAGAATATTATCTATGACCGGCACGGCAAAGAACGAGAGGCCCGACCTCCTCAGGCAGATGGCCAGCGTGGTAAGCCACGAACTTCGCAATCCGCTGGCGATTATCTCCAACTCGCTTTACTTCATCAAGACAAAGCTTTCCGCCGGCGGCGCCGGACCGGACCCCAAGGTGTCCAAGCACCTCGGGATAATAGAGGGAGAGGTGAAGCACGGCAACGACGTTATAGAGGAGATGCTGGCTTTCACGCGCGAGCGCGACCTTCATCTGGCGCCGGCTAGGATGAACGCGGGCATAGACGACCTGGCCGGCGCATTCCCGCTGCCGGAGGGAATCTCCCTGCGGACGGTTTACGACCCCGGCGATCCCAGGGTCAACGTCGACATAGAGGCCATGCGGTACGCGCTGCGGCTGGTGATGGTCAACGCGGTGCAGGCCATGCCCGGCGGGGGCGGCATAACGCTGGAGTGCTCTCACGACGACAAGCTGGCGCATCTGTCGTTCACCGACACGGGCCCGGGCTTCCAGGGCGGCGACGGCGAAAAGGCCTTCGAGCCTTTCTTCACGACCAAGCCGCGCGGAGTGGGTCTGGGCCTCAGCATCGCGCGCAAGTACGCCGAGCGCCATGGCGGCTCGGCGCGGGCGGAGAACGTCCCGGGCGGCGGCGCCAGGGTCGTCATTTCTCTGCCGCTGCTGGACTAAGCCGGCCCGGCCCGCGTCCGATATTCAGGCAGGAGGACTTATATATGACCGCTTGTCCCAAATGCGACTCAGAGATCCTGGTCAAGACCGAGGAACTGGGGAAGATCCCGCTCGAAGTCTGCCCCGGCTGCCGCGGCATCTTTTTCGACAAGGGAGAACTGGAGGCGCTGCTGAAGCAGTCCCAGGGGGAAATCCCCGCCGGTTTCGGCCTGATCTCGCCGAAGCCCGATGCTCTCGGCTGCCCGCGCTGCAAAACCGGGATGTTCAGGGGAGGGCTGGTGAACCCCATGCTGCTGGTGGACAAATGCGAAGGCTGCGGCGGGATCTGGCTGGACCCGCGCGAGCTGGCCCTGCTCAAAAAACTGCTGGGACTGACCGGCGGCGAGGATGGCGTGAAGGTTGAAAGGCTGCCTCAGCCTGAGCCGGCACCCGCCCCTTCAGCCAGCCCCGCCCTGAAAGTCGCTTTCGTCGCCGCGGCCCTGCTCGGCCTGGCCCTGCTAAGCTACGAATTGTACGTCTACTTCAGCCCGGCCGGTTCGGTGGAGCGGGGGTTCTCCGCGCCGCTTACGGCCCTGGGCGGACTGCTGCTTGCGGTCGGCGGCGCCGCCGCCGTAAGGCTGAAATAAGCCCCCTGATAACGCCGGCCTGGAAGACAGGGGAGCCGGTGCGTCTTTCTTTTCCATAGGCCCAAAAGCGCCAGGCCCGTAGGCTCCGCGGCCCGGGCGCCCAGGCTCGCACCGCGCTAGAATATAGTCGTGACTCTCCTGTGCCGTCTTTTATCCGCAGCCCTGCTTTTCTCATGCTTCATTTTTTCCGCTTCGCCTGTCCTGGCGGTGCGGGTCTATGATTTCAGCGCGCTTTACCGCGGTCTCGGTTATCCCTCGCCCGACTATTTCGGTTCTACGGCCGACGAGGTGATGGACCTGCAGACCTATACCAGCAAAGACGACACTTTTTACGGCGAGATAAACGGCTGCCTGCGCTTTCACCCGGCGCCTTACGAGTGGTACGCCGCCGGCCCGGAGGCCGCCGCCTCCGAACTGGGTGCCGTGGACGTGCTGCTCAAGCCGTCTAAAATAGAAAAGTTGACCGTTCTGGTTTCCCGCTTCTGCGACAATTGACCGCGCCCGCCGCCAGTATTCCGGCCCCGCCGCGAAGGGGCCTTCTTGCCCGCCACCCGGGAAAATGTAGAATTTAATCATGCGCAGGGTTATAGACTGGATACTGCTCATAGCGACGCTGGCTTTCGCCGGCTGGTACTGGCATGAGCACGGCGGTCGGCTGCGCGCGACCGGCCGCCTGGTCAAAGCCGCGGCCCTCCCCTGCTCGTTCCCGGTCACCCTGTCGGTCGGCCATGTCGACCCGCGCTACGGCCTCGGCGAGGATGAGTTCGCCGGGCATGTCAGGGCCGGCGCGGCCCTCTGGGAGGGGGCTTACGGCCGGGCCCTGTTCGAATTAGTCCGCAGCAGCGGCGACGTGAGCGTCGGCATGGTTTACGACCAGCGCCAGGCCGCCGTAGACAAACTCAAGGCCCTCGGCCTGCGCACCGACCGCACCGCGGCGGCCTACGATTCGCTCCGGGCAAGCTACGAAGCGATATCCTCCGGACTGGAGGCGCGCCGGAGGGCGCTGGAGGCCCGCGCCGCGGCCTACAAGGCCGGGGAGGCCGAATACAATTCCGTAGTCGGGGAATACAACAGCATAGGGTACGCCACCCCGGCGCAGAAGCGCGTCTTCGCTTCCGTGCGGGCCCGGCTGGCGCGGGAATACGCCGCGCTTAAGCGCCTCGAAGAAGCCGTCAACGGTGAGATCGACACCCTCAACGCGCTGGCCACGGCTATGAACCAGCTTATCGTCGATCTCAATATCGGAGTGTCGCAGTACAACCGGGAGGGGGCCCTGCTCGGGGTCTACGAGGAGGGGATTTATAAGGTGGAGGACGGGGCCAGGCGCATAGAAATATACAAGTTCCACGACCGCCCGCAGCTGGTACGCCTGCTGGCGCATGAACTGGGGCACGCGCTCGGCCTCGGCCACGTGCAAGACCCGGAAGCGCTGATGTCCGCCTTAAACAGGGGCAAGAACCTCGAGCTGCTGCCGGCGGACCTGGCGGAGCTCGAGCGCGCCTGCACCCCGCCCCTGAAGCGCGTCCTATCCCGGGTTTTAGGACGCGGGACTCACAAATAAAACGGCGGCCGCCGGACACATGGAACAGCATATTTTAAAAGCCTTGGCCGCCTGGACCCCCCCCGAGTTGCAGGCCCTGCTCGTTCCGCTGCGGACCCTGGGCAGCATAAGCGCGATGTTCTGGATGCTGGCGCGGCTGGCCGACCTGCTGATGGCCGTCCTGAAGCGGGTCATCTTCGCGGAGGCTTACGCCCTGCTCAACGCCGACCTGCGCGCCGCCGCCGGCCATTTCAACCGAGCCGCTGGCGGAGTACCGGGGCGCGGCGGTAAGGAACGGGGCCATAGAGATAAAGTCCCTCGCCGAACTTACCTACGAGCGCAGCGGGCTTGCGGATAATTTCAGCTCCTTGTCCGCCTTCAGGGCGGCCTTCCGTTTCGACCCTGCCGCGGGATTGCTGAACCGCTGGTACCGGTCCGCCTTTCTCTCAGGCGGCAGCCGCTGCGTGAGCGTGGAACTGGACCCGTCGCTGCCCGGCGTCCCGGAGGCCGCCGAGCGGCACTGCGGGCGCTGAAATTCCCGTTTTGTTTTGTAGAATAAAGCGTCATCAAATCCGGTGGGGGGGGCGATGTCAGCTATACTTCTGATAGACGACGACAAGGATTTCAGCGGGCTGGCCGCCGCGCATTTTACCAGGCAGGGCCATACCGTTACTCTCGCGGACGGGGGCAGGGAAGGCCTCGGCAGGGCCGTCTCCGCCCGGCCGGATATAGTGCTCCTGGACATCATGATGCCGGACATGAACGGCATCGAGGTGCTGCGGGAACTGAATTCCGACCCGGACACCTCCGGCATCCCCGTGCTGATACTGACGGGTAAGTATATCGATCCCGGCATGGCCGACATGTTCGCCCAGGAGCGCAATTTCCGCGGGATAGTCCCAAAGCCGGTGGACCTCGCCATGCTGCAGCGAAAGATGGAGGAACTCCTGGCCGGTTGATCCCGCCCGCTCCCGCGAAGGCCGCCCCGGGCGGCCTTTTGTTTTTGTAGAATAAGGCCCGGGAGAACTTTATGCCTTCGATACTGATGATAGACGATGACGACGAGTTCAGCTGTCTTACTTCCGAGTATTTCACCAGGAAAGGGTATTCCGTGACCCTAGCCGCGTGCGGCAGGGACGGGCTCTCCAAGGTCTCCTCTTCCGCGCCGGACCTCATATTCCTCGACATGATGATGCCTGACATGAACGGCATCGAGGTGCTGCGGGAGCTTAACTCCGAATACGATACAGCGTCGATTCCGGTCCTGGTCGTCAGCAGCAGGAACGCCGACGAGGGGATGCTTAAGATGTTCGCGCAGGAGCGCAACTTCAAGGGCTTCGTCGCCAAGCCCCCGAACTTCGCCGCTCTGGAGATGAAGGTGGCCGGCCTGCTCAGGAGCCGCTGAAACCCCGTGGAGCATTCAAAAAAACGAGGAGTTGCCGCCATGAAAATGACATTGCTCTTCTTAGCTGCCGCCATCGCCTGCCCGCCCCCGGTCTCCGCCAGCGAACCTTCCAGGGCTGAGCCGGCCGCGGCTCCCGCGCCGGCCGCTAGGCAGGCTTCCTCTTCCGCCTGCCCCTATTGCTTCCAGCCGCTGCTGGACGGGTACGCCGGACTTATCGAGGAACTTAAGCCCTGGCTGGCGGAACTGGAGGCGGAAGCCGCCGCCTTCGAGGAGTCGCTGGCCTCCATACAGAAAGAGATCGACGCCAAGGACGCGGAAATAGCCCGCGCCAAAGAGGGCGCTGACAAGAAAGCGGCCAAAGCCGAGGTAAAGAAACTAACGGGTGAGCGCAAAGCGCTGCTCAAGAAGTACGTCTCCGTAAGCGATGAGAAGGCGGGTTTCTACAAGAATTACTCCAGGGACGTCGGGAAAAAGATAGAGACGCATATAGCGGCCGTCCGGCAGATGCTCAAGCAGGTGCAGTCGGCCGCGTCGAGCCAGAGCTGAGGCCGGCTCCGTGAGGGAGGAATCCATGGACATAACCGTAAGGAAACCGAACGAAGAGGAAAGGAAGGAAGCTTCGGCTTGGCCGGTCTGGGAGAAGGAGGTCTCGTCCTTTCCCTGGCATTACGACGACAGGGAGGCCTGCCTTATCCTTGAAGGCGAGGTTACGGTGAAGTCGGCGGATAAAGAGGTCTCCTTCGGGGCCGGCGACTACGTGATATTCCCCCGGGGACTGTCCTGCTTCTGGACGATAAAAAAAGCCGTCCGCAAGCATTATAAATTCGGCTGAGCGGGTTTAAGCCGGAGAAGAAGGTCGCCCCTCCGGGCGGCCTTCTTCTTTGTCCGCGCCTTGCCGGCCATACGCCCGGCGTTTTCTCAAAAAATGTATCATTTACTCATGGACGCTCCGCAGAAACATTCCCGGGACCCGCTGCACGGCGTTACGCTGGAGAGCGTATTGAAAAAGCTGGTCCAGCGCTACGGCTGGCGCGGGTTGGCCCGCCGTATCCCGGTGCGCTGTTTCATGTTCGACCCCACCGTGAAATCCAGCCTCACCTTCCTGCGCAAGACCCCCTGGGCGCGCAAGAAGGTGGAGGCCTGGTACGTGGCGGACCTCCCTCGCAAATAACACCCTTATGGAATTATCACCGGACCAGCAGAAAGCCCTGGACGCCCTGCTGGGGTGGTATAAGGACCAGTCCCGGCGTCCGTTCATTACCCTGGGCGGCTACGCCGGCACCGGAAAGACCACGCTCATCGCCGTGTTCCGGCGGGAACTGGCGCGCCTTCAGAAGGGGCTCAAGGTCTCCTTCTGCAGTTATACGGGCAAGGCGGCGCAGAATATGCGCGGCCGCCTGAAAGAATCGGGCGCCGCGATGCCCGGCGACACCGTCGGCACCATACACGGCCTCATCTACACGCCGCGCGAGACCTCCGACGGCCGCATCGCCGGCTGGGACCGCAAAGAGTCGCTCGAGCGCCATCTTATAATCGTAGACGAGGCGTCGATGGTCGATTCCGTCATCTGGCACGACCTGCTCTCGTACGGCGTGCCGGTGGCCGCCGTCGGCGACCACGGCCAGCTGCCGCCCATCGAGGGAAAGTTCAACCTGATGCGCGCGCCGGAGATCCTGCTGACGCATATCCACCGGCAGGCGCGCGGCAATCCGATCATCGAGGTTTCCGAGATGGCCCGCTCGGCGGGGCTCATCGAGCCGCGCCGCTACGGCCCGGGCGTGGTGAAGTTCCTTAAAGAGGACCCCGACGCGCAGGAGCGGAGCGGCGAGCTGCTGGAGAGCTGGTCGCCCGAGACCATGATACTCTGCGGCTACAACTCCACGCGCAACAAGCTCAACCAGTTCATCCGCGGCAACCGCGGCTTCGAGACGGCCGAGCCGTCCGGCGGCGACCGCGTCATCTGTCTGCGCAACAACCGCAAGAAGGGGATATATAACGGCATGCTGGGGACCCTGTCGCATATCGCGCGGCACAACGCGGACTGGTACGAGGCCGAGATAGACCTCGACGACCGCGACAAACCCTATCACGGGCTGATCTACGCGCCGCAGTTCGGCGCCAGGACGGGCGTGAATTTCACGGCGGACAGGAAGCTGGCGATGCTGGGGGACCTTTTCGATTTCGGCTACGCTCTGACCGTGCACAAGGCGCAGGGCGGGCAGGCCCGGCGGGTGGTTATGTTCGAGGAGCGTTTTCCTAAAATGGACGACGACGCCTGGCGCCGCTGGCTCTACACCGGCGTCACGCGCGCGGAAGAAGAACTCTGCCTTTTCGGTTAGACATGGCCCCGAGGTGCTACGAGGGCGAGACGGACCTCGACAAGATAAAAGCGCAGGAGAGACTGGCGGAAGCCAGGCGCCTGCGTTATTCCGCCAGCGGAATACTTCTGATAGTTATCGGACTCTTGTTATTGATCGTGCTATTGATGGGCTCCCGGCGCGGTTCCGTCATGTCGCAGTACGGTTATCCGCCAGTTCCGGCCGGCGAGGCGTCCGGAGTCGGGCCGTGAGGCGGCGGCGGGGTGGACGGGGCCATACACCTGGCCGCGGGCCCGGGGCTGCCGGCCGCCTGCCGCCGCAATTCGCTGTAACTGGCCGCCGGTAAAGGCTTAAGTCCGATGGCCTTTCCCTGTGTCAGCACGTGGGTTTACGGCTGCCCGGCGCTCGAAGCCGCGGAAATAGCCGTGCGGGTCTGTCGCGAGTTCCCGGCGGGCGGGCCCGCCATGAAAATAACCCTTACGGACGCTATCTCCGCCCCCGAGGATCTGCGGTGCACGCCGGCGGCAGCGAGCGCCTGGTAGCGAGCATGTAGCGGACGATCTTTTCCGTTATCTGGGCGTGCTCCCCGGCGTAAGCTCCGGGTCGGTCGGTATTCTTTCGAACGAGACCGCCGCCAGGACTTTCCCGGCTCTCGCTCCGGTGAACTCAAGAGAGACCTGCCCCATCCCGTCCGCGTTCCTGTACACTAGCGCCGCGGGGGCCTGGCTCCTTTCCGCCGCCCGGCCGGGGAGTTCGATCCGGTCCTTCACCCTGCTCTCGGACTCCCATATCTTGGGGCCTGTTACGGCGTCTATCTCGGTCCCGGACGCCAGCAGGCGGCCCAGTTCCTCCGGCCGCAGGTGCGAGACCGCTACTACCGCCGCGCCGGGTCCTGGCCTTCTCGACCAGTTTTCCAATGAACTCCGGGTCGACCGGGTTCTTTATTTTCAGCGGAAGGGCGCGCAGGTCTTCCGAGGACGCGGTGTCGCCGGGAATCAGGGAGATGACGGCCGCCGTACTGCCCGATATTTTCCGCAGGAAATAAGGGCGGAGTAAAGCGGCCGCGGGCCGAGAACTGACCTCCAGGTTGGAGCAGACGAAGACTGGAAGCGAGGTCGAGACCGAAAGCGTCCCGGAGGAGATCCAGTTTCATATGTGCCCGATGTCCCCGGGCGCGGTGGCTACCATATCCGTCCCGCTCCTTGAGAGATAGCTTAGCGCCTGCCCCGGGGGAACGCCGGCCGTCCTGAATATGCGGTCCCCGCCCAGGCCCATGGGAAAGCCGACCTCGGTGAAGACGTCGGTGGTGCCTCCGCTGACAGGTGATAACTTATAGCGGCGGTGGGCGACCATACCGGGTAGGCCCGCCTCCACGGAAGAAGCACTCCCCCCGCTTCCGTTTTGCCGAAGGAAGCCGTCAGCGGGAAGGCGGGCGTTTCCGGGGAATAAATGCGCTCTCCCAGCCTTTCTTCAAACAGCGCGCGCAAGCCAGTCCGGCGGGTCAGGCTCCGTCATGAGGAAAGACTTGGCCCCGGACTTTACCGGTACTTCCCCGGCCTGGACGTACTAGGTCGCCTTTCTCAAGGCCCCGGCGCTGATCGAGGCCGACTCCGCCGGCACGAACCGCCTGCCGTCGGAATAGAAGAGGGAGTTCTCTATCTTTTCGATCTGCACGGCCGGAGTCGAGACCGCCAGGCTTTCCGGCGCGTCCACCATATTCAGCATTATCCTGTAGTCGTGATGGTAGTAGTAGATGTCGGCCTGCGCGGTGAAAGCGGCGCGCGGCGCGAGGAGCATGAGCAGGGCCAGCGGGAATATTTTCATCGGTCCTTGCGGGAAAGCCGGGAACTGAGCGCAAGGGCGCGCTCCGCGGCGCGGGCGCCCGGCCTGAACTCCGCGCCTTGCCCGTAACGGACTACGCAGGGGCGGCCCAACCTGCCGGTCACGGCGTTATAGACCATGAGTTCCACCGCGTCCTCGGCCCAGTTCTGGGCGCCGTAGAGCGAACTGAAGGGCGACTTTTCCAGCCAGGCGTAGACGGCGGGCGCCTCGGAAGCCTCCAGTAGCGGCCCTCCCCCTATTCCGTAGAAACTTATCCTCTTGCGCAGCGGGGAATCGTGTTCCTTTAAAGGCGTTTCATAAGCGGCCCAGACGTCCCAGCGCTCCCTCTTTTTCGGCGGCCGCCCGTGGAGCAGTTCCTCCCATTCCCTTTCGACATATGGCGTTATTCCCGACGTATAGTCATAGGCGTGGGTCAGCTCGTGGAAGAAGGTGTAGAAAGCCCCGGGCGGTTCGTCCGCGCCGCCGCAGTCCACCGACACGCCGCGGCCCTTGAAGACGGAGGCTTCCCGCTCCGTGAGGGTCTCCGACAGCGTCTTCGAGAGGCCGGATGGGTTTATCACTGCCCAAGCGTACTTTTGCCCGTCGTCCCCGAGGACAAGGTTGCTGAGGCCGTTGCCCAGGAAATCGTTGACTAGGTAGATGCCTATAAGCCTTTCACGCAGCACCTCGCGCATTTTCTCCGGCATCAGGTCGAACCACCCGGCTATCATGCGGCGCTGCGCCTGGGTGGGCGTATAGCCCGTGTAGCCGGGCCGGCGGTCCAGGGACCTCAGCCAGTTAAGCAGGAAGAGCGGGGGCGGGCCGATGCGGCTTTCGGGCGCAGAGGCCGGGTCGAAGGCGTAGTTGGCGGCCCGGAGCGCCGGCTGCTCCAGCAGTTCGCGGCGTTTTTCGGGGCTCATCGGTTCGGGATAGGCCCAGCGCAGATATACGGCGCGGCCGATCCAGCCCAGCAGCAGGACCGCGGAAAGGGCGAGCGTTATCTTAAGCGCGTTCTTCATAGGGTCCCGACATTATATAAATCATCGGGCCCCGCCCCCGCTGTCGGGGGCGGGACCTTCGGGGAAGGCCGCGGTCAGGGGGCGGTGGGATTGTCCTCGTCGCCGTTGACGTGAGTGAGGGCTGTCATATCGCCCTCCGCGGCGTGTATGCGGTTTATGATCGTCTGCCAAGAGGGGCGGTTGCCCATGGTAACGCTGGTCAGGAAGGCCGCGTCGGCTTTGGCGCCCACTTCGAAGGCGGCGCCTATGACGGTCGTTATAATGTCGAGGTTCTTCGTGCCCACGGGGTCGCCGGCGCCGCGCTTGAGGCGGAAGTAGTTGCCGTTATAGTAGGCGTAGGTGGAACAGCCCTGGAAGACGAAGATCTGGTGCTTGTCCTTCGGCAGCGAGAGGGGCATGCCGGAATCTGCGGCCAGGCGCTCCGGGTCGAGGTAGCCGCCCAGGCCGGAATGTCCGTCGTAGAGAAAGATGTCGGACGAGCGCATGGCCTCGACGGCCGCGGCGGCGAATTCGGCGCTGTCCGGGTCCATCAGCCGCATGTCGATGACGGTGCGGGCGGAGCCGCGGCGGAAGTAGAGCGACTTGCGGCTGGTCTCGTCGGCCGAGACCTCGAAGCCGGCGGCCTTGAGCAGGGCGAAGGCGTCGCGGAACGTGCGGCGGCCCAGGTCGCCGCTGTGGAAGCTCTCGTCTATGCCGACTAGAAGTCATCCAAAAACCATTTTCAACACGATTATAGCGCACGCCAAATGAATCAATCCCAAGAATATACCCGC
>CAZVWK010000080.1:9777-10508 GCA_964631475.1 uncultured Elusimicrobiaceae bacterium | reverse complement strand
GGTCTCGGTAGTGATGCAGCAACTTTACTGCTCCCCTCTAAGTCAAGCGACCGCAATAGCAGATTTCCGGCTCTCGCAGTATAGTTTTTCAAACGTCTACGGCGACCTGCACCCAAGCGATGAATCCAGGTGGGCAGCGTTGTACTCGGCAATCCACTCCTCCAGCTTCCGCCCCAGTTCCACTGGGCTGCGCCAATCCTGCAGCCAAAGCAGTTCTTCCCTCAGCTTTAGCGCCTGTCAGTATGCCTCCCGAAGGGCGCCCGCTATGCGGGCGGAAAATTGCAGCTGCAATTTTCAGGTTAACACATCGCGCCCTGGGCGACCAGCCAGTAGCGCAGGAAGCGCCCGGCCGCGGAGACCAGCGCGACGGCGGCCCAGTTGAGGCGGGTCCAGCCGGCGGCTAGGCAGAAACCGTCGCCCACGACGGGTAGCCAGGCCAGGAAAAGCAGCGGCATTCCATAGCGGCTTACCCTTTCGAGCTGAACCAGGGGTTTTCTGGAGGCGCCGTAGCGTCCGATAAAGTATGTGGTCATGCCGCCCGCGGTATTGCCGAAAGTCGCGACTGCCAGGGCGGGCCAGAAGATGGCGGAGTCCAGTTTAAGCGCGGCGAAAAGAGCGGCCTCCGAGCTGACGGGCAGGACGGTGGAAGCGAGGAAACTCGCCCCGAAAAGACCCAGCATGGTGAACCCGGAGTCCGTGCCCCCCCCTTTTTTAAGGCGCCGGGAAGACGA
>CAZVWK010000080.1:0-9751 GCA_964631475.1 uncultured Elusimicrobiaceae bacterium | reverse complement strand
CCCCAGCCACCAGAAACCCAGCAGGAATAGCGTCCACAGAACGATAAGTGCCGCCGAATAGGGCAGCATTATCGCCACCAGCGTGCCGATGCCCGTCGAACGCACATACTTCTGGCAGAATACCACCACCAGCGGGAAGTACGGCATCAGCGGCGTTATGATGTTGGTGGAGGAGTCTCCCACCCGGTACGCGGCCTGGGTCAAGTCGGGCGAGACGCCCAGCTGCATCAGCATCGGCACCATTACCGAGCCTATCAGCGCCCATTTGGCGGAAGCGGAGCCCACCAGCAGATTGACCAGGGCCGACAGCAGCACTATGCCGGACAGGGTCAGGCCCAGCGGAAAGGCCATCTCGGCCAGCCAGTTGGCTCCCTTGATGGACAGGAGCGCGCCGAGATTGGACTGCCCGAAGGCGTAGACGAACTGGGCGCAGAAGAAGGCCATGACGATGTAGTAGCCCATGCCGCTCATGGATTTGGTCATGCCCTTGATGATGTCGCGATGCGTCTTGAGCGTGCCGGCCGCGTAACCGTAGACGACGCCGGGAATAAGGAAGAAGATGAAGATGAGAGGCACTATGGATTTCATCAGCGGCGCGGCCGAATTGGTCAGTTCCCCGCCCGGGGCGCGCCAGGGCGAGGAGGAAAAGGACGCGGTGGCGGCCAGGACGGCGAGGGCGGCGGCCATGGACAGCGTGGAGTGGAGCAGGGCGCGCTTCTCGGTCGATTTCAGCGGCTCATGCCTGGGGAGATCCTCCTCGGCCCCGTCCACCGGCATGGAGGCCAGGCGCGGCTCGACGAATCGGTCGGTGACAATCCAGCCGATAATGGTAACGAGGAAAGCGGAGGCGGTGGTGAAGAAATAGTTATTGAGCGGGCTTACCAGCAGTTCCTGGGCGCCGGGCAGGGCCGAGAGGCGCGCGGCCGCCTGGGTGAGGCCCGAGAGCAGCGGGTCCAGGCTGGACGGCACGAACAGCGTGGCGGAAAAGCCGCCGGAAACGCCCATGAAGGCGGCGGCGACTCCCGCCAGCGGGTGTCTGCCGGCGGCGTAGAAGACGACGCCGCCCAGCGGGATGACCAGGACGTAGCCGGCGTCCACGGCGACATGGCTGAGCACGGCGACCAGTATGAGCACCGGGGTGAGCAGGCGGGCCGAGGTGACGGCCATTATGGCGCGTATGGCGGCGCCGATGAAACCCGTATGCTCGGCGACGCCGAGCCCCAGCATGGCGACTAGGACCACGCCAAGCGGAGGGAAGGAGGTGAAGACGGTCACCATCTGCGAGAAGTAGGAGGTCAGCGCTGCACCCGATAGCAGATTGTTCACCTTTATCGGCAGCTGGGTGCGCGGGTCCAACTCGGCGAAGGTCACGCCGGCGAGCAGCCAGGACAGGCCCCAGACGGCGAACATCAGCAGCGCGAAGAGCGCCGCAGGATCGGGCAGCCTGTTGCCGGCTTTCTCTATAGCATTGAGCGCCTTGTCGAGCGTGCCTTTTGTGGTCATTCTCGTTCCTCTGTGCCGCCTTGCCGTCGTGCGGCCACGATATTATACCTGTTTAGTAACCCAAGTTTTCCGGCGCGGTCCCGGGATAGTAATGCCGCAGCATGCGAGATGGTCCTGGCCGGCCAGCGCCCGGAGCCTTCTCGCGCTCGCCTGACTCGCGCTGGCGCGGCGAGACGCTGAGTATGCGCGCGTAATGGTTCCAGGCTTCGGAGGCGTCTCCCAGTTCCCCGTAGAGTTTGGCGAGCGGCAGGCGGTTCTCGAAGAAGGTCCGGTCATCTTTGAAGACTTTCTCGTAGGCGGAGACCGCCTTGCGCGCCTCTCCCGGCCTCCCCAGCCGGAAGGCGCACCAGCCCAGCGCGGCCTACGCGCCCAGGCAGGCCGGTGCGGCAAGAGGCAACAGCAGCAGCGGTATTTTTCTCATGGGGAGCGAAGGCGACCGGGCAAACAAAAACCGCGGCCGGAAGAGCCCCCCGGCCGCGGCGAATCTGGCTCAGGCGCCCAACGTGGCCACCATGACGGCCTTGATGGTGTGCATGCGGTTCTCGGCCTGGTCGAAGGCGACGCAGGCGGGCGACTCGAAGACGTCCTCGGTCACCTCGATGCCGTTCTTGAGGCCGAACTGCTCGCTGACCTGCTTGCCCACCTTGGTGCCGGCGTTGTGGAAGGCCGGCAGGCAGTGCATGAATTTCACGTTCTTATTTCCCGACTTCTTCATCAGCGCCAGGGTGACCTGGTAGGGTTTGAGGAGTTTGATGCGCTCGGCCCAGACCTCCTTGGGCTCGCCCATCGAGACCCAGACGTCGGTGTGGATGAAGTCAACGCCTTTGACGGCCTGCGCCGGGTTGGAGGTTATCATGACGCGGGCGGCGGAGGTCTGTGCTAGTTCCTTGCACTTGTTGATGAGCTCCGCGTCGGGCAGCAGGGCCTTGGGCGCGCAGATGCGCACATCCATGCCCAGTATCGAGCCGATAACCAGCAGCGAGCGGCCCATGTTGAAGCGGGCGTCGCCGACGAAGGCATAGGAGATCTTCTCCATCGGCTTGGAGCAGTGTTCGGTCATGGTCAGCACATCGGCCAGCATCTGGGTGGGATGCCATTCGTTGGTCAGGCCGTTCCAGACGGGAACCCCGGCGTATCTGGCCAGTTCCTCCACTATCTCCTGGCCGAAGCCGCGGTACTCGATACCGTCGTACATGCGGCCCAGCACGCGCGCCGTGTCCTTGACGGTCTCTTTATGTCCCATCTGCGAGCCGGTGGGCTCGAGATAGGTGACGTGGGCGCCCTGGTCGTGGGCGGCCACTTCAAAGGCGCAGCGGGTGCGGGTGGAGGTCTTCTCGAAGATGAGGGCGATGTTCTTGCCTTTGAGTTTCTGCTGCTCGGTGCCGGCGTACTTAGCCTCTTTGAGATCGGCGGAAAGTTTGAGGAGGAAATTCAGTTCTTCCTTTGTAAAATCCAGTTCCTTGAGGAAGTGACGGTTGCGAAGGTTAAAAGCCATATCTAAAGGTTTCTCCTTGTCTAAAGTGGGCAAAACGGCGCCCGTTGGGACGGCACGGATATTATAACCTTTTAAACGAAAATTGGCTCGCCGCGGCCCTGGCAAGGAAGTTTCGGGCGGACATCTCGCCGCCGTACACGCTGACGCGCCCGCCAGGGGTGGCATACCGTTGCTTGCCGCTTACGCTGCCCGGCATTTATCATTCGATCTGACTTCGCCGAACGCGATAACACCGACGGATATGATTCTGGCCTTCATGGGCGGCGTGCTGACCGGCGCGCGGCGGTTCGCGCATATCGAGGCGCTGCGCCATGACGAAGTCCTCAGAGAACTGCTGGGGATAAAGCGGTTCCCGTCCGACATCGCGATGCGGTTGTTCATTCCCGGCTGCGCAGCGGGAACACGGCCGGCGTGACCGGGGCGGTGGTAAAAAGCGTCCGCGGCGATTCCGGTTTTGACAGCGAGAAGGTCTTTGTTTTTCTTCTACCATCGTCGCCGCGGCGCACCGGACTACTGACAAGCAGGACTTCGCCTAGGCTTCAGAAGAGCGCCCTCACCGCGCGTTTCACCCAGGAGGGCTTCATGCGGTTCATCATCCACGTTTCCGAGGCCCGTTTATTAAGGAAAGACATCGACGGGAAGGAGTGCATCGTGAGCATCACGTCGTGCAGGCGCAGGCCCTTCTGCATGGCCAGGGTCCACTCGTTTATCATCTCGGCCGAGCCTTCGCCGGCCACGACGGCGCCCAGTATCTTGCCGGTCTTCCCGGCGTAGACGCGGACGAAACCCCTGCCCAGCCCCTCGGCTATGGCGGCGCCGTAATCGCCGTAGCGCGACTCCACGGTCTCGTAAGCGACGCCTTTCTCTTTGAGTTCCGTCTCGCAGAGTCCGACGGCCGAAACGTTGGGATCGCAGAACACCGTCCACGGCACGGGGTAGGACCTGAATTTGCGCTTAAACGGCCAGGGCAACAGGCAGTTCATTATCGCCAGCATGCCCTGATGCATGGCGGCGTGGGTCAGCGGGAAATGGCCATTGCAGTCGCCTGGCGCGTAAATATGAGAGGCGCTGGTGCGCAGGTACTCGTCCACCTTTACGCCGCGCTTGTCGTAAGCCACGCCGGCGTTCCCGAGTTTGAGCGCCGACAGGTCCTGCCTGCGGCCCGCGCCCACCAGCAGCCGCGAGGCGCGTATCTCTTCGCCGCGGTCGGTGACCAACAGCACTCCGTCCGCCGTTTTTTCGGCCTTCCGCAGCGTGCGGCCGTTGAGGACCTTTATGTTCTCGTCCCGGAACACGGCCTCCGCGAACTCTCCGACCGCGGCGTCGCCGTGGGGCAGAAGTCGGCCATCCATGTGGACGAGCGTGACGCTGGAACCGAGCCTGGCGAAGGCCTGCGCCATCTCCACTCCTATGGCGCCGCCGCCCAGCACCGCCAATGAGGGCGGTATCTCGTCGAGGTCGAAGATGTTCTCGTTGGTGAGCGCGCCTACCGAATCCAGACCCGGCACGGGCGGCAGGGCGGGCCGGGTGCCGACGCAGACGAAGATGCGCTTGGCGGTGAAACGCCTTTCTCCCACGGCCACGGTATGAGGATCGGCGAAGGACGCCGCCCCCTCGCCGAGGACCACCGTAACCTTGGAGAACATCCCTCGCGTTTTGTTCTCGTTTATGTACTTCACGTGGCCGCGGACCAGCGCCTGCGCGTCCAGCACCCGCGGCGCGTCCGACGGTTCGAGTCCGTACTCCCGCGCGCGGGAGAAGAGATGCCGCACGCGGGCCGACTGCAGCAGACCTTTGCTGGGGATGCAGCCGACGTTCATGCATTCGCCGCCTATCTTGTTCTTCTCTATGGCGCAGACCCTGAGGCCCATCTCGGCGCCCATGACGCTGACGGCCATACCGGCCGGCCCGAGGCCTATCACTATGATGTCGAAATCGTATTTCATCGCGTCACCCGATCCTTTGATAAACGACCGGAAGGTTAAAAAGCGCACGCCCTCCCGTCCGAAAAAGCACCGCGGAGCATATTTTATATAATACGGGGCACAGAATGCCAGGAACTAGCGCGTGGAGGCTGCATGACGGAAACTGACGGGCAGGAAAAAACGAACCGGCTGGCGATGGCCGGCATCATAGCGCTGGGGCTGGCGCTGGGAGGTTTTCTTCCCGGCAGGTACTATTACAAAGCGAAGGCCTTCGACCGGACGGTGACGGTGAAAGGCCTGGCCGAGCGCGAGGTGAAGGCCGACCTGGCCGTCTGGAACCTGCGAATCATACGCACCGGCGGCAACCTGGAGTCGCTGCGCGGCAAGTTGCAGGACGACCAGAAAGCGGCCGTGAAGTTCCTCTCCGACGGAGGAATGGACGCCGCGGAGATAATGACCGGCCGCCTGGAGACCAACGACCTGCTGGCCAATCCCTACCGTTCCGACAAGATAGGCCCTGACAACCGCTACATACTAAAGCAGACGATAACCGTGCGCACCGGCAAGGTGGACGCGATAGAGAAGCTGGTCGGCAAGACGGAAGAACTGCTCAAAAAAGGAGTCATCTTCGACGGCGAGGCCTATCCACCTTCGGTCTCCTACCTGTTCACCCGGCTCAACGACGTCAAACCCGAAATGATAAAGGAAGCCACGGCCAGCGCCAAGGAAGCGGCCGAGGAGTTCGCCCGCAATTCCGGCTCCCGCGTCGGCGAGATAAAGTCCGCCGCGCAGGGCCAGTTCAGCATACTGCCGCTCTACCAGACGCCCGACGCGCAGGAGAGCCAGCAGAAGGAGAAGAAGGTGCGCGTCGTCTCCACGCTGGAATACTATCTGCGCTGACCCGCTCCGGCCCCGCTCCGGCTTATTGTCGGCGGCGGCCGCAAAGTTGTATCATCGCAACCGTTGTTACGGGGCGGAACCCCTACTTTAAAGGAGCACAACACATGAGCAAAGTCATACTTTCAGCGGCACTGGCGCTCTGCTGCGCCGCCGGCGCCGCGGCCCAGAAAGCCGCGACTTCGAACTACTCGATGAAGTTCTACGGCCACATAAAAAGCGATTTTGCCTACGACAAGCACGGCGTCACGGGCGACGACTATATGCAGTATGTCGCCAGCGAGCGCAACCTGGACAGGGATTTCCGCGCCAGCGCCAGGGGCACCCGCTTCGGCCTGGACATAACCGACGGCGACAAGATTTCCGCCAAGATAGAGACCGATTTCACCGGCGACGACACCGGCAACGCCGGCCTGCGCCTGCGCCACGCCTACGTGACCATAAAGGAAGGCAAATGGGAGGTGCTGGCCGGCCAGACCTGGCATCTGCTGCCGCTGGAATTCTCCGGCACCAATAACGAGTTCGCCCTGGGCCACAGCGGCGTGCTCTGGATGCGCACCCCGCAGTTGAGGGCGACCTACAAGGCGAACGACAGGCTCTCCTTCGCCGCAGCCATGGCCCGCCCCACCCGCGTGCCCGTCGACAATAACGGCACGGCTTCCGGCCTCCCCCAGGCCCAAGCGCAGGCGCAGTACAAGGCCGGCAAGGCCAGGTTCACGCTGATGGGCGCCTACGGCAAATGGCGCGACACTACCGCCGCCAGCACCACCCTGGGGAAAACCGGGGACGTGAAACTCGTCGACCTCGGCTACAATATCCCCCTCGGCTCCGTGCTGACCCTCAACGGCCAGGTCTGGACCGGGCAGAACCTCTACGACTTCCTGGGCGGCATAGGGCAGATGGGCTACGGCGGCGGCGAGGTCAAGGCCTCGGGCGGCTTCGCCAACCTGGCGATAAAACCGGCCGGGCGCTACTCCTATAACCTCGCCTACGGCGTGGACAACCCTGTCGATACGCGCCTTGCCGCTTCGGCGCCCGGCACCGCCGCAGCCAGCGCCTCGAAGACGAAGAATACGACGATTATGGCCAATGTCAGTTGCATCGCCTACGATAAGGTCACGGTCACGCTGGAGGCCGCGAAGCAGACTACCGAGTACAAGCTGACCACCGGCTATACCGAGCTGGACAATCTGCACTACCAGCTCAGTTTCAGGTTCCCGTTCTAGAACAGGGACTGTACATGAAAAAGTCCCGGCCACAAGCCGGGCCTTTTTCATTTGTTATGGTTCAGGAAGCGAAGTAGGAACCGAGTATCCGTTCAGCGTCGGGCATGCCGCAGGCGGCGAAGCCAGCCAACAGTTCGGCGCGGTCGTAGGGTACCGCCTTATGCTGTATGGAGGCCTTGCCCTTCACATCGGAGGCCTTGTGCGGCGACCGTGGAAGACCATCAGCGAGGAATGGCGGCCGATGAGGACGTCGAGGTCGGCGGTGATCTTCTCGGCTATGTCCAGCTTGACCTGCCGGCCGGACTCCCCCGGGGCGTAATGGACGAAGGCCGCCCGCACGCCGTCGAACTCACGGTCGGCCAGGTAGGGCCAGGCCGCGCAAGCCCCTCCCCGCCGCGCGGAACCGCCCCCCCTTAAGCGGCGGCCTGTTCCTTCTTATGCGTGAACAGCGACACCGCCACGAGCACGATAAAGCTCAGCGGTATCGAGACGATGCCGGGGTTGTCCAGCGGGAACGGCGCCGTCGCCGGGTCCAAGCCGAACTTGTCGTACATCGAAGGCGAGAACATGATGATGCCGACGGCCGAGACCATGCCGGTCACTATGGAGGCCGCTATGCCCTTGGCCGTGGTCCGTTTCCAGAACAGGATCATGATAATCGACGGCAGGTTGGCCGAAGCCGCCACCGCGAACGCCAGACCCACCAGGAATGAGACGTTCATATCCTGGAAGATGATGCCGAGGATTATCGCGATGATTCCTACGACGAACGCCGCCAGCTTGCCGGCCCTGACCTTCTGCTTCTCATTGAAGCCCACCTGCAGGTAGCGGTCCATCAGGTCGTGCGCCACCGCCCCGGAAGCGGCGATGATGAGCCCGCTGACCGTGCCGAGCACCGTGGCGAACGCTATGGCCGAAATGATGGCGAACAGGAATGTTCCGAAAGACCGGGCCAGCAGCGGCGCCGACATATTGTCCGTCACGGGATTTAGCACGGCGTTTACCACGGCGCCAAGGCCCATGTACATGGTCATCACGTAGAAGAAGCCGATGGCGGCGATGGCCACGATCGTCGACTTGCGCGCGCAGGCCGGGCTGGGTACGGTGTAGTAGCGTATGAGGATATGGGGCAGCGCGGCGGTTCCCAGAAACAGCGCCAGCATCAGCGAGACGAAGTCCAGCTTCTGCAGCGGGGTCCCCTCCACCTTGAACTTCAGGCCGGGGCGCATGATCCTGTTGCCGGTCTTCACGCTGGGAGCGTAGACGACGACCTTGTCGTCGCCGTCCGAGAATTTGACCGTCTTCCAGGTGTTGACCTTCGTCTCCGGGTCTCCCAGTATGGCGAGGAACTCGAAAGGCCCGACCGGGCCGGTGTCCGCTTCGGGGCCGCTCTTTCCTTTTATGGCCTCGAGCCCGCCGTTCTGGCGCAGGACATTATCCTTGGAGGCGGGCAGGCCGTTGACTACGCTGGAACCGTCGGCCTTCTTAGCCTCGTACTGGGTCTCCTTAAGGTAGACCTTGCCGTCCTTGTCAGAGCGCAGCCACCAGGTTACCACGCCGTCTTTCTCGAGCTTGACGTAGGTCTCGCCCTTGACCGCCTGCGAGCCGGCCACCCTGTAGGCCTTGTCCTCGGTATAGAGCCGCCCCTTGTCCTCTATGGCGCCGAGGGTCCGGTACTCGTAGAAAGGAACGCGGCCGCCCTGGTCGGGCTGGGTGCTGAGGCCGCGGTACAACACCGCGCCCGCAACTATCAGCGAGAAGACCACCAGCATGCCGCCTTTTATAAACTGCACATAGGTGGTGGAGGTCATGCCGGCGGTGGCGACTATCGTGATAACTATCGCGCCGACCATAATGACGCCCCAGGCGTGGGGTATGCCCAGCAGCGGCTCCACCAGAACTCCCGCGCCCACCATCTGCGGTATCAGGTAAAACACGGAAACTACCAGCGTGCTGATGGCCGCGAACAGTTTGATGCCGCGGGAGTTGAACTTGGCGTCCAGCGCGTCGGTGAACGTGTACTTGCCGAGGCGCTTCATGGGTTCCGCCACCACAAACAGCGCCACTATCCAGCCGGCCAGGTAGCCGATCGAATAGAGGAAGCCGTCGTAGCCGGCCGTCGCTATCATGCCGCAGATGCCCAGGAACGAGGCCGCGCTGAGGTAGTCGCCGGCGAAGGCGACGCCGTTGACCGCCCAGTGGATCTGGCCGCCGGCCGCGAAGTAGCCGCTGGCCGACTTGGTCTTGGCGCCCAGGTAGAAGGAGAGGCCCAGGACGAGGCCGACGAAGGCGAGGAAAATAGCTATCGCCATGTTATTTCCCATCCCCGGCCGGTTTATTGTCCGCTTCGTGCGTACCGCACAGCATATTGTAGATGAGAGCCATAACCAGGGCGAGTCCTATGAGGCCGAAGCCGTAGACAACGGCCAAGTTGAGGCCGAAGACGATCTCTTTCTCCATCCAGAGCGGGCGGAGCAGGTTTATGGCGACGAAAGCGGCGTAGACGGCCGCGTAGAACAGGAACATCCATACGCCTATGCGCTGCTTGTATTCGGCGGAAGCGTCGGGTCCGCATTCACTGGCGGGCTCGTGAAGCATTTTTTGTTCTCCTGTTAAAAAACGAGCACCCTATTCGAAGCGCGGGCGTCCGTAACTTTCTAAACGATGTGGAATTTTACCAAATCTTTCAGTTTATTGGTAACTGC
>CAZVWK010000079.1:6845-10626 GCA_964631475.1 uncultured Elusimicrobiaceae bacterium | reverse complement strand
GAGGCCCGCCCGCTGCTCTACCTGCTGCCGCTGGCCGCTGCCGCCGGCCTGGTAAGGGCCAGGGCCGGCCTCGCCGCCTCGCAGCGCGGGGCTTTCCTCGGGTCCTTCGTCTTCATAATCGCCCTGGTCTTCACCGGCCTGGCCGGCATGTTCCCCGACCTGGTGCCGGCCATCGGCGAGAGGGGGGCCGGGCTCACGGCTTACAACTCCGCCTCCGGCGCCTATACCCCCAAAGTGATGACGGCCGTGGTGGCGGTCTTCGTTCCCGCGGTCATCGCCTACCAGCTCTGGGTTTACAAGGTGTTCAGCCCCAAACTGACCACGGAGAACCTCAAGGACCTGGGCTATTACTACTGATATGTTCAACCCGTCCGCGTTCAAAGGAAAAAAGGCGCTTGTTATAGGCGCGGGGCGGTCCGGACTGGCCGCCGCACGGCTGTTATCGGCGCGCGGCTTCCGCGTGCTGCTGAGCGATTCGGCGCCGCTGAAAGATCTGAAACCGAAACTAAAGGGCCTCCCGCGCTCCGTGGAAACAGAGGCGGGGGGACATAGCGACAGGATATTGTCCTGCGGCTTCGCCGTCAAAAGCCCCGGCTTGCCCGCGCGCGCGCCGGTATTTGAAAAACTCAGGGCGGCTGGCATCCCGGTCTTCAGCGAGATAGAAATCGCGCTGGCCTTTTCGAAGGCAGGCAAGGTCCTGGCCGTCACCGGAACCAACGGCAAGACGACCACGACGGAACTGCTGGGCCTCCTGATGAAGTCGGCCGCCGCCAGGCGCGGCGCGCGGGCCTTCACCTGCGGCAATATGGGCGTCCCCGCCGCGCTGACGGCGCCCAGGGCCGGACCGGCGGACGCGCTGGTCATGGAACTGTCCAGTTACCAACTCGAAGACAGCACCTATCTTTCTCCCGACGCGGCCTGCGTTCTCAATATCACGCCGGAGCACCTGGACCATCACGGCAGCCTGGCCGCCTACATCGCGGCCAAGGCCAGGATATTCACCGGACAGCGGCCCGCCGCCGTCTGTGTCTTCAATTACGAGAACGCCGTCTGCCGGCGCCTCGCGCGGCGCTGTCCAGCGCGCGCCGTCTTCTTTTCCTCCCGCCGGCGCGGGGGCCGGCTGAGCGCCTGGACGGAGGGAGGAAGGCTGGTCTTCCGGACCGGCGCCGTCTTGTTCACCGTGGAGCCGCCGCGGCTGCCAGGCCGGCATAACCTGGAGAACGCCATGTGCGCCGGGCTCATGGCGCTGTCCTGCGGTGCCCGCCCGGCTGACCTGCGCGCCGTCTTCTCCGCCTTCAAAGGCGTGGAGCACCGCATTGAAACAGCCCGCGTGCTGCGCGGAGTTGCCTACGTGAACGACTCCAAGGCGACAAATGTCGACTCCACGCTCACCGCGCTGCGCGCCCTGTCGGGGAAAAAAAATATCTGGCTCATACTCGGCGGACTGGACAAAGGAGTACCGTACGCCCCGCTCAAGCCCCTGATAAAAGCGTCGGTTAAAAGGATGCTCACCATCGGCAAGGCGGCGCCTCTCATCGAGAAACAACTGCGCGGCGCGGCTCCCGCGCAACGTGCTGGCACGCTGGCCATCGCGCTTAAAGAGGCGGCGGCCGAGGCGAAACCCGGCGACATAGTCCTGCTTTCGCCCGCCTGCGCCTCCTTCGACCAGTTCCGGGACTTCGAGCACCGCGGCGCCGAGTTCAAGCGCCTCGCAGGAAAGCTGAAATGAGGCGGAACCATTCCGCCCCGCGGGGCGGCGGACCCGGCCCCTTCGCCGGCCTTTTCACCTCCCGCAGCCTGCGCTACGCGGATTACCACTTCCTCATCGCCGTGGCGGCCCTGCTCCTGACCGGGCTGGTTTCGCTCTATTCGGCCAGCGCCATCTACGCCGAGAACAAGGGCCTGCCGTCCTTTTTTTACCTCAAGCGCCAGCTCATCTGGACCTTCGCCGGCCTGGGCGCCATGTGGCTGGTCATGAACCTGGAGCTCGAGAAGTTCCGGAAGTTCATAAAGCCGCTTATGCTGCTGACGCTGGCCATGCTGGTCGTCACGCTTTTCATGCCCCCCATCGCCAATGTCCGCCGCTGGATACCGCTGGGCTTCATGAACCTCCAGATCAGCGAGTTCGCCAAGCTCGCGGTGGTCCTCTACCTCGCCGACTATCTGGACAAGAACATAAGCCGCGTACTCAAGGACTGGCGGCGGCTGATAAAGCCTCTGGGAGTGACGCTCCTGGCGCTGGCGCTGATAGGGATGCAGCCGGACCTGGGCACGCCGGCGCTGATCTTCGGCGTGGCGCTTATCATGCTGTTCTGCTCAGGCGTACGGCTGCGCTATATACTGGCGCCCCTGGGCGTCGGCCTGCTCATCTTCATAGCGGAACTGATCCGCAAGCCCTACCGCATCGCCCGCCTCAAGAATTTCCTTTCTCCCTGGGATGAAGCCTCCGGCACCGGCTACCAGCTGGTACAGTCGCTGCTGGCCATCGGCTCGGGCGGCTGGTTCGGCGTCGGCCTTGGCGCGTCCAAACTGAAGCTCATGTATCTGCCGGAGCCGCACACCGACTTCATCTTCGCCGTGGTCGCCGAGGAACTGGGGTTTCTAGGCTCGCTGCTCATCGCGGGCCTCTTCGGCTACCTCCTGCTGCGCGGCCTCAAGCTGGCCCGCAACGCCACTTCCTTCTTCGCGGCCATGGCGGCTTCGGGCATGGTCCTGGTCATCTGCCTCCAGGCCTTCTTCAACATGGCCATGACGCTGGGCTTGACTCCCACCAAGGGAATACCTCTGCCTTTCTTCTCCTACGGAGGCTCGTCCATGATCACCATGCTGATCGCGGCCGGATTCGTCCTAAACGTCTCCGCGCACAGGAAGGCTTCTTTATGACCGTGGCAAAGAAAAGACGCGCGCTGATAGCCGCCGGAGGTACGGGGGGCCACTTCTATCCGGGCCTGGCGCTGGGCCGCGAGCTGGCCGGTCGCGGCTGGCAGGTCCTTTTCCTGGTGAGGGAGGGGGATTTTTCCGCACCGGCGCTGGATGCCGGGGGGCTTGCGTACGCGGAGATTCCCGCCGCCGCTCTGCCGCGCTCGGCGAACCCGCTGCGGCACCTGCGCTTTCTCCTAAAGTTCCTGGCCGGGCTGCGCGGGACCTGGCGCATACTTTCCGACTATTCCCCCGACGCGGTCTTCGGCGCCGGCAGCTATGTCGCTTTCCCGGCGGTGCTGCTGGCCTGGCTGCGCGGGATACCCAGGGTCATACACGAATCCAACGCCGTTTTCGGGCTCGGCAACAGGATAGCGGGGTATTTCTGTCCTGCCGTGGCCCTGGGCCTTCCCCTGGAAACCAATCCTTTCCCGGGAAAAACCGTCATAACCGGAACCCCGGTACGCGGATCGATACCGCCAGAGCTCTCGCGGGAAGAGGCCAAGAAGCGGCTGGGCCTGCAGCTTTCTGCGCCGCTGATCGCCTCCTTCGGCGGCAGCCAGGGGGCGGCCGCTCTCAACTACGCGCTCGCGGCGGCGGCCGCCGGGCTGAAGACAGCCGGCGTCTCATTCCAGGTCCTGCATGTGGCGGGCAGGGGCAACGTGGAAAAGACAAGGCAGGCTTACTCGGCCGCCGGCCTGGAAGCCGGCCCCTGGCTGAGCGTGCTGGATTACTGTTCGGAGATGGACCTGCTCTATGCCGCGTCCGACATAATAGTTTCCCGGGCCGGGGCGAGCACCGTCGCCGAGTTGGCGACGGTCAAGAAGCCGGCTATTCTGATCCCGCTGCCGGCCTCGGCCGG
>CAZVWK010000079.1:0-6826 GCA_964631475.1 uncultured Elusimicrobiaceae bacterium | reverse complement strand
CGCCAACGCGGCGGTGCTGGCCCGGGCCGGGGCGGCCGTAAGCCTGCCGCAGGACGCGGCCCTTGCGGAGGCCCTGGCGGCGGAACTGCGCCGCCTGCTGGAAGGCAAAGACGCCGCGCCGGCGATGACGGCGGCCTACGACAGGGCCGGCGTGCCGGACCCGCGGGGGGCCGCGTCCGCGCTGGCCGACCTGATGGAAGGCAAAAATTCCAGAGGCTGAAACTACGGAGGTGTCATGGAAATAGAAAAAGGTTCCAAGTGGGTGAAATTCGACCTGATGGAGCGCTTTATGCGCGACGTTTTCAGGGGTATAGGCGTGCCGGCGGCCGATGCGGCCGTCTGCGCCGAAGTCCTGATAACCGCCGATAAACTGGGCATAGACTCGCACGGCGTCTCCCGCCTCAAACCCATCTACTACGACCGCATAAAGCAGGGGATACAGCTGGCGAAGACTAGGTTTGAGATCGTAAAGGACACCCCGGCCACGGCCGTCATCGACGGACACAACGGGATGGGCCACGTGATAGCCAAGCGCGCGATGGAGCTAGCGATAAAGAAAGCGAGGCGCTGCGGCCTCGGGATGACGGCCGTGCGCAACTCCACCCATTACGGCATAGCGGGCTACCACGCGCTGCTGGCGGCGAAAGCCGGCATGATCGGCATAACCGGAACCAATGCCCGCCCTTCAGTGGCGCCGACCTTCGGGGTGGAGAACATGATGGGCACCAACCCGCTGACCTTCGCGCTGCCTACCGACGAGAAGTTCCCCTTCCTGCTCGACTGCGCGACTTCCATAACGCAGCGCGGCAAGATAGAGGTATACGCCAAGCTCGGCAAGCGGATGCCCGCGGGCTGGGTCATCGACGAGAAAGGCGGCAGCAAGACCGACTCGCGGGCCGTGCTTACGGACCTGATAAAGGGAACCGCCGCGCTGACGCCGCTGGGCGGCGTGGGAGAGGATCTGGGCGGCTACAAGGGCTACGGCTACTGCGCCGTCGTCGAGATACTTTCGGCCGCGCTGCAGGACGGGGCCTACATGAAGCAGCTGCTGGGGTATGACAGGAAGGGGAACAAGGTCCCTTACCCGCTCGGCCATTTCTTCCTCGCAATAGACATCGGGCACTTCGTTCCGCTGGCCTCTTTCAAGCGCACGGCCGGGAATATCCTGCGCGAGCTCCGCGCGTCTAAGAAGATGCCCGGGGCGAAGCGCATCTACACCGCCGGAGAAAAGGAATACCTGGCCTGGCAGTATCGCAGGAACAAGGGCGTGCCCGTCAACGGTGAAACGCAGCGCGAGCTGCTGGCTATGCGCGAAGAACTGGGGCTTATCCGCTATAAGTTCCCGTTCTGACGGAGTTCGGGGAGATTCAACAATGGAAAATATCAAGTCCAGGGCGGTTCTATATTCCGGATTCCTGTTCACTTTCATGGGCCTCGGGGGGATATTCACGGGCCTGGAGCCACTGGCCTCTTTCGCCGCCCCGCTGCTCTGGTGGGCCTACATCGCCCTTTCCGACAGCCTCCTCCTCTCCCTTAAAGGCGAGTCTCTGATTGTATCCCGCACAGACGACTTCCTCTGGATGTCCGCCTGCTCGGCCGCGGCCTGGCTGGTCTTTGAAGCGCTCAACTCGGCGCTGGGGACATGGCAATACGTAAATATGCCGGCACAACTCACGACGCGCTGGGCTTGGTACCTGGCCCTGGGCTCGGCGATGCTCCCCGCGCTTTTCCAGTCCGCGGCCTACCTCTCGCCGCCAAAGAGCGTGGAAAGGGCGCGCGCGGTTTTCCGCCTGCCGGGAAAAGCGCTGGACGGAGCCCAGGCGGCCGGGGCGATATTCCTGCTCCTGCCCTTCTTTTTTCCGGCTCTGGCTTTTCCGCTGACGGCACTGGCGCTGCCCCTGCTCTTGGACCCGCTGAATTTCCGCCTTAAATTGCCTTCCCTGCTGGGACTTCTGGAGAAAGGCGAAAAAAGGAAAATAGCCGCCCTTGCCGCCGCTGGCCTGGTTTGCGGCTTGGCCGGGGAAGCCTGGCTTTATTCCGGCGGTCCGTCCAGGGTGTACAATCTGGGGTATGCCGGAGGCCTTCAGTTCATGGGACTCCCGCTGGCGGGCTACGCCGCCTTCCCCTTCCTCGCCTTCTCGGCCTTTTCCCTGCATTCTCTTTCGCTTTTAGCCAGGGGTGCAGGGACCGACCTGCTCGGACGGGAGTTCTCCCCTGCGCGCAGCACGCCGGGCTGGGCCCCGGCGGCCGCCTACGCAGCGCTCCTCCTTATATATTATTTCGGATTCCGGCTCCTGGACGCCCGCTCCGTCGCCCTGCTGAAAGTCCTCCTCTGATGGCCGCACACCCCTCCGGGACCTAAGACCTATCTGGTCATAGGCCTATCAGCCATTGACTTTAATCAACCCCCGCTGTATAACATGGCGACGCGGAAGACAAGCATGGAGGAGTTATGAAGACCGTCATCAGCGCGCTCGCAGGGATAATCTTCCTCTCGGCACTCGCCGTGAACGCTTCGGCCGATAACAAGGTCATATACGGCTCGGACGACCGGCTGGATTATTTCGAAGCCCCGGCCTCCAGGAAAGCCCTTGCCGACTCGGTGGTCTCCCTCTGGAACTCCTACAAGGTGACCAGGGACGCCTCCGGCTACAAGCTCTCCACCATGAAATTCGCCGCCGCCAACAATCTCTGCGCCGGCGAGCGCTTCCGCGAGCAGCAGAAAGGAGCCTTCTGCTCCGGCGCGCTGGTGGGCGACGACCTAGTCATGACCGCCGGCCACTGCATACGCAATCCCCCGGCCAACTCCAGTCACGGAGAGACATGCGCCAACACCCGGCTGGTCTTCGGTTTCGCGATAAAGTCCCGCGGGGGCAGTTCGCCTTCGACCGTACCCGAAGCCGACGTCTACTCGTGCAAAGAGATAGTTTCCCACGGCCTGGACTCGGCGGGCGCCGACTTCGCCATCATCCGCTTGGACCGCAAGGTTTCCGGGCGCAAACCTTTGCCGGTTCACAGGGGCTCCGACCTGAAGAGGGGGGACAAGATGTTCGTCATAGGACATCCCTCCGGCCTGCCCCTGAAAGTCGCCGAAGGCGCCAGCGTCAGGGAGGCCTCCGGCACATATTACATAGCCGACCTAGACACCTACGGCGGCAATTCCGGGTCCCCGGTCTTCGACTCCAGGACTAGCCTGATAGCCGGAATACTGGTGCGCGGCGACACGGACTTCGTCACCACCGCCGAAGGCTGCCGCAAGTCAAATGTCATCGGCCAGAACGAGGGCCGGGGGGAAGACGTCACCAAGGTTTCCCAGGTTTCTGGCAGCATTCCCAAGAGTTTACCGGCCGGGGAGCAGGAGGCGGCCGTTCCCTCCAGGGAAGTCAGCCTGGACAGCGTAGGCGCTATCCGGGACTCTTTCGGTGATTCCCTCTCGATAGAGGTACCCGAAATAGCCCTGCCTGAGTAAAAAAGCCTGCACCGGGGCCCCGCCCTCTTAAGGAGGGCGGGGCCTTTCTTTTGCCCTTAAGGCCCACCGCGGCAGATCTTATTATATTTCCTAATATAGGCCTAAAGACCTATACGAACATGGGGCCTTTGGCCTTTGACTATAATCAAATCTGGATGTAAAAGATACTCGCACAAGGATCCGGAGGCTTAATGAACAACATCGCGCTTACAGCACTTTTCCTGGCTTCATCCTTACTCCCCTCTCCGCTAAAAGCCGAAAACAAGGTAATTTACGGCGACGACGACAGGCTTGAATATTTCGAGGCAGAACCCGGACAGCGCAAGCTGGCCGACTCGGTGGTTTCACTTTGGCAGTCATGGGACCTGACCCCGGAGCAGGGCGCCTACAAGCTTCGCACGGCCAAATTCGCCGACGCCGTAGGGGTATGCGAGAGCGAGCCCTTCTCCCAGCAACCGATAGGGGCCTTCTGCTCCGGGGCCCTGGTGGGAGAAGACCTTATAATGACCGCCGGCCACTGTGTCAGGAGCCAGGCGGATTGCGATGAGACCAAGTTCGTCTTCGGTTTCCGTACCGACGAGTCGGGAGCAGCCCCGTCCCGCGCGCCCGCCTCGGACGTCTACTCCTGCGCCAGGATAGAGAAATGGGCACTCCGGGGCAGCACTACGCCCGCCGGCCGGGACGCGGCCGTTTTCGGCGCCGACTACGCCCTCATACGCATAGACCGCAAGGCCGCCGGCAGGACCCCGCTGCCGGTTAACCGGGGCCCGGTCCCCGCCAAAGGCGCGCCCCTGTTCGTGATCGGACACCCCGCAGGCCTTCCCCTGAAAGTGGCTGGCGGGGCGGCCGTGCGCGACCCGGATCAGGACGGCTATTTCACGGCCAACCTCGACACCTACGGCGGCAATTCCGGGTCCCCGGTATTCAACCGAGACACCGGCCTCATAGAGGGGATACTGGTGCGCGGCGAGACCGACTTCGTATACGAGGGCAGTTGCAGAGTCTCTTACAGGGTGGGTGACGAAGAGGGCCGTGGGGAAGACGTCACCAAGGTCTCTGAGCTGGCGGGCTACATTCCCGGACTGGAAACGGGCGCCGAAGCCAGTTCCCTGACGACTTCGCTGCCCGACCTGCACAGCCCCGACTTCTCGGCCCTTGGCTCCATAACCGGCTCGCTTCACCCCAGCTTCCTGCAGTAAACGGCTACCCCGGTAGGCCCTCCCCGCGGACGGGGAGGGCTTTTTATTTGGCGGGCCTTGAAAAAAGACGTGGCGCGGTATACAATCTGAAAGATGAAAGACACCGGGGGCGGACGCAAGTTCCTTGCTCTTTTCGGGGCGGCGCTCTTCGCCGCTGCCCTGGCCCTGACGGCCTGCTCCAGGCCGGAAGACCATCAGGCCCTGGTCGAGGCGATCAGAAAGGGGGAACCGGCGGAAGTTTCCCGGTTGATAGCAGCGGGAGTGCCGGTCAACCCCAAGAACAACAGGGCCTTCACGCCGCTGATGCTGGCCGTCATGCGCGACAACGCGGAAATAGTAGAACTGCTTTTGGACAAAGGGGCCGACATAAGAGCCAGGGAAACCCGCCTGCAGACTCCCCTTCATCTGGCCGCCCGGTGGAACAAGCCGGCCGCGCTCAAGGTCCTTCTCTCCCGCAGCGCGCCCACGGAGGACAGGGACAAGATCACCTGGACCCCGCTTATGTGGGCCGCCCTGCGCGGACATACCGCGGTATGTGAAGAACTGGTCCTGGCGGGCGCGGCGGTCAACGCCAGGGACTACGACAACAACACCCCCCTGATGCTGGCGGCATGGCGCGGCAAGACCGAAACCGCGAAGAAACTGGTCTCCCTCGGAGCCAGGCTCGACGCCCGCAACAAGGACGGCCTGGACGCCGCCGCCGTGGCCAGCAAGAACGAATTTCCCTTCACGGCCGCCGAGCTGAAAAAACTCGCCCGCTGATCCCCGTTTCTCAGGAGGCCAGCGGGAGCGTGAAGTAGAAAGTCGACCCCTTGCCCACCTCGCTGACGGCCCAGATGGTACCGCCGTGCAGCCGTATGAATTCCTTGACTATGGCCAGCCCCAGCCCCACGCCCTCGCGGTGACGGTTGGCCTTTATCTGTACGAACTTCTCGAAGACCTTCTCCAGGTCCTCTTTCGCTATCCCGTGACCGGTGTCCCGGACTCCTATCACCGCCGTCCCGTCCTTCCTCGGAGAAGGAGAAGCCGCGACTATTATCGTACCACCGGCGGGAGTCGCCTTCATCGCGTTGGAGATAAGGTTCGTAAGCACCTGGACCATCTTCTCGTGATCAGCCATGACGGTGAGGTCCGGCGAAGGGGGCCTCAGTATCAGGCTTATGTTCTTCATTCTGGACCAGGGCAGCAGGCCCTCTCCCGCCTCGTTTATCATCGCGGAGACCGGAACGGGCTTGGGGTTGACCTCCATCTTGCCTGACTGGAGCTTGGAGAAATCCAGTATGCCCTTTATCATCTTGACCAGCCTGCGGCTGTTGCGCACGCTTATATCCAGGAACTTCTCCTCCGTCTGATCCAGCTTCGTCCCGGCACTGTCGGTGAGCATCTCCAGCGCCGATGTTATCGAAGAAAGCGGCGACTGGAGATCGTGGGTTATGCGGGAAAGGAATTCTTCCTGGAGCCGCTCGGCCTCCCTGAATTTCATTATGTTGGGCAGCGTGGTATACGCGCCGATGACGCGTCCCTCGTCGTCCTCCAGGAGCGCGAAAGAGCTCCGCATGGCCTTCTCCACGCTCTCGTCGCCGGCCACGCTGACCTCGCCGCTGGGCAATCTTCCGGCTCCGAGATCAAGGTCCTCGGAGATTGCCAGAAAGTGCTCGCCCGGCTTTATATGTTCGGTTATGTTATGCCCCGCCAGTTCCATGAACTTCTTTCCGGCTATAGCCTCGGCGGCTGGGTTCATCATAAGTATGCGGCCCTGCCTGTCTATAACCATCTTGCCCTCTGCTACCGTTGAAAGGACCTGCTCCGTCCTGGCCCTGGTATTCACCACATGCTCCTTCTCCGCCTGTATCGCCCGGGTCGCCTCCTCGACCTGCTTCTGCATGGCGTCCCTGATCATGCCGAGAGCCTCCTCGTAGGCCTGAACCCTGGCCTTGGGGTCCCTGACCGAGGATTCGACTAGCCCTTTGACCAGGTTGCCGAGGCTTATGGAATGCAGTGTCCCGCCCTGGCCCGCCGCCCCTTCCGACCGACCAGGACGATCCAGCGGCCCTCCTCCTCGTAGGCCTTGATGATGTCGAACGGGCACTCGAAGTTCACGGGCAGCACGCGAGCACCTCCTGCTTCTCCGCCTTCTCCGCCCGCGGAGCCTCCTGGA
>CAZVWK010000078.1:0-10666 GCA_964631475.1 uncultured Elusimicrobiaceae bacterium | reverse complement strand
AATGAAAGGACAGCGCGCTACTGCTTGGGGAACATTCTTAGATGAGTTGACACGGGGCTCCGCCGGGCCGTGCGGCGAACCCCGCCGTCATAGGACGGCGGGGCGCGGAAAGTTGTAGAATTTAGGCAACAATGGCCGCCAACATAGAATTCAAGGACATAGTGAACAGGCTGGAGAGGCTGGAGGCCGCGCTGGCCGATTTCGCTAGGCTTGTCGACCTGGACGCCAAGAAGGAGCAACTCCTGCAGAAGGAGGCTTTCTCCGCCGCTCCCGGCTTCTGGGACGACGCCAATAAGGCCCAGGCCCACCTGAAGGGCCTCAACGACCTCAAGCACTGGGTGGACGGCGTGGGCGCCGTGGGCCGCGAACTGGGCGACGCGCGCGCCCATTACGAGCTGGCCAAAGAGATGGACGACGCCGGCGAACTGCCGGCGATAATGGCCGCGCTGGAGGCCGCCGAGAACAGGCTGGCCGACATGGATTTCGAGATAAAGCTCTCGGGGCCCTACGACAAGAACGACGCCATACTCAGCGTGCACGCCGGCGCGGGCGGCACCGAGGCCTGCGATTGGGCGCAGATGCTGCTGCGCATGTACACGCGCTGGGCGCAGGCGCGCGGCTACGATTTCAAGATAACCGACATGCTGCAGGGAGAGGAGGCCGGCGTGCGCAACGCGACGGCCTTCGTCAGCGGCAAGTACGCCTACGGCTTCCTGCGCAGCGAGATAGGCGTGCACCGCCTGGTGCGCATCTCGCCCTTCGACGCCAACAAGCGCCGCCATACCTCGTTCGCCTCCATCGACGTGCTCGCCGACATCGAGGAGGAGGTCGAGATAAAGATAGAGGAGAGGGACGTCAAGCTCGACACCTTCCGCTCGGGCGGCGCCGGCGGCCAGAACGTAAACAAGGTGGAGACGGCGGTCCGGCTCACCCATATCCCTTCCGGCGTGGTGGTCGCCTGCCAGGTGGAGCGCAGCCAGCTTAAGAACCGCGAGCGCGCGATGAAGATGCTCAAGGCCCGCCTCTACGAGATAGAGATGGACAAGAAGCGCGCCGAGCAGGAAAAACATTACGACGCCAAGGGCGACATCGGCTGGGGCCACCAGATCCGCTCCTACGTGTTCATGCCCTACCAACTGGTCAAGGACCTGCGCACCGGCCACGAGACCTCGCAGATAGACGCCGTCATGGACGGCGCGCTGGACCCTTTCATGCGCTCCTTCCTCTCCTTTAAGGCCGACGAGGCCAGGAAGAAAGCGGAAAAACAATAGTGCTCATAGAGACCCACTGCCATCTCAACGACAGGGCTTTCGCGGACGACCGCGGCGCCGTGATAGGCCGCGCCCTTGCGGTCGGCGTGGAGAAGTTCGTGGAGATAGCCTGCGCCGCCCCCGAATGGGAGCCGGCCCGCTCGCTCTGCGCCGCCTGGCCGGGGAAATTCCGCTGCGCCTACGGTCTGCACCCCGAATACGTGAAGGATTACCGGCCGGAGCAACTGCCGGAGCTGGCGAAGTTCCTTTCCGACCCGACGGCCGCCGCGCTGGGCGAGATAGGGTTGGACTACTGGTGGGAACCGGAGCGGGCGCAAGAGCAGCGCGCCCTCCTGGAGGCGCAGTTGCCGCTCTCCTTGAAATACGGAAAGCCCGTTGTCTTTCACGCGCGCAACGGCAGGGAGCCCGGACAGGACGCTTACTCCGCCCTCTTCGCTTCGCTCAAAGGCTGGAAATATTTTCCCATGGGCCGCCGCCATCGCGGGGTCCTGCACTGCTTTTCCGGCTCCTACGGCGACGCCAGGAGCGCGCTGGACCTCGGCCTGGCCATAGGAGTCAACGGCAGCTACACCTATCCCCGCAACGGCGACCTGAGGGAGACCGTGAGGAAGATCGGCCTGGGCTCGGTGGTGCTGGAGACGGACTGCCCCTATCTGCCGCCGCAGTCCGCGCGCGGGCGGCGAAACGATCCTTCCTTTATTCCCGAGATAGCCCTGGCCGTCGGCGACGGCCTGGGCCTGAGCGCCGCCGTCGTCGCGGAAGAGACCGGCGCCGCGGCCGCGGAGCTTTTCGGTTTACAGGGGTGAAAATGAACGATTTTAAAGCGGTTATGCGTGAACGCGTCCTCGTCTTCGACGGGGCGATGGGCACCTACCTGCAGGGTTTCGGCCTTAAGCCGGACGATTTCGACGGCCACGAGGGGCTCAACGAGATCCTCTCCGTCTCCCGCCCTGACATAATAAAGAAAGTGCATCTCGACTACCTGGAGGCGGGGGCCGATATCGTAGAGACCAACACCTTCGGCGCCAACGCCGCCGTCCTGGCCGAGTACGGCCTTGAGAACCGCGTCACCGAGCTGAACCTGGCCGCCGCGCGGCTGGCGCGCGAGGCCGCGGACCAGCTCTCCGCCGGCAGGCCGCGCTTCGTCGCCGGCTCCGTCGGCCCTACCAACAAGGCGCTGCTTGTCACCGGCGGCCTGTCTTTCGACGATATGCGCTCGCTCTACCTGGACCAGATGCTGGCGCTCATAGAGGGGGGGGTGGACCTGCTGGCGGTAGAGACCGCTCATGACGCGGTGAACCTGCGCGCGGCGCTGGCGGCCGCACGCCTGGCTTTCAGGAAGTCCGGCCGCGAGCTGCCCGTCATCGCTTCCGCCACCATGGACGGCAGGGGCAAGATGCTCTCCGGCCACGATTCCGACTCTTTTTACGCCGCGGTCGGGCATTTCCCGCTGGCCGCCATCGGTTTCAACTGCTCGTCCGGCCCCGAAGGCATGCGTCCCCGGCTGGAGCGGCTGGCCTCGCGCGCCCACTTCCCGACCCTGGTCATGCCCAACGCCGGCCTGCCCGACGAGAACGGCCGTTATTCGCAGACCCCGGAAACTTTCGCCGGGCTGATGGGCGGCTTCGCCTCCGCGGGACTGCTGAACCTGGCCGGCGGCTGCTGCGGTACCGGCCCGGCGCACATACGGGAGTTGGCCGCCGCGGTGAAGGGCCTCAAGCCCCGCGCGCCCGTGGCGGAAGAGCCCTGGGTGATCTCGGGCACCGAGGCCCTGTTCTTCGACGAAATAGAGCCGCCCGCCATGGCCGGCGAGCGCAATAATTCCATCGGCTCAAAGAAATTCCGCGACATGGTGGCCGCCGGGGACCGCGACGGCGCGCTGGAGCTGGCCCGCGCGCAGGCCGCCGCCGGCGCCCACCTGCTCGACGTCTGCCTGGCCAACCCCGAGCGCGACGAACTCGCCGACGTGAAGGACCTTTTTCCGGCGCTGGCGCGCGCCGTGCGCCTGCCGCTGATGATAGACACCACCGACCCGGCGGTCATGGAGGAGGCGCTCAAGAGCGCCGCCGGAAAATCGGTCGTCAATTCCGTCAATTTCGAGTTCGGGCCGGATAAGCCCCGCGCCGCCGCGGAGTTGGTGAAGACCTACGGCGCCAAGCTCGTGGTCGGCTGCATCGACGAGGACAAAGAGAAGGGCCTGCCGCTGGAGTCCGGCCGCAAGCTGGAAATAGCCCGCCGCGCCCACGCTTTCCTGACCGGCGAATGCGGCCTGAAGCCCGCGGACCTGGTCTTCGACGCGCTGGTCTTCCCGGTCGGCGTCGGCGGCGAGCACGCCTCCAGCGCCCACGAGACCATAAAGGCCATAGAGGCGATCAAAAAGGAATTTCCCGGGGCGAAGACCATACTCGGCGTCAGCAATGTTTCTTTCGGCCTGCCGCCGGCCTCGCGCGAGGTGCTCAACTCCGTCTTCCTGCATCACGCGGTGAAGGCCGGCCTGGACCTGGCGATAGTCAATATAGAGAAGCTCAGGCGCTACGCGGCCATCCCCGAGAACGAAAGAGCCGCGGCCGAAGACCTGGTCTTCAACCGCAGCCCCGACGCGGCGCAGGCCTTCGCCGCGCTTTACCGCGACGCCAAGAAAAAGGCCGCGTCAGCGGGGGACGCCGTTCGGCCTGGTGTCCCCGTACCGGTTGCGCTGCCGCCCGGCGAGAGGCTCAAGGCCGCCGTGCTGGGCGGCTCGCGCGCAGGCGTGCCCGAGGCCGTAGCCGAGCTGCTCGCCTCCCGCGGCCCGCTCGATATAATCAACGGCCCCCTCATGGAGGCCATGAAGGAAGTGGGCCGCCAGTTCGCGGCCGGCGACCTGATAGTCACCGAGGTGCTGCAGAGCGCAGAGGCCGCCCGCGCTGCGGTGGTGGCGCTGGAACCCGCTCTGAAAGCCCAGCGGGCCCCGAAGCGCGGCCGGCTGCTGCTGGCCACCGTGCGCGGCGACGTGCACGATATAGGCAAGAACCTGGTGGGCATAATCTTCGAGAGCAACGGTTTCGAGGTGGAGGACCTGGGCGTCAAGGTCCCGCCAGAGGAGATAGCGGCCGCCGCCGCGAAGAACCCGCCGGATTTCATCGGTCTCTCCGGCCTGCTGGTGCGCTCCTGCGAGCAGATGACGGCCACCGCCCGCGAGCTGGCCGCGGCCGGGATCAAGGCCCCGCTGCTGGTGGGCGGCGCGGCGCTCACGCCCAAATTCACCGAGACCGGCATAGCTCCCGCCTACGGGGGCCCGGTCTTCTACGCGGCCGACGCCATGGAGGGCCTCAATTACGCCCTGGAGCGGGCCGGTTCGCCGCCGGGTCCCGCCGCGGCCGCGGCACCGGCCGCTGTCGCCTCCCCCGCTCCCGCCCCGTCCGGATTGCGTCCTTCGCCGCTGTATTATCCCGGCTATATACCGTCCCCGCGCGACCTGGCCCGCCATTTCGTGGACGACCAGTCCCTGGCGGAGCTTTTCGACAACCTGGACGCGGACCTCTTCAATCTCCGCTTCCTCAGGCTTAAGAAGGGGGAGGGGGAGAAGAGCGGGAAAGCCAAGGAGCTTTTCGAGGCGCTGAAGGCCGAAATGCTGGCCGGCGGCCTGATAAAACCCCGCGGCGTGTACCGTTTCTTCAGGGTCAACAGCCACGGCGACGAGATCCGTTTCCGCGGAGGGGAAGCGACCGAGGTGTTCCGCTTTCCGCGGCAGGCCGCGGGGCGCCGCCTGTGCCTCGCCGATTATGTCGCGCCGGATTCGGGCGGCAAGGACGATTACGCCGCGCTCTTCGTTGTGACCTGCGGCCTGGGCGTGACGGACCTGGCCCGCCGCGAGCGCGAGGCGGGGGAATATGTGCGCTCTTACATGATAGAGGCCCTGGCGCTGACGCTGGCGGAGGCTTTCGCCGACGTCATCCACTACCGGATAAGGAAGGACTGGGGCATCGCCGAGGCCGATCCCGCAGTGCCTCTGCTGCGCAGCAAATACCGGGGCAAACGCTATTCCTTCGGCTACCCGGTCTGCCCGGCTCTGGAGAACCAGGAGAGGTTGTTCCGGCTGCTGCGCCCCGAGCCCGACGCCGGCATAGGCCTGACCGACGGCTTCATGATGGACCCCGAGGCCTCGGTCTCGGCGATAGTGCTGCATAATCCCAAGGCGGAGTATTTCAATGTCTGAACCCGGGCGATATTTCAGGGCTTCGATGGACGACCGGCTTCGCAATCTTACGACGCTGTTTTCCGCTATAACGGTCGTGGCCTCGCTGGCCGCCGCGCTTCCTCTGACGGCGATCAAAGGGGACTGCTCCGAATGCTGCTCGGCCGCCGCCGCCAATTTCGGAGGCTGGGCCATACTCGCGCTGGCCGCCGCCCTGCTCTGGTCGTGCTGGGCGCTGGCCCCCAGGGGTTTCATAGTCGGGCCGGGGACGGTCACGGTGGACAGGCCGCTCATGCCGGTGAAGATCGCCCTGCGCCCGGGGACCGTGGTCGAGGCCGCCGGGGCCGGCCTGCTGGACGGCTCGCTGCGCACGATGGGCAACGGCGGGCTCTTCGGCTACTACGGCAGTTTCTGGAAAAAGGGGACGGGGGCTTACCTGCTCTACGCAACCCGCTCCGACCGTTTTGTAATGATCGACAACGGCAGGAAATATTTCCTGACCCCTGACGAACCGGGGCTTTTTATAGAGGAGACCGTGCGCCGCCTGCCCGGCGCCTGAACCCATGTCCAAAGTTTTCGAGAAGGAGATAAAGGCCGGTCCGGAGGCCATCGACGAGCTCGGTCATGTGAACAACATGGTCTATCTCGAGTGGTTCCTGGACGCCGCCACGGCCCACGGCTCGTCCACCGGCTGGGACCTGCCCCGCATGCTGAAAACGGGCGAAGGGTGGGTTGTGCGAAAGCACGAGATAGAATACCTGGCCCAGGTCCGGGAAGGGGAGGAACTGCTGCTGCGCACCTGGATAGAGTCGGTCGACCGCGTTTCTTCGGTGCGCCGCTACGAGCTGCTGAGGAAGGCCGACGGCCGCTCCTGCGCCCGCGGCTCCACCGTGTGGGTCTGGATCAGCTACAAGACCGGCCGCCCCTGCCGCATCCCCGCGGACCTGGTAAAAAGCTACGGCTTTTAGGATGTGGCCAGGTCAAGCCGGACCCCCCTTGACAAACCGAAATCGTCTGCTACACTATTCGTGAGCCCGCGGCCCCATATTAACGGGGATTCTCGCGGGCTCTTCCTTTTGGCGCCCTGCGGCGCTATTTTTCAGATATTCGCGGCCGGTCTTGTCGATATAGAAGGAGACGCCGTCCCGGGACACATTGGCTATTCCGCCGCTGAAGCCGGTGACGGAGTCGTAAAGGGGCTTTATCGCCTCTTTTCCTCCTGCGTCGATGAAACCCCATTTGCCGGAGAGCTCCCGCAGCACGGGGGCCAACCCTTCGCTGAAGGACGCGCACATGAAGAAGCTGAACGGGATCTTCTCGCCGCCTTCCGGGTCGATGTAGCCGCAACGCTCGCCGGCGCCGCCGCGTTCCTTGGCGGGCGCCAGACCCTCGGAATAGGGACCTATATCTATGAAATCCTTTTCCTTGAAGGCCAGGGCGCTCCGCAGTATGAAACCGTACTTTCCGCGCAGCCGCGCCGAGGCGAAGCCGCCGGAGAACGGGAACGCGTTGTCGTATACCGCCGGCGCCGCCTCCCGGCATTCCTCGTCCACGAAACCGTAGAGACCCCCGCGGCGGACCCGGGCCAGCCCCTCGCTGAAGGGCTGTATCTCCTCGTAATCGCAGGGGATGAACTCCGTGTCCGGGTTCAACAGCCCCGTGGCCCCGCTCTTTTTGGCGGGGGCTCGTCCGCCGGCGTAAATCCCGGCTTCGTCCAGCGTGAAAGGATGGGCTTCCGATCCGTCCCTGCGTATATAACCCCAGCGGCCGCGCAGCTTGACCGGCGCCAGGCCGTCCGAGAAAGGCCCGGCCGACTGGTAGACCGGCTTTATTTTCTCGCGGCCCTTCGCGTCGATGAAGCCGTAACGGCCGTTCTTCATGACGAGCGCGAGGCCTTCGGAGAAAGGCCTGGCCGCGTCGTAGAGAGGCCGCAGCTTTACTTTGCCGCCCGGCGAGGCGTAGCCCCAGCTGGCCCCGGCCCGGTAGGGAATGAGTTCCTGGGCCTCGGCGAAGGCGGGCAGGGCGAGAACGAGGGACAGCGCGATCCTGATCATGTCATTATTTTAGCAAGAGAGGTCGGTCTTCTCCGAATTCGGTTATATTCCTGCGGTATTTAAGCGGCACGAACTGCCGCTGCAGGCCCGGATTGAGCCTTTCCTTTATCGCGACGGAGTCGAAGAAGGCGCGCCGGAGGGAAGAGGTCCGGGTTGCGCAGCGCCCAGACGGTCTTGGGGTCGAAGGTGAGGTCCAGGCACGGGTATTTCTCGGACGGCCTGGTAGAGCAGGTGTCGCGCCGCGGCGGCGGGGTTATATATAATTAAGGAAAGGCCGTTCTGGAGGCGTATGCCAAAGAAAATAGCGGTTTATCCCGGGAGTTTCGACCCGGTGACCTTCGGCCACCTGGACATCATCGACAGGGCGGGCAAGATCTTCGACAAGATCATCGTCAGCGTCTTCGTCCACAGCGCCAAGAAGAGCATGTTCAGCGTGCCCGAGCGCGTGGCTATGCTCAACACCGTGCTGAAAGGACGGAAGAACATCGAGGTGGACTGCTTCGAGGGCCTCCTGGTGGACTATGTGCGCCGCAAGCGGACCGACGTGGTCATCCGCGGCCTGCGCGCCATCTCGGACCTGGAATACGAGTTCCAGATAGCGGCCGTCAACCGCACGCTCTACCGCGACATAGAGACCGTTTTCTTCATGCCGCGCCAGCGCTACACCTACCTCTCGTCGAGCGTGGTGCGCGACATAGCGCATTTCGGCGGCGACGTGAAGAAACTGGTGCCGCCGCATGTCGCCGGGCTCATAAAGAACAGGAGGAAGAAATGACCGACAATCCGCTGCTCTCAGCCGAAGGGCTCCCCAGATACGACGAGATACGCCCCGAACACGTCCTGCCCGCGGTGGAGACGCTGGTCGCCGCCGTGGAGAAGGACTTGGCCCGCATAGAGAAGGACCCGCGCGCGCCTTCCTGGGAGACCGTCATAGAGGAGCTCAACACGGCCGAGGAGTGGTTCGACCGCGTCTGGTCTCCGGTGGGCCATCTCAACGCCGTGCGCAACGAGCCGGCCCTGCGCGAGGCCTACCTGGCGGCGCAGCCAAAAATCGTGGCGCTGTCGCTCAAGCTGGGCCAGTCGAAGGAGATCTACGGGAAGTTGTTGGCGATAAAGAAGGGCGGCGGCTGGGACTCTCTCGACGAGGGACAGCGGCGCGCCATAGACCACCGGCTGATCGGGGCGGAATTGTCAGGCATAGCGCTGGAGGGCGAGAAGCGCGAGCGGTTCAACAGGCTTTCCGAGGAGCTCTCGCAACTCGCGACGAAGTTCAACAATAATGTCCTCGACGCGACCAAGGAATTCAAGCTGGTCCTCAGAGAACAGGCCGAGGTCGAGGGCCTCCCCGGCTCCGCGAAAGAAATGCTGGCCCACTCCTACGCCCGCGAGAACGCGCCGGCCAAACCCGACCCGGCGGGCGGCCCCTGGCTGCTGACGCTCGACGCCCCGGTATACGTCGCCTTCATGCAGTTCGGCGCGAACCGCGCCCTGAGGGAAAAACTTTACCGCGCCTTCGTCTCGCGCGCCTCCTCCGGCGACAAGGACAATGCGCCGCTGATGTCCCGGATACTGGAGCTGCGCAAGGAGAAGGCCTCGCTGCTGGGATATAAGAACTACGCAGAGGTCTCGCTGGCCACCAAGATGGCCCGCGACCCGGGCGAGGTCAACGCGCTGCTCGAGGAACTGCTGAAGGCTTCTTACGAGCCGGCTAAAAAAGAGCTGGCCGAGCTGAACGCTTTCGCCAACGCCGGCGGCCACGCCGGGGCGCTGGCACACTGGGACCTCTCCTACTGGGGCAAGCGGCTGGAGGAGAAGAAGTTCGGTTATACCGACGAGGAACTGCGCCCGTATTTCTCTCTGGAGAAAGTGCTGGGCGGCCTGTTCGCCGTGACGGAGCGTCTGTTCGGCGTGAAGGTGACGGCCGCCGACGGCGGAGCCCGGACCTGGAACAAGGACGTTCGCTTCTTCAAAATAGCCGACAAGTCCGGCAGGCACGTCGCCTCGTTCTTCCTCGACGCCTATTCCCGCCCCGAGAACAAGCGCGGCGGCGCCTGGATGAACGGCATACACGGCCGCCGGGTCTGGAGGGGAGGCGAGCGTATCCCCGTGGCCACGCTGGTCTGCAACTTCACGCCGCCGGTTGGAGAAAAACCCTCGCTGCTGACCTTCGGCGAGGTCACGACGATGTTCCACGAGTTCGGCCACGGCCTGCAGCATATGCTGACCACGATAGACCACCCGGACGTTTCGGGCATAGGCGGAGTGGAGTGGGACGCCGTGGAACTGGCCAGCCAGTTCATGGAGAACTGGTGCTACCATAAAGAGACGCTGCTGGGCATGGCCAAGCATTACCAGACCGGCGAGACGTTGCCAGTCGAAACTTTCGAGAAAATGTACGCGGCCCGCTCCTATCACGCCGGCATGATGATGCTGCGCCAGCTCAGCTTCGCCATGACCGACATGGCGCTGCATACGGCAGACAAGCCGGACATCAAGGCGATAGAGGAGGCCGTGGCGGAGCGCACCGCGCTGATACCGCCGCTGCCGGAGAACAGGTTCCTCTGCTCGTTCTCGCATATCTTCGCCGGCGGCTACGCGGCGGGCTATTACAGCTACAAGTGGGCCGAGGTGCTCAGCGCGGACGCCTTCTCGGCCTTCGAGGAGGCCGGGCTGGAGGACGCGGAAGCGCTGTCGCGCACCGGAGCCAGGTTCCGCGATACCGTGCTGGCCCTGGGCGGCAGCCGCCATCCGGCCGAGGTGTTCAAGGCCTTTCGCGACCGCGAGCCCAGCCCGCAGGCGCTGCTGCGCCACAACGGCCTGGTCAGCGCCTGACCTAGGCAGGCGCGCGGCTTCCCTCTTGAGCAGGCCGTCGGCTCCGGCAGGGAGTCTGGGACGTTCAGGCCGGCTTGCGGGCTATGACGTAGGCGAGCGCGGTCTCCCTGCCGGACGGCAGCGGAAGCCGAGCCTTACGGCTTCAGCCGCGTGGCGCAGGTAATGCGCCAGCTTCAGGCGGTAAACGGTAAGGACGGCCGCGGCCTCCGAAAAGAGGGCGCGGCGGGAGATTATTTCTTCTTTCTGGGGACCGGAGGCGTGGGCATCCCGCCGGGAGGCTGCGCCGGCGCGGGCGGCGGCGGCCGGCGACAGCTGCGCGGGATGCTTGATCGCCT
>CAZVWK010000077.1:0-10675 GCA_964631475.1 uncultured Elusimicrobiaceae bacterium | reverse complement strand
CTCCTGCAGCCAGCCGATCTCGGTGGTGAGCGTAGGCTGGTAGCCGACGGCCGACGGCATGCGGCCCAGCAGCGCCGAGACTTCGGCGTTGGCCAGCACGTAGCGGAAGGCGTTGTCGAGGAACAGCAGCACGTCGCGGCCCTTGGCGTCGCGGAAATACTCGGCCTGCGTCAGCGCGGTGAGGCCAACGCGGGCGCGCGCGCCTGGCGGCTCGTTCATCTGGCCGTAGACCAGGGCCGTCTTGGACAGCACGCTGCTGCCGTCGGAGAGCTTGGACTCCTGCATCTCCAGCCACAGGTCGTTGCCCTCGCGGCTGCGCTCGCCCACGCCGCCGAAAACGGAATAGCCGCTGTGCTGGCGCGCGACGTTGTTGATGAGCTCCATGATGACGACGGTCTTGCCCACGCCCGCGCCGCCGAACAGGCCGACCTTGCCGCCCTTCATGAACGGGGCCAGCAGGTCGATGACCTTGATGCCGGTCTCGAAGATTTCTGGCGTGGTGCGCTGGTCGGTGAGCGGGGGAGGGTCGCGGTGTATCGGCAGGCGCTCCTTCGTCTCTATCGGGCCGCGCTCGTCCCGCGGCTCGCCCAGCACGTCCATGAGCCGGCCCAGGCAGGCCTCTCCAACGGGCACGGTCAGCGGCGCGCCGGTGTCCTCCGCCTCCAGGCCTTTGCCCAGGCCCGTCGTGGTGCCTAGGGTTATGACGCGCACGGCGTTGTCGCCCAGGTGCTGGGCGACTTCGGCGACTAGGACCCTGTCCCGGCCGTCCTCTTTATACTTGATGCGCACCGCGTCGAGGATCTTGGGGAGTTTCCCCTGCGGGAATTCTATGTCCACGACGGGACCGACTATCTGCACGACTTTGCCTGTGTTCATGGGAGCTCCTTGAAAGAGTTATCCGCCCAGCGCCTCGGCCCCGCCGACTATCTCGTTGAGCTCGGTGGTTATCATGGCCTGGCGCATCTTGTTGAGTTTCAGAGTGAGGTCGGAGATCAGGTCCGAGGCGTTGCTGGAGGCCGATTCCATCGCGCTCATGCGCGCGGCCAGCTCGGCGGCCTGCGACTCCAGCAGGATCCTGTACATCTGGGCCTTGACGAAGCGTGGCAGCAGGGCGCCCAGGAACTCGGCCCTGCCCGGCTCGAAGGCGAAATTATGGCAGAGCGGGCCGCAGGACGGGTCGAGCAGGATGTGGCGGCTCAGCGGCAGCAGCTGGGCCTCCACGACGCGTTGGGACATCATGGATTTGAACTCGTTGTAGATGACGGTGTAGCTGCAGGCCAAGCCGGACTCGTAGCTCTCTAGCAGCCGGCCCGCCAGCAATTCGGCATGGGCGTAGCCTGCCTTGGGGAAGACCCCGGTCAGCTCTATCTCTATCTCGAGGTCCAGCCCCCTGAGGCGGCGGAAGAAGTCGCGGGCTTTCCTGCCGACCAGCGCCAGCCTCACCCTGCGGCCGCGGTGCCTGGCCAGCCAGGCCAGCGAAGCCTTGAGGATATTGTTATTGAAAGAGCCGCAGAGGCCCTTGTCGGCGGTGACGACGCAGAGGCCGATGGGGCCGTGGTCCTTGCGCTGCTCGAAAAGGCGGCAGGCCGGAGAAGCCCCAAAATCGTCCTCTCCCATTTCGCCGTAAAGGTCCCGGAGCATGCCTTCCATGCGCGAGGCGAAGGGCCGTGAGGCCAGGATGGAGTTCTGCGCCCGCTTGATGCGCGCGGCCGCCACCATCTTCATGGCGTAGGTTATCTGCCGTATGTTCTTTACGGACGAGATGTGCTTTCTTATGTCGCGCAATGAAGCCATTTCAGCCGGGCCTTACTTCCAGCCCTTCTCCAGCACCTTAATGTAGTCGGCTATCCCGTCGGCCAGGCTCCACTCGGGCCTGTAATTGAGCAGCGCCTTGGCCTGGCGCAGGTCGGCCTGCGTCCTGTTCTGGTAGAAGCCGTAGGGATTGTCGAAATATTCCGGCGCCAGGTCCGTGCCCATCCCCTTGTTCAGCGCGTCTATGACGGCGTTGAAGTTCTCGGGCCGGCCCGTGGCCGCGTTGCAGACGCAGGAGCGCTGCGCGTCCAGGGCGTTGAGGTTGGCGCGCACCAGGTCCTTGACGTAGACGAAGTCCCGCGCCTGCTCGCCGTACTTGAAGACGCGCGGGCGCTTGCCCGCCTTCATCTGGTTGTAGAGCTGGAAAATCATGCTGGCCATCTTGCCCTTGTAGTACTCGCGCGGGCCGTAAACGTTGAAATAGCGCAGGCCGACCAGCGTCGTGTCCTTGTGCGCTTCGGCCCACTCGCGGGCTAGGTTGTCCATTATCGCCTTGGAGAAACCGTAGACGTTCTCCGGCGTCGGGACCCGGGTCTCCGGCATCGGGCACTCGGAATTGCCGTACACGGCAGCGGAGGAGGCGTAGACCACCCGCTTGACGCCGTACTTGAGCGCGTATTGCAGCACGTTGCGGAAACCGTCCACGTTGGCCGCCATCATCCTGCGCTGGCCGGCCTCGGTGGTGTCGACCACCGCGGCCTGGTGAAAGACCGCGTCGACCGGGCCTACGCGCTCGAACCACTCCCGGGACAGTATGTCGTCCGCGACCACGTCGCCGCCGAAGCCCGACAGGTTCCTGAAATCCCCGGACGAAAAATCGTCCAGCACGACCACTTTGGCCTTGCGCTCTTCCTCGAGCGCAAAAGCGATATTGGAGCCGATGAAGCCGGCGCCGCCGGTTACCAGGTATCTCATGATATCCGTCCTCAGTTCCTGGACAGGAACTCCCTTTTGAATTCGTCTATGACAGAGACCAGGCGCGCCTCGAGGTCCGCGTCCAGCGCCTTCTTCTCAGCTATGTCGGCGAGGAGTTTGGGACACCTCTCCTTCATGCGTGAGATAAGCCCCTCCTCGAACCTGCGGACGAGCGGGACGTCTATCTCGTCGAGGTGGCCTCGCACGCCGGCGAACAGCACGGCGATCTGCTCCTCGGCGGCCATCGGCCGGCACTGGTCCTGCTTGAGCAGTTCCACCATGCGCTGGCCGCGCTTGAGCTGGTCGAGGCTGGACTTGTCCAGGTCCGAGCCGAACTGCGCGAAGGCCGCCAGTTCGTTGTACTGGGCCAGGTCCAGGCGCAGGCGGCCGGCCACCTGGCGCATCCCCTTGTATTGAGCAGAACCGCCGACGCGCGAAACCGAAACACCCACGTTGACGGCCGGGCGTATACCGGAATGGAAAAGGTTCGACTCGAGGTAAATCTGCCCGTCGGTGATGGAGATGACGTTGGTAGGGATGTAGGCGGTCACGTCGTTGGCCTGCGTCTCGATGACCGGCAGCGCGGTGATGGACCCGCCGCCGTTCTTGCCGGAAAGCTTGCAGGCGCGCTCAAGCAGGCGCGAGTGCAGGTAGAAAACGTCGCCGGGATAGGCCTCGCGGCTCGGGGGGCGGCGCAGCAGGAGCGACATCTGTCGGTAGGCCTGCGCGTGCTTGGAGAGGTCGTCGTATACAATCAGCACGTGACGGCCGTTCCACATGAACTCCTCTCCTATCGCGCAACCGGCGTACGGCGCCAGGTAGAGCAGCGAGGCCGGCTTGGCGGCCGCGGCGGTCACTATGATGGAGTACTCCATCGCGCCGTTCTCCTCCAGCGTCTTGGCCACGCGCGCCACGGTGGACTCCTTCTGACCGATGGCCACGTAGATGCAGATCGGGCGTGTCTCTTTCGGCTCGTTGCGCTGGTTGATGATGGCGTCGATGGCGATGGCGGTCTTGCCGGTCTGGCGGTCGCCGATAATCAGCTCCCGCTGGCCGCGCCCGATCGGCACCATGGAGTCTATGGCCTTGATGCCGGTGGAGAGGGGTTCTCGCACGGGCTGGCGCTCAACCACGCTTGGGGCGATGATCTCAACCGGCCGGCGCTTCGTCGCGGCGACGGGGCCCTTGCCGTCGAGCGGGTTGCCCAGCGGGTCCACCACGCGGCCGATCATGGCGTCGCCGACCGGTACTTCCAGCACGCGGCCGGTCCGCTTGACGCGGTCGCCTTCGCGGATCATGAAGTCGCTGCCCATCACGACGCAGCCGACGTTCTCGCGCTCGACGTTGAGCACCATGCCGGCGACGCCGCCTTCGAACTCCACGAGCTCGTTGATAACGGCGCCGTGGAGGCCGTAGACGCGCGCGATGCCGTCGCCGACCTGCAGCACCTGCCCCAGCTCGGACAGCTCGGAGTCGGGCACGAACTTCTCTATCTTACCCCTGATTATATCCGTGATTTCTTCAGGCCTTATCATGCGTACCGCCTATGTGGTGATTTTTTTCCTGAGCCGCGCCAGCCTGCCGCTGAGCGTGGCGTCCAGCAGGAAACCGCCAAACCCGGCTTCGAAGCCTCCAAGCACTTTTTCGGAAATCCTGCCCGAAACCGAGACTTTACGGCCGGAGAAGGAGGAAAGCGCCTTCTCAAGCCCCTCGCGTTCCGCGTCGGAGAGCGGGTAGCGCGAGGTAACTTCGCCGCGGAGCACCCCGGCCGCCTCGTCGGCTAGCAGCGCGCACCGGGCTGTTATCTCCTCCAGCAGGCCCAGCCTGCCGGTCCTGACCAGCAGGGAGGCCAGCGCCAGCGCGCGGGCGAGCTCCGGGGCGGGGCAGGCCCGGGCCAGTATGTCCAGTTTGAGCCGGGCCGGGACAAGCGGCCTCAGCAGCAGCGGCAGGGCCGGGGCCGCTTCTTTCCCCAGCCGCCTCAGGGCCTCCAGGCGCGCGGCGGCCTCGCCCGCCGCGTCAGCGGGGGACACCATGCGGCTTGGTGTCCCGGTCGCGTATGACATATAGGCGGCCGCGTAACGGCCGGCGAGCAGGCTGTCGGAGGCTTTCATCCGTTCAGGCCTTCCGGGCCCCGAACTCCTTTACGGCTTGGGCCACTATCTCTTCGTTGAGCTTCCTGTCCACAGTGCGGGACAGCACCCGCTCGGCCGACAGCAGCGAGAACTCCGCCAAGCTGTTTCTCAGTTCGGAGGCGAGCTTCTCGCGTTCGGCCTGGAGGTCGCGGGCCGCGCTTTCGAGCATCCCGGCAACGCCCCTGCGGGCCTCGTCGAGCAGCTTGGCCTTGGCCCGCTCCCCGTCTTCCGTCGCCTCGCGCAGCCTGGCCTGCATCTCGGCCTTTATGCCGGCGAGGCGCTCCTCTATCTCCCTGGAGGCGCGCTCGGCGTCGGCGCGCGCTTTCTCGGCGGCCTCGCGCTCGTCCCGCAGGCCCTTCTCGCGCTGCTCGGCGGCCTGCAGCACCGGCTTCCACACCGTCTTTGAAAGCAGCACCACCAGCAGCCCGAAGATGAGCAGCGTCCAGAAAGTCAGGCCGGATTCCGGCCTTATCAGAGCTTCCATATCCGACTCCTGTAGGCGCCGCGCGCGGACCGCCCGGCGCCTTCGATTGTAGGCTTACTTGCGGGCTTCGGTCTGCACCGGGGCCGCGCCGGCCGAACCGGGCGCCTTCGGCATGCCGAAGTTGAGCACCGCGAAGAGGCAGATGACCAGGGCGAAGAAGGCGATGCCTTCGATAAGCGCCGCCGCGATGATCATCGAAGTCCGCAACTGGCCGCCGGCCTCGGGCTGCCGCGCCGTGCCTTCCATCGCGCTGGCCGCGAGCTTGCCTATGCCAATGCTGGCGCCTACCAGCGTCAGGCCCGCTCCGAGCCCGCCGCCTATGTAACCGAGTCCAAGGAACAGCATGTCGTTCATGTAAGCCACCTCCGTGTATATCCGCTCAAAAAACTAGTGCGGGTGCATCGCCGCGCCCGTGAATATGGCCGTCAGGAAGGTGAAGATGTACGCCTGCAGGAAGGCCACGAAGATCTCCAGGAGCGAGACGAAAATGACCAGCACGACCGCGACCGGCGCGGTCACGCCCACGCCGAGCCAGGGATTTATAGCGCCGAAGATGAAAATCATGCCTATGAAAGAGAGGATCACGATGTGCCCGGCTATCATGTTGGCGAAAAGACGGATGCAGAGCGCGAAGGACTTGGTGACCAGGCCCAGGACCTCTATAGGGAAGAGCAGCGGGTAGAGCCAGACGGGCACGCCGGCCGGGACCAGGTGGGAGACGTATTTCACCACTCCCTGCTCGCGCATGCCCGCCAGGTTCACCAGGAGGAAAGTGGCGAGGGCGAGGCCTCCGGTCACGGCCAGGTTGCCGGTGGCCTTTGCGCCGAAAGGCACCATGCCGGCCAGGTTGAGCCCGAGGATGAAGACGAACAGGGTGCAGAAATAGCCGGTGTAGCGGATTCCCTTCTTGCCTAGGTTCTGCACGACCACCTCGTCGCGTATGAACAGGACCAGCGCCTCGAGCATCGAGCGGAACGGGGCCAGCCCCGCCGAGCGGCTGCGGCGCAGCAGAGGCAGGCCGACGCCGATGAGCGCGGCCACCAGGACTATCATCAGTAAATGCTTGGTCAGCGGAAGAGACAGCGGGCCCGCCGACAGCGGGCCAGCCAGCGTATGGTCTATTATGTGGTGCTCTAGGATCTCTTTGACGTCCATGGGCCCCTGGGAACGAGAACTACCTCTATAATCAGCTGCGCGAATATGAGCGCGGCCGCGAAAGCGACAATAATTATATACTTTTCACTGCGCAGAAGCCATAAAGCGCCCAGCAGGAAGAGCAGGCGGTAGAACAATCCCGCGACGAAGGCGGCGAAGAATACCGGCTGCGAGGCCGCCACGGCGCGCCGCATAACGAAACCGGCCAGAAGGCCGTTGAAAATCCCGCACAGCGCGCCCAGCAGCGCCGCGGAGGCGGCGGTCTCAGGCGGCGCCACCCGGCCCTCCCTTGCGGCGCTCGGCTTCGTCCCCGCTTATAGCGGCCACCTCGCGGAAGAAGAGGTAGAAGCCAGCCGCCAGGCCGGCGGCGGCGCCCGCTGCGGCCAGCCAGTGCCCGGTGCCGAGCCGTCGGTCGGCCAGCAGGCCCAGCCAGAAGCCGAGCCCGACCCCGGCCGCCAGCTGCAGCCCGGACTGCAGCAGTCCGTAATAGCCCCTTACGTCCTTCTTCACGCAGGTATTTTAACAAATGGGGAAATGCTAAAATCATGGCGATGGGAAAAGGCCCGAAAAAAATACTCTTCATCGACCCGGCGCCGGGCGCCGAAAGCGGGATACTGCAACTGCTCTCGGAACGCGGCTGGCAGGTGCGGCGTTCCGGCAGCTACCAGGAGGCGATGACCTCGCTGCAGAACTGGAAGCCGGACCTGGCCGTACTCAACATACTGACGGAAACCTTCAACCCGCTCGACCTGCTCAAGGAGATAAGGGAGAACCCCTTCACCCAGAACCAGCGCATAGTGGTCTTCTCTCATTCCCAAAAGATAGAGGTGGTCACGGGCCCCTCGCCGCGCATCAGCGGCTACCTCACCAAGCCCATAGATTTCGAGGCCCTCAAAGCCCTCCTCCTGAAAACCGCGGAAAAACCGGCCCCCGGCAGGCCGGTGACGGTGCTGGTGGCCGACGACGACGAGGAGTTCTCCGACCTGGTCAAGATGTTCCTGGAGGCCAATTACTACCGCCCCGTGGTCGTGAACGACCCGATGAAAGTACTGGAAACGGCAAAAGCGGAAAAACCAGAGGCTATGCTGCTCGACCTGATGATGCCCGGCAAGGACGGCTTCCGCATCATGGAAGAGCTGCAGGACGAGGCCGCCACGGCCTATATCCCCGTCATAGTCCTGAGCGCGCTGCGCCTGGACAATTTCCAGGAGAGGGGTATCCTTACCGGCCTGCCCGAGATCGTGTCTAAGGACATGCCCAAAGAGCTCCTGCTAAAGGTGATAGAGGCTCAGTTGGGCGAAACCGAAGCGGGCGGAGAACAGCGGGCGGCCGCTCCGCGCTCCGGCAGGCCGCGGGTGCTCTTCGCCGAAGACCAGACCGAGCTTCTCTACCTGATGAAGGAGATGCTGGAGCAGGCCGGTTTCGAGGTCATAACAGCCGAGAACGGCGGGGAGGCGATGAGGGCGGTCTTCGAGCACGCCCCCGACATCGCCGTGCTCGACTACAATATGCCGGTCAAGGACGGCCTGGCGGTGGCCGAGGCGCTCAAGGAGAACCCGCTTTTCGCCCATATCCCGATAATCATCTGCACGGCCTTCGGCGAGAAGAGCACCAAACTGCGCGGCCTGGGCATGGGCATAGACGACTACCTGATAAAGCCGGTGGACGCCGACGAGCTCATAGCGCGCATCCGGATGGTGCTCAAGCGCAACAAGCAGGTGCTCGACACCAACCCCCTCTCCAAGCTACCCGGCAACCCGTCGATACAGGCCAGGATCGAGCGCGAGATACAGAAGCGCTCCGATTTCGCCGTGCTCTACATAGACCTCGACAACTTCAAGGCTTTCAACGACTCCTACGGCTTCGAGGCCGGCGACCGGGTCATCAAGACCACGGCCAACCTCCTGGTAAAGCTGACCATACAGAACGAGGGTTCGGAAGATTTTATCGGCCATATCGGCGGCGACGACTTCATAGTCGTCACCACCTTCGACAAGGCGGAACCGCTGGCCAGGAGCGTCATAGCGGCCTTCAACGAGATAGCGCCGTCCTTCTACAGCAGGGAAGACCGGGAGCGGGGCTGCATAGTGTCAACGGACCGCCAGGGCAACATAAAGAAGTTCCCTTTCATCACCATCTCCATAGGCGTGGTGCACAACCGCCTGCGGCCGCTGGTCTCCTTCGCCCAGGTCAGCAATATAGGCACGGAGCTCAAGAAGTTCGCCAAGTCCGGCTCGGGCGGCAATTACACCATAGACCGCCGCAAGGACTAGTCCCCCAAAAAAGAGCCTCTTCCTTCAGATGAAAGTCGGTTCGGGGATATCGTCCTCTTCTGGGTAGTAGATGGCGGGAACGACGCCGCCGCGCCCGTCCGGGTTGTATATGGCGGGAACCAGGCCCGACCCGCGCAGGCTGGGGGCCTGCGTGGGAATATCCCGCTTCTTGGCTTCGTCTATAGCGCGCTCGAACTCGGTGACAGGCAGGAGGTTCTTGAGCCTCCCGATCAGCGTGACGTCCTCGCCGCGGCCTTCGTCCTGCCCTACGACATGGGCCGTGCCCGGGGCGTAGCCGCCGGGCCGGCGCGGGTCGTAGTAAGAGACGCCGTCCGACTCGGTGTGGATGTAATCGGTGCCGCCGCGGGTCAGCACCCCCTCGATGAGCATCGTGTCGGCGTTGAAAACCGGGCTGCCCGAGTTGCCGGCGAAAGTGTCCAGGTCGGTCACGAAAAAGCCCCTGTCGGCGTGTACCCGGCGGACGCTGGCGCTGCCAGCCACCTTGACCGGCATGCCGCTGGGATAGCCGATGGCGAAAAGCCTGGCGCCTGCCGCCGGGGCAGCGCCCCGGTTTATGGCCAGGGGAAAGCGTTCCGCTGGCACCTTGCGGTCCAACCTTACCACCGCGTAATCCGCGCCGTTCCTGTCATAGTGACTGGCCACCACCTCTTTGCAGCCGAAGACGTTCCCGGCCGGGACCTCGGAAGGGAAAGAGCCGGCCCTGGTAACCGCGTAACCGAAGACGAAGGAGGTCTGCGCGCAGGTAATGCCCTCTTCGAAGCAGTGCCGGGCGGTGACCACCAGATCCTCGCCGGCCAGGAAAGAGGAGCAGAAAGAGCCGAAGGGCTGGTCGCCGTAGCGCTCACCCTCCCGCAGGTTGAACTTGTCGCGGACGGTGCGGCCGGAACCGATCGAGGCGGTGCCGCGCGAGGCGTCCAGGACCACGTCCCGGGTGCGGAACAGCGCGGCGGTGGAATCGGCCAGGCGCTGATAGACGCGGTCGGCCTCGTAATAGTCGGCGCGGTCGTCCTCCCCGTAGATGGCTATCGGCACGATATTGCCGCCGTAGCCGGTCCTCGGCTCGGCCAGGAGGGCGCCGGGCAGAACAACGTAGGCGGCGAGTATGGCCGCTATGGTCTTTACTGCGTTCATGGCTCCCTCCTTTCCTTCAAGTTTCCGCTGATATAGTATGGCGCGGAGGTTGACCAAAATCAAGCCCCATAGGTCCCACCCCCTCCTGGGCCCTTGGACCCATACGAATATAAAATTTACCCCGCCCCCTATAGAGGGACACCCGGGGGAGGCGGGGGTGAGAGCTTGGCAAAACCTTCACGGAGGCCGGAGCATCGCGAGCGCGAAGGCCGAGTGAGGGGGGCCGAGCGCTATGCGCGAGAGCCCGTGTTTTGCGTGCTCTCACCCCGGCATGCCCCCGGAATGAATCTCCTTATGGGGGCTGGAAAATGAAGAACCGCCGCCAGCTTGCGCGGACGGCGGTTCGCCTGAAGTCGCGAAAGATTACTTCGCGTTCTTGCCGATGATTTTGGCCAGGTCGAACATGGTGACCTGCTTCTTGCCGGCGAACAGCTTCAGCAGTTTCTCGTCGGCGTTGATGCAGCGCTTGTTCTTCTTGTCTTGCAGGTTGTTCTTCTTGATGTAGGCCCAGAGTTTCTTCACGATCTCGGTGCGGGGCATCGGCTTGTTGCCGACGACGGCGCCCAGGGTCTCGTTCGGGGTGATAGGGGCCATGAACTTCGAATTAGCTTTGGCAGCGGGCATTTACTTCCTCCTAATGGATAACTGCTTTACTTCGTACATATTAACCTATTTCCCCTCGGGTCTGTCAATAGGACGCTTCAACTCATCTAAAATATTCCCAAACGGTTTATAGCCTAAAACCACAGTTT
>CAZVWK010000076.1:0-10729 GCA_964631475.1 uncultured Elusimicrobiaceae bacterium | reverse complement strand
AACCGGACATTTCTATTTGCCGCAAACAGGACATTTTAAAAAAATCGCTACAGCCTCCGTCGGGCGGGGTTTTAAAAGAAGTTTTAGTTTGTTAGAATTTCCGGGCAAGGTTCCCCCGTTCTTTGACCCCGCCTTTCCACAGCAAGATCAAACTGACCCTTAACGTCCCTTCGGTTAATCGTTAGCTTGCAGGTATTTATGGACCAGATACTCATTTTGGATTTCGGCAGCCAGTACACTCAGCTCATCGCCCGCAGGCTCCGCAGCCTGCGGATCTACTGCGAAATACTCCCCTTCGGCGCCAGCGCGGAAGAGATACTCTCCCGCTCGCCGCGGGGGATAATTCTTTCCGGGGGCCCTTCGAGCGTCTATGACCCGAAGGCGCCGCGCCCGGCCATGGACGTCTTCAACCTGGGGGTGCCGGTGCTGGGCATCTGCTACGGGATGCAGTTGATGGCCAGGGAACTGGGCGGCGGGGTTCACAAGGCGCATAAGCGCGAATACGGCTTCAGCAGGATAAGGATAAAGCCCGGATCCCGCCTTCTCAAAGGCATAAGCGGCTCGCCGCAGGTCTGGATGAGCCACGGCGACGAGGTGAAAAAAGCCCCGCCCGGGTTCAAGGTGACCGCCACCAGCGCCGATATGGGGCTCTCCGCCATGGAAGACGCGGCCCGCGGCCTTTACGCCCTGCAGTTCCACCCCGAAGTCCATCACACCGAGAAGGGGCTGAAGGTCATAGAGAACTTCGCCCGCGGCGTCTGCGGTGATAAAGGCCGCTGGTCGCCCGCCTCGCTGGTCAAAGAGACCGTGAAAGAGATAAAGGAGAAGGCCGGCTCCGGTTCGGCCATCTGCGCGCTGTCCGGCGGGGTGGATTCCTCCGTCGCCGCGGTCCTGGCGCACAGGGCGCTGGGCAAAAAACTCCACTGCATCTTCGTCGATACCGGCCTGGTGCGCGAGGGCGACCGCGAGCGGATGGAACAGGTCTTCAGGAGGAAGTTCCATTTCAACCTGCGCATAGCCGACGCCTCCAGGATATTCCTTAAAAAACTCGCCGGCGTGAGTGACCCCGAGCGCAAGCGCAAGATAATCGGCCATGCCTTCATCGAAGTCTTCGATAAGGAGGCCAAAAAAATAAAGGGGGCCCGCTGGCTGGTGCAGGGCACTCTTTACCCCGACGTCATCGAGTCCGTCTCGGTCAAAGGCCCCTCCGTCGTCATCAAGAGCCATCACAATGTAGGCGGCCTGCCCGAGAAGATGCGGATGGGCCTGCTGGAGCCGCTCAAGTTCCTTTTCAAGGACGAGGTGCGCGAGCTCGGCCGCGGCCTGGGCATCCCCGAAAGCATACTCATGCAGCATCCTTTCCCCGGCCCGGGGCTGGCCATACGTATAATAGGAGACGTCACCCCGGAGCGCCTGGCAGTCCTCAAGAAGGCCGACCTCATCATGCGCGAGGAGATAATCAAGGCCGGCTGGTACGGGAAGATCTGGCAGGCCTTCTGCGTGCTCCTGCCGGTCAAATCCGTCGGCGTCATGGGCGACGAGCGCTCCTACGAGAACACGCTGGCGCTGCGGTGCGTTGAATCGGTCGACGGCATGACCGCCGACTGGTCCAAGCTCCCGCACGACCTGCTCCGCAAAATTTCGTCCCGGGTGGTCAGCGAGGTCCGCGGCATCAACCGCGTCGTCTACGACGTCACCTCCAAGCCCCCGGCCACCATCGAGTGGGAGTGAGTATGAGGATAAGGATATGGAAACAACCAGGGGAGGCGGCGTGTCAGATGACCGCCTCGGAGCTCCTGGCATCGTAAGCGCGAGGAGCGAGAGCCGAGGACCGACGCGCTATGCGCGCGAGTCAGTGTCCTTCGTGCTGACGCGCCGACATGCCCCCGGAATGGTTTTCCGATTTTACGGTGCGCGAGCGGCTTTTTTCGTGGCGAGCCCACGGCAGCACGGAAGGGTTCTCGACATTAAAGGAGGACGATGACTCAGCTTAAACCGCTCCATAAGGGTAAAGTAAGGGATCTCTACGCGATAGGGGCGGACAAACTCCTCATACTCGCCTCGGACCGCGTCTCCGCCTTCGACTTCGTCCTGCCCACCCCCATCCCCGGCAAAGGCGAACTCCTCAACAAAATAAGCACCTTCTGGTTCTCCAGAACGGAACACATAATAAAGAACCACCTGATCAGCGCCGACCCCGCCGAAATAGAGCGGCAGCTCCCCGCCGGACACGGCATACCGCTCACCGGCGGAGCCGTGCTCGTGAAGCGCACCAGGCGCGTGGACTTCGAATGTATAGTCCGCGGCTACATAACCGGCTCCGGCTGGAAAGAATATCTGACGAGCGGCACCATCTGCGGCATAAAACTGCCCGCGGGCCTCAAGGAAGCGCAGAAACTCCCCGAGCCCGTCTTCACGCCCACCAGCAAGGCCGACCAGGGCCACGACCAGAACGTCACTTTCGAAGAGATGGCCGCCGCGCTCGGCCGCGAAAAAGCGGAATTCATACGGGACAAGAGCCTCGAACTCTACAGGTTCGGCGCGTCCCACGCCGAGAGCCGCGGCATAATCCTGGCCGACACTAAGTTCGAGTTCGGCGAGCTGGACGGGGAGATAATACTCATCGACGAGGCCCTCACCCCGGACTCCTCGCGCTTCTGGGACGCCGCCCATTACAAGGTCGGCAGCAGCCCGGAGAGTTTCGACAAGCAGTTCGTCCGCGACTGGCTGGAGAAGGAATCCGGCTGGGACAAGAAGTCGGCCCCGCCGGCGCTGCCGGAGAAAGTCGTGGACGGCACCGTGGCCCGCTACCGCGGCGCGCTCGATAAGCTCGCCCGAGGATGATATGGTCATAGAGATAAAGACGAAGTCGAAGTACGCCGCCTCCGAGGACGCCGCCCTGCTCGCCCGCATGCGGGCGGCCGGCCTGCCGCTCAGGGCCGCCTCCCTAGCGCGGCTTTACCGGATAGACGCCGACTGGCCGGCCGGCACCTATAAAAAAACCGCCGCGGACCTGCTGGCCGACCCGCTGACCGACAGCTGGTCGGTGGGGGGCGGCCGGGTGCCCGCCGGTTTCTGGCGCGCCGAGGTCTGGCTGAAGAGCGCGGTCACCGACGTGGTGGGCGAGAGCGTTTCCGGGGCGGCCGCCGGCTTCCTGGGCGTGAAGGCCCCGCGGGTGCGGTTCGGCCGCGCCTTCTATTTCAAAGGCGCGGCCGGTCCGAGGGCGGAGAAAGCCGCCGCCCGGGCGCTTTCCAACCCGCTCATACATTCATTCAAGGTCGTGAAAAAATGAACGACGCCATAGCGAATTTCAACTCCCTCAGGCCCGCCGAACTGGCCGCGCTGGACAAGGAGGCCGGCTGGTCGCTCAACGCCGCCGAGCTGGCCGCCGTCCAGCGGCATTTCCGGCGGCTGGGACGCCAGCCGACGCGCGTCGAGCTCGAGACCATCGCCCAGACCTGGTCGGAACACTGCAAGCACAAGACCTTTTCCGGCCCCGTGCGTTTCGAGCGCGGCGGCAAAGTCAAACGGTATAGGAATCTCTTCAAAGAGACCATAGTCGCCGCTACGAAGACTCTCAATAAGTCCTGGTGCCTGTCCGTGTTCAAGGATAACGCCGGCGTGGTCGAATTCGGCCGCGGGAAGAAATGGGGCCTGGCCTTCAAGGTCGAGACGCATAACCATCCCTGCGCGCTGGAGCCATACGGCGGCGCCGAGACCGGCGTGGGCGGCGTGGTGCGCGACATACTCGGCGTGGGTCTTGGCGCCAAGCCCGTGCTAAACACTGATTTCTTCTGCTTCGGCCGGCAGGATTCGCGGATGAAACTTCCGCCCGGCGCGCTCGGAGCGCCGCGCATAATGGAAGGCGTGGTGGAAGGCGTGCGCGACTACGGCAACCGTATGGGCATACCTACCGCCGCCGGCGGCGTAGTGTTCGACGACGGCTATATGCTCAACCCGCTGGTCTTCGTGGGCTGCGCCGGACTCATCCCGCGCGATAAGATAGACAAGAAGGTCCGGCCCGGCGACCTGATAGTGGCCGTGGGCGGCCGCACCGGCCGCGACGGCATACACGGCGCGACCTTCTCGTCGGCCGACATAGGCGAGGACGCGCCCTCGTCCGCCGTGCAGATAGGCCACGCGATAAACGAGAAGAAGATACTCGACGCCCTCCTGCGCGCCCGCGACAAGGGGCTCTACTCCGCCGTGACCGACTGCGGCGCCGGCGGTTTCTCGTCGGCGATAGGCGAACTGGCCTCCGACTGCGGCGCGGTGGTGGACTTGGATAAGGCTCCCCTTAAAGACGTCTCGCTGGATCCCTGGGAGATCTGGGTCTCGGAATCGCAGGAGCGGATGGTCGTGTCGGTGCCGGAGAAAAATCTGCCCGCGCTCAAAAAAATATTCGCCCGCGAGGACTGCGAGCTGGCCGTGCTGGGCCGGTTCAATAATTCCGGACGGCTGCTGGTGCGGTTCAAGGGCGAGCCCGTGGTGGACCTGCGCAACGATTTCCTGCACGGCGGCGTGCCTAATTTCGAGAAGCTGGCCGTGCATAAGCCGGTCCTGGTCAGCGCCCGGCCTCCGGCGCGGCCCAGCCGGCCGCTGGGCCGCCTGCTGCGTGAGATTCTCGCGCATCCCAACGTGCGCTCGCGCGCGCCGATAGTGCGGCAGTACGACCATGAGGTGCAGGGCGGCACGGTGGTGAAGCCCTTCACCGGGCCAGGAGGTTACGGGCCTTCCGACGGAGCGGTCATCTGGCCCCAGTCCGCCACCCGGGACCCGGGAGACTTCGCCGGTTTCGCCGCGGCGCACGGCATCTGCCCGTCGGTGGGACGCATAGACCCCTGCCAGATGGCGCTCTACGCCTGCGACGAGGCGATGCGCAACCTGCTCTGCTGCGGCGCCGACATCACGAAGGCCGCCTTCCTCGACAACTTCTGCGCGGCCTCGCCGGCCGATCCGAAGGTGCTGGGCGACCTGGTGTTGGCGGCCGAAGGCTGCAAGGAGGCCGCGCTGGGCTTCGGCGCGCCGTTCATCTCCGGCAAGGACAGTTTCTACAACCAGTCCTCCGACGCGAAGGGCAAGCCGTACCCGATACCGCTGACGCTGCTCATCTCGGCGGTGGCCCCCGTGGACGATGTGCGCGCCGCGGTGACGACTAATTTCAAGCGCGCCGGCAACCCGGTCTACCTGGCCGGCGTAGCCTGGCGCGGCCTGGGCGGCTCCATCTACAATGAGCTGGAAAAGTCCGGCAATAACGCGCTGGGCGTGATCTCCATCGAAGAGAGCGCGCGTCTTTACCGCGGCCTGCTGCCGGCCTTCAGGGCCGGGCTGGTCATGGCCGCCCACGACGTCTCCGACGGGGGTTTTGCCGCCGCCGCGGCCGAGATGGCCTTCGGCGGAGGGCTGGGCGCCGACCTCTGTCCCGAAACGGGCTACGCGCAGGACGGTATCAGCCAGGCGGAACTGCTTTTCGGCGAATCGCCGTCGCGCGTATTGCTCGAAGTGGACAGTGCACAGGAACTAGCCTTCCGCTCTCTGGCCGCCGGACTGCCGGTGGAGCGGGTCGGCTTCGTCAGTTCCGGCCACGACCTGACGCTGCTCGACGGCGCGGGCCGCGAACTGCTGCGGGAGGATACCGCCGTGCTCCTAGAATGCTGGTCCGGGGGTGAAATATGAAACGCCCCAAAGTGTTGGTATTGCGCGGCGCCGGGACGAACTGCGACATAGAGACCTGCAACGCCTTCGCGGCGGCCGGCGGCGAGCCGGAGCTGGTGCACGCCGGGGAACTGGTGGAGAGAGTGAAAAAGCTAGCCGATTACGCGATACTGGCGCTGCCGGGAGGGTTCTCCTACGGCGACGACATCTCGGCCGGCAAGATCATGGCCGTGAAACTGCGCACGCTCAAGGCCGACCTCGGGAAGTTTATAGCTTCCAAGCGGCCGGTGATAGGCATCTGCAACGGCTTCCAGGTGCTGGTGAAGACCGGCTTCCTGCCGCATGACCGGAGCGGCCGTCAACTGGCGACTCTTGCCGCCAACGACTGCGGTCATTTTATAGCCAAGTGGGAGCGGCTGCGGGTGAACAAGTCGAGCCCCTGTATATTCACCAAGGGCCTGCCCGACGAAATCGAGCTGCCTATCGCCCACGGCGAAGGCAAGTTCATCTCGTCGCCGGCGGAGCTGGCGAAGATAAAGCGCGGGAATCTCTGCGCGCTGTCTTATGTGGCCAATCCGAACGGCTCGATGGGCGACCTGGCCGGGCTGACCAATCCGGAGGGTACGGTGCTGGGCCTGATGCCCCATCCCGAGCGCTTCTTCTTCCCCTGGCAGGCGCAGAACAGGCGGCCCGTCGCAGAGCTCCGGGCACCGACTGCGGCGAAAGCCGCCCTGATCCGCCCCGGCGCCGACTTCCTGCCGCCCGGCTATCTCTTCTTCAAGAACGCCGTAGATTACGCGAGATAAGGAAAGATGGCTCCCATGACCTCATTGCGTTCGTCACGGTTCGCTTTTTCCATGGAGGAGCCTCGCTTCGTTCGGCCGGGCACGAACTCGGCCCGGGCGCATAGCGCCTCGGGCCTCAGACAATCATGCCCGTCCGGCAGTGCCGGTTCCCTCACTGCGCCCGGGGAAAAAGCTCTTCATGTTCCTCACCGCAATAAGGTCACGGGAGCATCTTCCTGATAAAGGAAAATACATGTGCGGGATATTCGGGATAACTGGTAACAAGGAAGCGGCGAGGCTGGCCTATATCGGGCTGTTTACGCTGCAGCACCGCGGCCAGGAGAGCGCGGGGCTGGCGGTGGACGACGGGCGCGGCATAAACTGCCGGGCCGGCATGGGCCTGGTCGGCGACGTCTTCGCCGGCGGGACGCTCGAAGAGCTGCCGGGCGGCTCAGCCATCGGCCATGTCCGTTATTCCACCGCCGGCGGCTCGTCTATCGGCAACGCGCAGCCGCTCTGTTTCAACACGGCGCTGGGCCCCGTCGCCGTCGCGCATAACGGCAATCTCACCAATGCCGCGGAGCTCAAAAAAAAGCTCCAGTCGCGCGGCGCCATCTTCCGGAGCACCTCCGACAGCGAGACGATAATCCATCTGATGGCTTTTTCCGGGAAGAGGGACCCGCTGGCCGCGCTAGGGAAAAGCCTGCCTAAACTGGCCGGCGCCTACGCTTTCCTTTTCATGACCCCCGGCCGGGTTATCGCGGCCCGCGACCCGCTTGGCATCCGTCCGCTCGTTATCGGCCGCCTCGGCCGCTCCTGGCTTTTCGCCTCCGAGACCTGCGCCATAGAGGTGGTCGGAGGCCGCGTCGTGCGCGAGGTGGAGCCGGGCGAACTGGCCTGGATCGAGAAGGGGAAATTGAGGTCGCGCCGCTTCGCCCCGCGCCGCCGCCCGGCCCGCTGCGTCTTTGAGCAGGTCTATTTCGCCAGGCCCGACGCCTTCGTTATAGGCAAAAGCGTGCAGGGCGCGCGCTACGAGATGGGCCGCCTGCTGGCCGCCGAGCTCAAGGCCGCCGGCGTGAAGGCCGACCTGGTCTCGGGGGTGCCGGACTCGGGAACCTCGGCGGCGCTGGGCTGCGCCAAGGGTATGCGCCTGCCTTACCGCCCCGTCTTCATGCGCAACCATTATACCGGCCGCTCGTTCATACAGCCCGACCAGAAGATCAGGGAGTTCACCGCGCGGCTCAAGCTGGCGCCCATACGCGACGTGATAGCCGGGAAGAGCGTCCTTATCGTCGACGACTCGCTGGTGCGCGGCACCACCTCGCGCAAGATAGTGCGCAGCCTCAAGGCCGCGGGCGCGAAAAAAGTGATAATGGCCCTGGCCTCGCCGCCGGTGCTCTCGCCCTGCTATTACGGCATCGATATCGCCAGCAGGCGGGAACTGGCGGCCCGGCGGATGAGCCGCGGGGCCCTGCGCCGCCACATAGGCGCGGACGGCCTGTATTACCTGTCCTTGCCCGGCCTGATGCTGGCCTGCTCGGGCAAAGAACTGCCGGAGCATCTCCAGGAGGGGATGAGGCCCGGACTGGACGGCCTCGAAAAGGATTTCTGCGCGGCCTGCTTCGGCGGGCATTACCCGGTGAAGCCGCGGAGGGGGGGATAGCGTGGGGATAAACGTCCTTATAATAGGTTCCGGCGGGCGCGAGCACGCGCTGGCCTGGAAATTAAAACAGAGCCCGCTGGCCGGCAGGTTGTACGCGGCTCCGGGTTCCGAGGGGATGAGGGACTGCGCGCGGCCCGTGCCGATGGGCGCGCTGGAGTTCGACAAGATAACCGATTTCTGCGCGGGCAGCGATATAGGCCTCTGCGTGATAGGGCCCGAAGAGCCGCTGGCCAAAGGACTGGCGGATCACCTGGCGGCCCGGGGCGTGAAGGTTTTCGGCCCGCGGCGGCAGGCGGCCATGCTGGAAGCCTCCAAACAACTGGCCAAGGAGTTCATGCGGCGCAATTATATCCCGACCGCGGGTTTCCAGTCCCATTACGACCCGGCTTCGGCCAAAGAGGCCGTGCGCGCGAATAAAAAATGGCCGCTGGTCGTTAAGGCCGACGGCCTGGCCGCCGGCAAAGGCGTGCGCATATGCCCCGACGAGGCCTCGGCTCTGGCCGCGGTGGAAGATTTCATGGAGAAGCGAATTTTCGGCTCTTCCGGCGCGCGCGTGGTGCTGGAAGAATTCCTGGAGGGCCGCGAGGCCTCGGTCATGGCGCTCTGCGATGGCACGGACTTCGTCATGCTGCCGGTCGCGCGCGACCATAAGCGCCTGCGGGACGGCGACGAGGGCCCCAATACCGGCGGTATGGGCGCGGTGGCCCCCGTGGAACTGGACGCGGAGGCCCTGGAAAAGGTCCGCGTGGACATACTCGGCCGCTTCGTAGGGGGGCTGAAGAAAGAGAGGATCCCGTATTGCGGCGTCATATTCGCCGGCCTCATGCTTGCAAAAGACGGGCCTAAGGCGCTGGAATTCAACGTGCGCTTCGGCGACCCCGAGACCCAGACCGTACTGCCGCTGATAAAGTCCGACCTGCTGGCGCATATGCTGGCCTGCGCCGGCGGCCGGCTGGCCGGCGAGAAGCCGGAACTGCACGCCGGGGCCTGCGCCACGGTGGTACTGGCCGCCGCAGGCTACCCGGAAAGCCCGGTCTCGGGCGCGGAGATACGCGGCCTGGACAGGGTCCCGGCCGGCGCCGAAGTCTTCCATGCAGGCACCGCCGGAGAGTCCGGGCGGTTCAGCGTGAACGGCGGCCGCGTTCTTGGCGTCGCCGCGCGAGGCGGAGATCTGGAGGAGGCGCTGGGCGCCGCCTATAAAGCGGTCTCGGCCATATCTTTCGACGGCATGCAGTACCGGCGCGACATAGGCGCCTGAAGATCTGTTGTACACCGGAGGTATCTTGACCACGCTTCTCATCGTAATGGGCGTAGCCCTCTCAATATCTTTCATGTGTTCCATAATGGAGGCCTGCGTGCTCAGCGTTGGCAACGCCGACATAGCGGTCATAGAGCAGCGGAGGCCGGCCATCGGGCGGATCTGGCGGGCGTTCAAGGATAATCTGCAGAAGCCGCTGGCCGTTATCCTGGTACTCAACACTTTCGCAAATACCTTCGGCGCCGTGCTGGGCGGCGCTTACTTCAAGATGCTATACGGGGAGAAATGGCTGATCGCTTTCTCTCTCTGTGTTTCCTTCATCATGATACAGTGGACAGAGATACTGCCAAAGACGCTCGGAGCGCAGTTCAACCGCCATATAGCGCCCTTCATCGCCCTGCCGCTGCGCTTCCTGATAATCGCCCTGACCCCGATTATAAAGCTGGTGCTTCTCCTTAACCGGCCTTTCGCGCGCCTCAAGCCAGCGGCGGCGGGGGCCTCCCCTGAGGAAGAGATAAACGCCATCGCGCGCAGCGCCTTCCTGGCCAGGCAGATAGGCGCCGAACAGGCCGGGATAATATCGGCCGGAGCCAGGCTTGGAAACCGCAAAGCCCGGGAAATAATGGTTCCCGTAGAGGAAATTTCCTGGCTCGACGCCGATATGCCGCTGCCGGACGCCTTCATCAAGGCGCATCTCGACGCCCATACCAGGTACCCGCTCTGCGATGGCAATTCTCCCGACAGGATAATCGGCTACGTGAACTTCAAGGAACTGGTGGCCATAATGCGGACGAACCCTGACAACGCCACCATGCGCGGGATCATGCGGCCCATACTTTTCGTCACGCCCGAGCAGACAGCGCCGGAACTGCTGAAGCAGCTCATGGGAGGGCGCTGGCACATGGCGGTCGTCCGGGAGGCCGGGGGAAAGACCGTCGGGCTGGTCACGGTGGAGGACGTCATAGAGGATCTGGTCGGGGACATAGAGGACGAGTTCGACCACCTGCCGCGCACCTTCCACGACCTGGGAGGCACCCGCTACGCCGTCGGCGGCGGTTTTCCCGCCGCGGACCTGGCCGCCAGGCTGGGCGTGACGCTGCCGGCCGCCGCGGGTTCCCTGGCCGACTGGATGGCCGCGCGCCTGGGCCGGGTGCCGCGTCCGAACGAGTCGTTCTCCGACGGGCGCGCCAGATTTACGGTGCGCCGGGTTCGGCGCAGCAGGGTGTTCGAGGCCATAGTGGCTCTGGAAAAGCCGGCCGGGCAAACAGAGAAAACGGCGGCCTGAGCGCCGCAAGGAGAGGGTTATGAAGAACGGCTCTTCCGGGTTTGCTGTGCGTGAAATCTAGTGATTCTCATTGGGAAAACGCT
>CAZVWK010000075.1:0-10740 GCA_964631475.1 uncultured Elusimicrobiaceae bacterium | reverse complement strand
GAAGGGCGCGCACGGTGTGCGCGACCCTGTTTTTGCTAGGTGAGGGCACGCCATGCCCCGGCATAGTTATTCCGACTTGACGGCCCGTAACGGCTTTATTTAGGGGCGGCCATTTGTTAGAATTCCTATTAATAAGATATCAATAGCGGGCGGTACGGGGACGCCATGCCGCATGGTGTCCCCCGCCGATGCGGCCCGGCTGACGGATTTTACGGAGGACAAAATGAAAAGCAATGACTTCATGAAACTGATGCAGAAAGCCAAAATGTACGACCTCACCCAGCCGCTGAGCATCCACACCCCCCCGTGGCCCAGCTATATGCCCCTGCAACTGCAGTACTTCAAGCGCATCGCCGGCGCGCATATGGGCCAGGGCGCCAACGGCCAGATTATGACCACCTCCAGCCACGTCGGCACCCACATGGACGGCGAGATCCACTTCTACAGCGCCGGCCGCACCATCGGGCAGGTGCCGATGAGCGAGTGGATAGGCAACGCCGTCGTAGTGGACATCTCCGGGGACGTGGGCGACTACGACCTCTACGAGCCCGAGCTGCTGATGAAACGCGCCGACATCCGCAAGGGCGATATATTAATCATCAACACCGGCTACCACAAGTACGCCTGGTACGAGAAGGGCACCTGCGACGAGGTCCGCTATTTCTGCAAGCATCCCGGCCCGGGCCCGCGCTTCCACAAGTGGGCGCTGGGCATGAAGTTCAAGTGGATAGGCGTGGACTGCGGCTCCGCCGACCACCCGATGAACACCATCATCCGCAACTGGCACCCCAAACTCTTCGTCGAGGCGGAGAACAAACTTGTCGAGAACCACGGCAAGAAATGGGACGAGATGTTCCCGCCGGAGACCTATTACCAGGTCATGCACCTCAAGCTCTTCCCCAAAAAGCTGGTCCACGCCGAGAACCTCGGCGGCGAGATAGACAAACTGTCCAACAAGCGCTGCTGGCTGGGCTTCTTCCCCCTCAACGGGCTTGAAATGGAATCGGCCATGGGCCGCGTGGTGGCCTGGACCGCCTGAGCCGTAGCGGATAAAGGAGCGGATATGCCGATAGCGACGCAGTTCGAATACGTGAAGCCTTCCGGCCTAGACGAGGCCCTGCACACACTGGCCATGCACAAGGAGAAGGCCAGGCCGTTGGCCGGAGGCACGGACCTTATAGTCCACCTGAAAGAGGGTTTCGCCAGGCCCGAGGTCGTAGTCGATGTGAAGGGGCTCAGGGAGCTCTCGGGTCTTTCGCTTAAGAACGGCGTACTGCGCGTCGGCGCGCTGGTCACCTTCGCCGAACTGCTGGAGTCCGCGGCGGTGAAGAAGGGTTTCCCCGACCTCTGGGAGGCCGCCGGCACGGTGGCCTCCACCGGCGTGCGCAACCGCGCCACGCTGGCCGGCAATATTTGCTCGGCCGTCCCGTCGGCCGATTCCGCCCCGCCGCTGCTGGCCCACGACGCCGTGGTGCGCGTGCGCTCGCACGCCGGCGAGCGGCTGGTCTCGATACACGAGTGGTTCGCCGGCCCCAAGCGCACCGCGCTGGAACCGGACGAACTGGTCGTCTCGGTCGAGCTGGCCGTGCCGGAGAAGAAGTTCGGCGCCTGCTATATGAAGCTCTCCCGCTACGACGGCGAGGACCTGGCGCAGGGGGGCGTGGAGGCGGCGGTTTTCACGGACCGCAACTACCGGGTCGCCTTCTGCGCTCTCGGTCCCGTGCCGGCGCGCGCCCTTAAGACGGAAGCCTATCTGAAGGGCAAGAAAGTGACGGACCAGACCGTGCGGCAGGCCGGCCATATCCTGGCCGGCGAGATTTCCCCCATCACCGACAGCCGCTCTTCCAGGGAGTACCGCGTTCACATGGCGCTCATAATGCTGGGCCGGGCGCTGGAGACCGCGGTCTCCCGCCTCTCCGGCCGCGGCCCGAAATACGGCGAAGGCAACATTTGCTGAGGTCCTTATGAAAAAACATCCCATAAGCTTCAAGCTGAACGGCGAGAAGGTGTCCATCGAGGTGGAGCCCAGCGACGTCTTGGTGGACGTGCTGCGCGAGCGCCTGGGCATAAAGAGCCCCAAGGTCGGCTGCGACCGCGGCGACTGCGGCACCTGCACAATAATCATGGACGGCCGCACTATGCGCTCCTGCCTGGCCCTGTCCGTCGAGGCCGACGGCGCCGAGCTGGTCACCCTCGAGGGCGCCAATACCAGCCGCAAGTGGACCCGGAAACTCCAGGAGAAGCTCCACGAGAAGAACGCCTTCCAGTGCGGTTTCTGCGCGCCCGGCATCATACTTTCGGCCACCGAGCTGCTCGAGAAGAACCCGAAGGCCGGCAGGCGCGAAATCAAGGAAGCCGTAGCCGGCAACCTCTGCCGCTGCACCGGTTACGAGCCGATAGTGGAGGCGATAGAGGATGCCACCAAGGGGAAGTGATTGTGAATAAAGCCGACGCGAAACATATGGAGATACTCCGCTCCAAAACCCCGGAGCAGCGTTTCGCCATGATGTGCGACCTTATGGACGCGCAGTTCGAGTCCATGCGCGCCGGCGTAAAATACTATAACCCTTCCGCCACCGAGGCGGAACTGAATCAGTTGGTGAAGGAACGGTTACGCAAAAGCTATTCGCTGAAACACTGAGGTGGATCACCTCCAAGCTTGAAAAATCCGGGCTGCCTTATATGCTGACCGGAGGGGCCGCCGTGTCGTTTTGGGGAGAGGTGCGCACTACGGTGGACATTGACGTCGTGGTGCAGATAGCCCCCTCCGATATCTGGAACCTCGTTTCCTCTCTCAAGGACGAGGCGGATATAGACGAAGAGGACGTGCGCGAGGCCGTATCCGGAAAGCGCATGTTCAACGCGATTTTTCACGCTACGTCGTTCAAGGTGGATTTTGCCGTTCTGGACTCCGGGGATCCTTATGAGAGGGAGAAGTTCTCCCGTCGCCGGAAATTGCAACTTGCCGGTGGCCAGGTCTGTGTCATAGCCCCTGAGGACCTCGTTCTTTCAAAACTCCGCTGGATGAAGTCCGCCGGCGGCTCCGAGCGGCACCTTCGCGACTGCCGGGGAATAATGGCACTCAGTGGCGGAAGCCTCGACATGGACTATATGCGCAAATGGGCAGTGCCGCTGGACCTGCGGGAGGAACTGGAGTCGGCGCAAAAAACGCAGTAAGGGGGACGGGGCATGGTATACGTGATAACGATGAGGATGAAGGAAGGCAGGAAGTTCGACCCGGCGGTGATACAGCGGCACGTGGAGCACCTGCGTTCGCTCGATGACAACGGCCGGCTGGTGGTCTGCGGCCCCTTCAAGGACGGCAAGGGCGGCATGGTCGTCCTGCGTGCCCAGTCCCAGGAGGAGGCCGAGGGCCTGGCGAAACAGGACCCGTTCGTGGCCGAAGGCTTCGAGGACTGTGAAGTGCGCGAACTCATCGCCGCCAATCGCAACAATAACTACCTGCTTGACGCCAAACAGGCGTAAAAGAGGCGAACTATGGATATCGACACGATAATTCCGAAACCGAAAAAGGGGGTCAAAACGAAGGCGAAGACGCAGGACGACGGGCTGAGGGTCGTCGGCAAGAGCGTCCAGCGCATAGACGGCTGGGAGAAGATACGCGGCGCCGCCAAATATACCGACGACCTCGAGTTCGGCCCCAGCCTGCTCTACGCCGCACTGGTCGAGAGCCCCCGCGCCCACGCCCGCATCAAGTCCATCGACACCTCCGCCGCAGAGAAACTGCGCGGCGTCGTCAAGGTCGTCACCGGCCGCAACTTCGTCCACAAGTTCGGCCTCTACATGAACGACCGCTACATCTTCGCCAAAGACCGCGTCCGTTTCGTCGGCGAGCAGGTCGCCGCCGTCGTCGCCACCGACGCCAAGACCGCCCTGCGCGGCGCCGCCCTGGTCAAGGTCGAGTACGAGGACCTGCCGGCTGTCCTGGACCCCGTGAAGGCGCTGGAAAAGAACGCCCCCCTGGTCCACCCTGACCTCAAAAACTACACCCATGTCCCGTGGTTTTTCCCAAAGCCCGGCACCAATATCGCCCATTGGCGCAAGATACGCAAAGGCGATATGGCCAAGGGCTTCAAAGACGCGGACCTGGTGCTGGAAGACACCTACACCGTGCCGCGCTACGCCCATTGCGCCATAGAGAACCACTCGGCCATCGGCCTCTACGACGCCTCCGGCCGCCTGACCATGTGGACCTCGTCGCAGTCCCCGTTCACCCAGCGCCATGTCTTCGCCGAGACCTTCAAAGCCTTCGGCATAGCGCATAAGGATGTGCGCGTGGTCAGCACCTATATCGGCGGCGGCTTCGGCGGCAAGGCCGGCGTCACGATGGAGATCATCGCGGCCGCGCTGGCCATAGCCGTGCCCGGCCGGCCGGTCAAACTGCTCTGGGGCCGCGCCCAGGAGTTTTACAACACCTACCAGCGCCTCGGGGTCACCGCGAAAATAAAGATGGGCGTTACGAAAGCGGGCAAGATAACCGCTCTCGATTTCAAACTGCACTGGGACTCCGGGGCCTACGTCGAGTACGGCGCCAACGTGGTCAACGCAGCCGGCCTGTCGGCCAGCGGCCCCTACCGCGTCGACAATCTCAGCGTGGACTCGATGTGCACCTACACCAACCTTCCCCCCTGCGGCGCCTACCGCGGCTTCGGCTATTCCGAGTTCCTCTTCGGCCTGGAGTCGCACATCACCCGCATGGCCAGAGAACTGGGGATAGACCCGGTAGAGTTCCGCAAGCGCAACGCCATCAAGGAGGGCGAAACCCTGCCCTACGGCGCGCACATGAACCCCACCGGCATACAGGAGGCCATCGCGAAGGTCGAAAAGGAAATAAAGTGGGGAATTAGGGAGGAGTCGAAAGATCCGCGCAAGGCCATAGGCAAGTCCGTCGTCTGCTTCTGGAAATCCCCCGCCATGCCGCCCAACGCCAGTTCCAGCGCTTTCCTCAAGTTCAACGAGGACGGCAGCGTGAACATACTGGTTTCGGGCATGGACATGGGCCAGGGCCTGCTGACAGTCATGGCGCAGGTAGCCGGCGAGGTTCTCGCCCTGCCGGTCACCCGGATACGCGTCGAGACGCCCGACACCGACCGCAATCCCTACGAGTGGCAGACCGTCGGCTCGCACGTGACCTGGGGTTGCGGCAACGCGGTCAAGCGCGCGGCCCTGGAGGCGCGCGAGCGCATCTTCGACCTGGTACAGCGGGTACACTGCCTCGACCGCAGCACACTCTACCTCGAGGGCGGGGCCGTGCGCTGCCGCACCAAGCCGGATTTCAGGCTCCCGTTCAAGGACTTCGTGATCAACGGCATACAGGCAGACGACCACACCTTCAAGGGCGGACCCATCATGGGCTCCGGCGTCTTCATGCCCGAGTTCGCCTCGGCCATCAGCGACCCGGAGACCGGACAGGGCGGCCACCCCAACGTCCATTACACCACCGGCGCCGCCGGCGTGATACTGGAAGTGGACCGCGAGACAGGCAAGATGAAGATCAGGAAGGTCGCGCTGGCGGTGGATTGCGGCAAGGCCATAAATCCGGACCTGGTCAAGGGCCAGATCGTCGGCGGCCTGCTTCAGGGCTTCGCCACCGTTCTTTACGAGGACATGCGCTACGACGACAAGGGCCGTCTGCTTAATCCCAACTTCTCCGACTATAAGATACCGACTTCCAAGGATATGCCGGACGAAGTGGTGCCGATAATAGTGGAAGTCCCCCAGCCCGACGGCCCTTTCGGCGCGCGCGGCGTGGGCGAGCATACGATGATTCCCTGCGCGCCGCTAATCGCCAACGCGGTTGAGGACGCCCTGGGCGTGCGCGTCAAGTCCATGCCAGTCACCAAGGAAAAGGTCGCCCTCGCCGCGGCCATGAAAAAGTGAGGCTTAATGAAACTCGCCCTGTGCCAGTACGACATCAAGTGGGAAGATAAGGCGGCCAACAAGAAGAGGATAACGGAACTCCTGGAGGGCCATCCGCGCAAGGCGGAGATCGACTGGATCATATTTTCCGAGATGACGCTCTCCGGCTTCACCATGAACACGGCCGCCGCCGGGCTTGACGACTCCGACCGCCGGTTCTTCGCCGACCTGGCCCAGCGCAACAACATCAATATCTCCTACGGCGGAGTCGAGGGCGGGTATAACAAGCTCATCACGCTCAACCGCCACGGCGACCGGGTCAACGAGTACTCCAAGATACACCTCTACGCTTTCGGCGGCGAGGATAAACATTACAAGGCCGGCGACAAGCAGGCCGTTTTCGAACTCGAGGGCCTGCGCGTCATGCCCGCCGTCTGCTTCGACCTGCGCTTCCCCTACCTGTTCTGGAGCAAGGCCCCCCAAGTGGACATCTATATCGCCATAGCCGCGTGGCCGGCCCGCCGCGCCGAACACTGGATGACGCTGCTGCGCGCGCGCGCCGTGGAGAACCAGGCTTACTGCGCCGGAGTGGACCGCATAGGCATGGAAGGGAGACTGGAATACTCGGGAAACTCCATGTGCTTCGACCCGCTGGGCAAGGTCGTAATAGACTCCGGCACGGCCGAGGGTATTTTCATCTCGGAGACGAAGATAGACAAGGATCTGGTAGCCAAAACCCGCGAACGCTTCCCTTTCATCGGCGAGCGCAAGTCCTTTCCCTGGCAGGAGGAAAAAAAGTAAATGCCGCCACGCATAGCCGCTCCAGTGAAACTTCTCTCATACGGCGATCTGATAGAGAAAGGCGAATACAAGCTCCATTACCGCTTTGAGCGCGCCGTCAACCTGCGCAAAGGCCAGGCCCTCCTGACCATACTTCCCTCAGGGCGTCCGGCCGGCCCTTTCAACCTGGTGCTCGAGGAGTTGCCCGAGAAGATCTCCAAAGTGTCTTTCGACGGCAAGGCGTTCCGCATAAACGGGGACAGGGTGGCGCTGCCCCGCGGGGCCAGATACGATTCCCGCCTCGCGGTCTCTAAAACCCCGCCCGCCCGGCTAACCGCCAACCTGCAGCACCTGCGCAGGCTCATCTGCGCCTCGGCCCCGCCCAAGAGCGCCGTTTTCCTTCTCGACGCCGCCAGGGAGACCCGCTTCAAGAGCGGTTTCGAGCGCCGCTTCGTGGCGCGAATGAAGGAGGCCGCGGTCAGCCTGGCCATGGGGGCCTACGAGGCGGGCGCGGGCGGCATGAAAGGCCTGGGTTTCGGCATGACGCCGTCCGGGGACGACTTTCTCGGCGGCTACCTCCTTGGCGTCAACGCGGCCGAGTTGTATTCCGGAAAGAACCTGGGACTCGTCAAGGAGCGCGTCTATACCGCCGCGCTGGGGTCAAACCTTGTCTCAAACGCCTTCCTCACCGCTTCGTTCAAGGGCCGTGCCGATGAGAGAGTCAACGCCGTCATCAAGGCGCTGTTCTCCCACTCCAACCGCTCCACCGCCAAGGCCGCCGAGGAGCTGCTGGCGGTGGGCCATACTTCGGGCGGCGACATAGCGGCCGGCTTCCTCTACGGCTTCTACGGCGTGATGAACATTTAGGAGACTTAATGCCGGTAAAAACGATAGTCAGGAAAGGCGCCTATTTCGACTCGGTGGCGCTGATGCAGGTGGCGAAAAAACTGAACTCCGTACCCGGCGTGCTGGATTCCGCCGTAGTAATGGCCACCAAAGAGAACAAGGGCCTTATAAAAGCCTCCGGCCTCCTCACCGCCGAAGTGGAGAAGGCCGGCGAGAACGACCTGGCCATAGCCGTGAGCGCCAGGACAGCCGAAGCCGCCGAAACGGCTTTCAGAGCCGCCGAAGAACTGCTCAACAAGAAGCCCGCCGCCGCCGTCCCCGGCGCCGACCGCAGGGCCGCGGGCCTCGACGACGCGGTCAAGACGCTCGAAGGCGCCAACCTCGCCGTAATCAGCGTCGCGGGCCGTTTCGCGGGGCCGCTGGCCGCCGACTGCCTGGACAGGGGGCTCAATGTCATGCTTTTCTCGGACAATGTGCCGGTGGAGACCGAGGCGGCTCTCAAGAAAGAGGCCGTTAAAAGAGGCCTCCTGGTCATGGGTCCAGACTGCGGCACCGCCATCATAAACGGCGCGCCCATCGCCTTCGCCAATTCCGTGCGCCGCGGCAATATCGGCGTGGTCGCCGCCTCGGGCACGGGCGCCCAGGAGGTCACGACACTCATCTCCAACGAAGGCGCCGGCATCTCCCAGTGCGTCGGCACCGGCGGGCGGGACGTCAAAGCGGAGGTGGGCGGCCTTACTTTTCTCCAGGCGCTGGACATGCTGGCCGGTGACGAGGCCACGGAGGTCGTACTCCTGGTCTCCAAGCCGCCGCACCCGTCGGTGATGAAGAAAATAACCGCGGCGGTCAAGCGGATAAAGAAGCCGGTAGTGGCCGTTCTGCTGGGGGGCGAACTGAAGGAGACGGTGAAGGACGATTTCTACCCGGCCCGCACGCTGGAAGAGGCCGCCTATAAGGCCGCCTGCCTGGGCAAGGGGCTCAAGGCCGCCAAGGCGAAAGAACTGATATACGACATGAATCTGCGCGCCGAGGAACTGGCTAAACGGGAAGCGGCCAGGAAGAAGCGGAGCCGCTTCCTCAGGGGCCTGTTCACCGGCGGCACTTTCGTGGGCGAGGCGCAGGTCGTGCTGCCGGAGTTTATCGGGACGGTGCTCTCCAATGCCCCGCTCGATAAAAAACACAGGCTTAAAGACCCCATAAAACTCGAGGGTCACGCGGTGGTCGACCTCGGCGAGGACGAGTTCACGGTCGGGCGTCCTCACCCGATGATAGACTTCTCGCTCCGCAACAAACTTATCGTCTCCGAGGCGAAACGCCCGGAAGTGTCGGTGCTGCTGCTGGACCTGGTGCTCGGCTACGGCGCCAACCTGGCGCCGCTCGACGACATACTCTCCCCGCTCTCCGAGGCCTTCAGGGTCAACAGGGAGTTGTCCGTGGTCGCTTCGGTCACCGGTACCGAGGCCGATCCCCAGGTCCGCTCCAAAGTGGTGCGCGGTCTGGAGGCGGCGGGCGTCCTGCTCATGCCCTCCAACGCCGGCGCCTGCCGGCTGGCCGGCGAGATCATACGCCTGGCGGCGAAGAGGTGAGCCGTATGGAACTTTTCAAGTCGGAACTTAAAATTGTGAATCTCGGCATGGAATCCTTCCGCCAGGGCCTCCATGACGCCGGCGTGAAGAGTGTGCAGGCGGATTTCAAGCCGCCGCTCTCGACTGAGACCGCATTGTTCGCGAAGGCGGCTAAGAACGCGGCCAGCATCGAAAAAGCGAATCAGAAAGCCCTTCAGAAAATACTCTCCGCCAAGCCGGCGCTGCTCGGCATGGGTGTAGCTCTCGAAGTTATTCCGGGTATGAAGAGGGACCTCATCCTTCACTCCGGCCCCCCCATAACCTGGGACCGGATGTGCGGGCCGATGCGCGGCGGCATCATGGCGGCGCTGATGTACGAAGGCCTGGCGAAAAACCCGAAGGATGCGGAGCGGCTGGCCGCCTCGGGAAAGATAAAGTACTCCCCTTGCCACGAGCACAGCGCCGTCGGCCCGATGGCCGGCATCATCTCGGCTGCGATGCCGGTCTTTATAGTGAAGAACGAGGCCGGTTCCAATTACGCCTACGCCACCCAGAACGAAGGGCTGGGCAAGGTTCTGCGCTACGGCGCTTACGGCCCGGAGGTGAACGAGCGCCTGAAATGGATGGAAAAGGAACTCTACCCCGCTCTGAAAGCGGCCATCGAGTCTCTGGGCCGCATAGACCTCAAGTCGATGGTGGCACAGGCGCTGCATATGGGCGACGAGGTGCACAACCGGAACCGCGCCGGCACCTCGCTTTTCTACAGGGCCATAGCGCCGGCGGTCATCAAGACCTGCCCGGACCCGGAGCGCGCGGCCAAGGTCCTCGAGTTCGTTAACGGCAACGACCATTTCTTCCTGAACCTCTCGATGGCGCTCTCAAAGGCGTCGCTAGACGCGGGCCGCGGAGTGAAGGATTCCAGCGTCGTGGTGGCGATGGCGCGCAACGGCACGGATTTCGGAGTGCAGCTTTCGGGAACCGGCGGCCGGTGGTTCACCGGTCCAGCCGCGGTTCCGGACGCGCTTTACTTCCCGGGCTATACCAGGGCGGACGCCAACCCGGATATCGGCGACTCCTCGATCACGGAGACCAACGGCCTGGGAGGTTTCGCTATAGCAGCGGCGCCGGCGATAGTGCAGTTCGTGGGCGGCAGCGCCGCCGACGCGGTCAACTACACGATGGCGATGTACGCCATAACGGCCGGCGAGAACAATATCTACAAGATACCCTACCTCAACTTCCGCGGTACCCCGACGGGCATAGACGTTGTCAAAGTCGCGAAGACCGGCATACTGCCGTTCATCGACACCGGTGTGGCCCACAAGAATCCCGGCGTGGGCCAGGTGGGCGCCGGCGTGCTCAGCGCCCCGGCCGAACCTTTCCGCAAGGCCTTCGAGGCCTTCGCCAGGGGATTGTAGGGAAGAACTCTGCCGGTGTATCTCGCCGTGCCGGCACGCCGCCTTCCCCGGTTGTCCCCTGATGGCGCATACTCCTAAACTCGGGCCTTCGGACGGCTTTGCTCAAGTGATGCCCCGCCATCCCCCGGCGAGGGAGTCACTGCCGACCCCGGAATAATTCTCCTAGCCCTGCCCTGGCTCTGCCCGGGCTCTGCCCGCTGTTGCAAGCAAATAGAAATGTCCGGTAGTAGCGGCATTTAGAAATGTCCGCT
>CAZVWK010000074.1:0-10874 GCA_964631475.1 uncultured Elusimicrobiaceae bacterium | reverse complement strand
CGGTACCGGGACACCATGCCGCATGGTGTCCCCCGCTGATGCGGCGGCACAGAGCAGGAGGATCAGCGGCAGCGCCCTCATCGGCGGCGCAGTATCCTGGGCAGGGTCACGCCGCGCTGGGACTGGTACTTGCCCTTGCGGTCCTTGTAGGAGGTCTCGCATTCCACGTCGGAACCCAGGAAGACCAGCTGGGCGATGCCCTCGTTGGAGTAGATCTTGGCGGGAAGGGGCGTGGTGTTGGATATCTCCAGGGTCAGGTGTCCTTCCCATTCGGGTTCGAGGGGCGTGATATTGACGACTATGCCGCAGCGGGCGTAGGTGCTCTTGCCGATGCACAGTCCTATCACGCCGCGGGGGATGCGGAAATATTCCACCGAGCGCGCCAGCGCGAAGGAGCGCGCCGGGACTATGCACCAGGGCGCCTTTATGTCCACGAAGGACTCCGGCCGGAAATCCTTGGGGTCGACCACGCAGTTGTGAACGTCGGTGAAGACCTTGTATTCGTCGGCGACCCGGATGTCGTAGCCGTAGGAGGAGAGGCCGTAGGAGACCTTGCCGCTGGCTACCAGTTTCTCGGTGTACGGCGTTATCATCCGGCGGCGCCGGCACATCTCGCGTATCCAGGAATCGGGTTTCAGCATATTATCCTCCATGCCCTCCAGGCCGCCGCGGCCTTGCCGGCCGCCGTAGTCCGGGGCCGCGTGCCGTCGAAAGCGTTCTTCTCCATCGTCTCGAGCTGGCCGAGATAAAGCTCTCCCATCATGAAAGCGGGGAAGAGCCCGCGCGCGCCCCCGGCCGCCAGGCAGGCCTCGCGGTAGAACCCGCGCGCCCGCCCCGCCTCGAATTTCATCAATTCTACAAAATCGGGAGTCCCGGCCGAAGCCGCCGCTTCCGCCGGATCCAGGCCAAAGGCGAGCAGGTCCTCTTCCGGCACGTAGAGGCGACCCATCGCGGCGTCTTCCCGGAAATCCCGGATTATGTTTATGAGCTGCACGGCGCAGCCCAGGTTCTCGGCCAGGGCCGGCAGGTCGCCGCCGCTCGCGCCGAAGACCTGCAGCGACAGCAGTCCGGGGGCGGAGGCCGCCCGGTACATGTAGCGCTTCAACTCGCCTATGTCCCGGTAGCGGCGCGGTTCGGCGTCCATCTCCATCCCTTCTATAAGGAGGAGGAAGTGCTCTTTCCTGAGCCCGAACTCCCGGACGCAGGGGGCGAGCCAGGCCAGTTCCCGGGCCTCCCCGCCCGCGTAGAGTGACTCCGTGCAGTCTCGCAGGCGCCCCAGGCGGGCGAGCTTCTCGGCCGGCGGCAGGCCCGGGTCGTCCGCTATGTCGTCGGCGAGGCGCGCGAAGGCGTAGACGGCCGAAATCGCGCGGCGCCGGCGCGGCGGGAGGAAAAAGAAAGCCGGTCCAAAACTGGATCGGCTTTCTGGCGAGGAGGCCGCGGTCCGCAAGAGCTACTCCAGGTTCTCCATGTATTTGATTAGGGCGCTCCAGCCGGACGCTTTTTCGAAGGCGAGGCGGTCATAGGTCTGGTAGTAAGGGATGAGTTCGCCCTTCAGGCCGGGGATGTGCAGCGCTATGCCGCGCGTGGCGGAATAATGCTTACCGGTTCTGTCCCTGCCCAGGAAGGCGTTCTTTATGACCAGCCGCCCGTCTATCCAGTCCCGCAGGTCCCTGCCCGCCGCGGCCGCGGCCCGGGAGCCGGGGCGCGACCTGTCCATCGCGGCCTCGTACAGGCTTACGAAATGGTGTATGTCGGCGTAGAAGGAGATCAGCTTGAGGGGGTCCGTGTTCTCGTCGCCCACCTCGAAGCGCAGCACGTCCCGGCGGGCGGCGCGCAGGGCGTCGTCGTCGCCGTTTCTGAGCACGGCCTTGGCCCATTTTCCCGCCCTGGAGGCGAAGCCGTCAAGGGCGGAACCGCGTATGGCGGAGAGCTGGGTGCCGTACTTCGTCCTTTCCAGCATTTCCGAGTATTCGGGCCTGGAATACATCTCGATGAAAGTGTCCACCAGGTAGACGCCGGCCTTTTCGGCCCCGGCCCCCGGATCCGATGCCATGGCCCCGAGGAAATCCTCGAAGTTGAAACTGGGCAGTTGTATGACCTCTTCCGAGCCAACTATGACGTCGGCCAGGCCCTTGAGTTCGTAGGCTACCTCGCCCATCTGCATGAAGCAGGCCATGGAGGCGTACACGTCCACCTTGCCGGCCTCTTTGAGTATTTTGCCCATCTCGGTGGTCTTTATGTAATTGCCGGTCTCGAAATCGTGCGAGATAGACTTGGCGCCGGACCCGCCCTCCAGGTTCTCGCCTGGCTTGACCGGGTCTATCCAGCCCCAGCCGTGGTCCCAGATTATCAGCATATAGCGCCTGGCCGGGTAGGCCTCGCGGGCCCAGCGCACGAATCGGGCGGCCTGCCGCCAGTCGCCCATGTCGGGCGCGCCGAGATCCGCCAGCACGGGCGAGGTTATGCGCTCCCCGTCGTCGTCCTTCCGCACCAGGTAGCGGCGCACTCCCGCCCAGTCGCCGTCGGCGTCGGTGTCGTTCTCCAATCCCCTGGAGCGGCCGAGTTCCACGACTATGTTGACCTTATCGGTGGAGCCTGCCGTCTCGAAGCGGTTCATGTCGGCCAGGGCGAACGGTTCGATGTTGCTCTTGCCGTTCATGTAAATCATTATCGTCCAGTCGGCGCCCGCGCGCGACGCGGGGACGGCGGCCGGCGCTCCGGGCATCGGGACATTTATGGCCGCCGCCGATCCGCGCCCGGCCGAATCGAGGACGAAGCCGGAGGCGCAGGCGAAAGCCGGTAAAGCCGAGAGCAGCAGGGCGAGAGTTTTCATGGTCTTAAAAGTCCAATAACAAAGACGGGGGGGCGGGCAAGGGCCGAACGGCTCAGGGCCCGGCGGGCTTGAGTTTCTCCTCCATGAGCCTGTCGTAATATTCCAGCAGGTCCTCGCCGGCGGAGGCCGCCCTGTATACTTTGCCCAGGGGGAAGGAGTATGTGTTCCAGGGGAACCTGAGCGACCAGAGGCCGTCGTTGCCGTCGGTGTTGTGCCAGGTCCCCCTGAAATCCTTCACAAGTATGGCGGCGAAAATATGGCCGTAGCAGCGCAGCAGTTTCCAGCCGTCGGCGGTGGGGGGGATATCCGGCTTGAACCTCGTCCTCAGGGCCTGGCCCAGCTTGGCCGCGCCGGTCCGCGAAGTCTCTATGCCGGCCGTCTCGGCGAGCGTGGAGGCCAGCGTAAGTATCCGCTTGTGCTCAGTCTCGGCGTCCGTGATCCGCTCGGGGTGGCTGCGGACCCGCTGCCTGACCGCGGCGGCGCCGGAGACCTTTGGAGAGGGGGAGCGTATCTCGGACTCCGCCCACTGGGCGTACCTGGTGAGCCAGCCCGGCTCCGGCAGAGTCTCGTTCCAGAGCAGGCGCCACAGGCGCTGTACTGGATAGGTCAGGAAGTCGGATCCCGGCACCACCAGGGGCCAGGCCCACGGGTCGAAATCGGCGAACTTCAGCAGCCTCGCCCTGTGCCGCTCCTGGAAAAAATAGCAGAGGAAAGCCCCAGCGGAAAGCACCGTTTCAGTCCTCTCCACCGGGTTCTTTTCCGCTTTAATGAAGGTAAGGCGGATCTTTTTTTCCACTTCGGTTATGCCGTCAGCGCTGAAATAGACCTTCCTGCCGGTCTCTTCCTCCAGGCTCGAGGCCAGGCGGAACGCCCTGCCCATGAAATCGTCGGTGCGGACCAGTTCCGGCCTAGAAGAGACCGCCGCCTCGAAAAGTTCCCCGTAGTCCTCGAACCTGGCGTCGGAAGACCTTTCGCTGTCCGCTTCCGCGGCGGAGACCTTGTTCGCCCCGGATGCGGCCGCCGCCGGACCGGAAGCGGCCGTGGAGGCCAGGGTCCTCCGGGACGCCGTCGGGGCCCGGCTGGAAATGTCGGCCCTTTCCAGGGAAGCAGTTGGCCTAGCTTCAGGGGCAGGCTCCTTCTTCATAGCGTCGAAATAATCGAAGACCCTTTCTTTTTCGACGGCCACGTAGGGCGTCGAGGAAGTTTTTGGCCGGGCGGCCGGGGACGGCATGGCGGGCGGCGCCGACTTCCTCGGGGCCGGGCCGGCCGCGAGCGCCTCTTCCGGAACGGCCGCCAGCAGTTTTTCAGCGGCCGCCTTGTCCCAGAGCGCCAGTTCGGCGGCGGCGGAGAGAGCCTCGCCATAGGAGCGCAGACTTATAAGCGCCGCGCCGGAGTTTGCCAGCAGGACGGGCATGGGGGCCAGCGTGAACGCCCTGTCCCAGTTCTCCGAAGCCTCCCGGAAATCGCCCATCGAGAAGTTTACGGAACCGAGCAGAGAGAGCGCCTTGAAGGCGGACCTGGGATGGGCGGCGGCCGAGGCGGCCAGGATCCTGGCCTCGTTCAGGGCCACCCTGTCAGTGGGGGCCGAACGGTAGATAACAGCCGCGAGCTCGCAGGAAGCCTCCGCCCCGAGGGGTCCTGGTATCATCGCGCGCAGCGGGTCCTGGAAACCGGGTCCTCCCGCCGTCGCCCTGAGCAGGGCCGCCAGCAGGGCGCGCCGTTCCTCCAGCGCCGTCCCGGCCGGCACCCTGGCCAGGAATTCGGCCGCGTGCGGCAAGTCGCCGGTCTCGAAATAGATGAAGGCCAGGTTGCACCAGGCTTCCGGGGTCGCAAGGTCCTTGAGCATGAAATAGGCCTGGCGGTGCTGTCCCAGTTCCATGAGCACCTGCGGGTAAAGCGCCGTTATCCTGTCCTGTCCTTCGCGCTCGAAAATCCTGTAGAAAAGGTAATTGGCCTTGTGAAACGCGCCGGCCGCCAGCGCCCCGTCGGCCGCCGCCTGGAGGTCCGCCGGTTCCTGCGGAGTGTCTAGGAACCCCAGTATTAGGGACAGTTTCATCCTGTCCAACTTGACCTCCGGGCCGGACTCTTTTACCAGCGTACCCTCCGGGTTGAAGACCGCGTTTTCGGCGGCGGGCGAGTAGAAGAGCCTGGCGAGGGCCTCCTTCGAGGGCAGGGTCAGGCAGGGCCCGGAGGCTATCCTTTCGTCCGTTATGACCGGGAAGCAGGGGCCGCCTTCCCGCTCCTCCGTCCTCACCGTCCGCAGCGCTAAGCCGCGGTACTTGCACTCGCCAACCGGGAAGGACAGGTAGGTGAAGCCCCGGAAGCAGGCCATAATCTCGTCCAGCGAGGCCGAGGACAGCTTAAAAATGTTAAAATCGTCGCCGGAGGCTGGCATCCCGATATTGTATATATTTAGCTTTCAGAGGTGTCAAGACCGCCGCAGCAATGAGAAAGGATTCCGTGAAAATAGTGATAGCCACCGCCAACAGGCATAAGGCCTCCGAACTGGCCGCGCTGCTTTCCTGTCCCGGGATAGAGTTCGCGCCGCTGTCGGATTTCCCGGGCGCGGGGCCGGTGGAAGAGGACGGAGCGACGCTGGAAGAGAACGCGCTTAAGAAGGCCCTCTCCGCCGCTGCCGCCACCGGCCTCCGTGCCCTGGCTGACGACACCGGCCTGGAGGTGGAGGCCCTGGGAGGGGCGCCGGGAGTATATTCCGCGCGCTACGCCGGGGAGGGCCGGTCTTACGCCGACAATAACGAGAAGCTTCTTCGCGCGCTTGAGGGAGTCCCTCCCGCGGCCAGGCGCGCCGCCTTCCGCTGCGTTATAGCGCTCTGTTCGCCGGACGGCTCCGCCGTGACGGCGGAGGGGGCCGTGCGCGGACGGATACTGGAGGCGCCGCGCGGCGAAGGTGGCTTCGGCTACGACCCGCTGTTCCTTCCTGAAGGCCGCGGGCTCTCCTTCGCGGAGCTCGACGCCGGGGAGAAGAACTCGATAAGTCACCGGAGCGCCGCCGTGCGGAACATGCTGCCGAACCTGGAGAAGCTTTCCGATGAGCAGGCCTGACCGGAAGGCCGGAGGAGGTGGCAGGGCGCTGCTGGCCGTCCTGATGCTGCTCTCCGGCGCTTTCGCCGCCGGCTACATGCGCGCCGAGAGGCCGGAAGCGCCTGCCTACGGCCTGCACGGGCCTCTGCCCGGGGTAAAGCCCGGTGGCGTCCGCCTGAAGCGTTCTTTATACGACACCGCGGCCAGGCTTAAAGAGCATAAGAACGTGCTGGAGCGTTCCATCGAGGACCGGGCTTCCGCGCCTCCTTACGGGCCGCGGGACCTTGAAGGCCTGCAGGCGGAACTGGAGAAGATAGAGGCGCTGCTGGCCCCGGCGCTGTCGTCGGCCATGCCGGAGTCCGTGGTTTCACAGGCGGCCGCCGCCGGACAGGCGCGGCGCGAGACGCTGCTGGCCTGCGCCAGGATGTCCGTCCTGGTCAAGGGCGGAGAGCCGGCCGATTCCGCCAGGAGCCGCGCGGCCAAGACGGACCTCGAACGCGAAGTCGACCGCCTGCAGCATCATCTTTCCGGCCTCGCGCGACTGCTGGACTAGGCAGAGTAGTGTATAATTGAAGAAACGGAACATGCGCCTCAAGCTCTTCCCAAAATTCCTTATTGTGATGTCGCTGGCCGCGCTCGTGCCGCTGTCGCTGCTGGGCTACCGCCTGATAAACATCGGGCAGCTCGGGGTCAAGACGGCGATCCTCGAACTGCACCTGGGCATGGCCGACAATATCGCCTCGGCCTACAGGGGCAACCTGGAAAGGATACACTCCAAAGCCGTTTTCCTGCGGGAAACTGTCGGTAAAATGGACTGGGACAGCCGCCAGGCCGTGCTCGCCGCTTTCGTGGATTCCAGCCCCGAGATCACGGAGGTCTCTCTTGTCTCGGGGCAGGGCGCCGAGGTCATGAAGGTTTTCAGCCCGTCGAAAGGCAAGGACTCGCCGCTTCGCAATTACGCCGGGGACCCCGGCTTCCGTTCCGCGCTGGATTCCAAGGCCAGGCATATCTCCATCTCTTCTTCTACGTCCGAAATGGTCTTCTTCTATCCGCTGGGCGCGGCCGCCGTAATGAGGCTGGCGGCCGACCTCGCCGCGTTCTCCGCCGCTGTCGGAGTGAAGAACATCGGCGATACCGGCTACGCCATGGTAGTCGGGCCCGGGGGTGTTCCCCTGGCCCTGCCGCCCGTTCTGGGAGAGTCGGCCGCCGCCGCTATCCCGGCCTGGCCCATCGTCGCCGCGGCGCTGGCCGCGCCGGCCGCCGGCTCCATGGAGTACGCCGACCTCTCCGGCCGGGACCAGATAGGCGCTTACTCTCCGATCCCGGAGATCGGCGCCGCCGCCGTGGTCAAGCAGTCGCGCGAAGAGGCCTACATGTCGGCCATTTTCATGAAGGACCAGGCCGTCTACGTTACGCTTTTCTTCGCCGTCCTGGTGATAATAGCCGCCTACCTGCTCAGCCGGCAGCTTGCCAGGCCCATCATAGACGTCACACGCGTCGCCGAGCGCGTCGCCGCCGGCGACTTCGGCCACACGGTCCAGGTCGGAACCAGGGACGAACTCAAGGACCTGGGCGAGACTTTCAACAAGATGATACGCCAGCTCAAGTCGTACTCCGAAATGCAGGTGGACCGCATCATACGCGAGCAGAAGAACACCGAGGCGGTGCTCTTCTCCACCGAGGACGGCATCGTCATGGCCGACCGCGGAGGCGACATACAACTGGTCAACCGCAAGGCCCGCTCGGTGCTGGGCCTGCCCGAGGGGGAACTTCTCGGGAAGAAGTTCCTGGACTGCGTCCCCGACGGGAAGGTGCGGGCACTGGTCGGAGAGGTGATGTCCTCCGATGACCCCGGGGCCTTCCGCGAGCTGGACTTCTCGACCGCCACGGCCCGCACCGTCTACCGCTGCACCGCAACGCCCATACGCGATCCCAAGAAGCAGGCGCCGCTGGGGCTGCTGGTGGCCATGCACGACATCACCCTCGACAAGGAACTGGCCAGGATCAAGGACGAATTCCTCCACTCCATAACCCACGACCTCCGTAATCCCATGGGCGCGGTGAAGGGGTTCGTCGAGTTCCTGCTCAAGGAGATCCCCGGCCCCATCACGGACGGCCAGCGCAAGATGCTCATCTCCATCGACCGCGCCGCCTTCCGCCTTCTCGGCATGATAAACAATATCCTGGACGCGGCCAAGATGGAGGCCGGCAAGATGGAAATCTCCCTCTCGCCGGTCAACATGGGTGAGGCCGCTAGGCGCGTTGTAGAACTGATGGAGTCCCTGGGCCAGCGCAAGCGCATAAGGTTCGCCGTGGAGGCCCCGCCGGACCTGGTGGTCAGCGCCGACCCCGGCCTCACGGAACGGATGTTCACCAACCTCGTCGGCAACGCCATAAAGTTCACGCCGGAGGACGGCACGATAACGCTGCGGGTTTCCTCGGCGGACGGTATGGTGCGGGGGGAGGTCGAGGATACCGGAGACGGCATCCCGCAGGAGTACCTGGGGCGCATCTTCGAGAAGTTCGAGCAGGTCAAGGGCCAGAAGGCGGGCGGCACCGGCCTGGGCCTGACCATCTGCAAGAACGTCGCCGCCTCCCATCTCGGCAAGATCTGGGCGGAATCCGAGCCCGGAAAGGGCGCGAAGTTCATTTTTTCCTTCCCCGGCGACCTCCGCAAGGACGAGGCGGGGAAGGTGGTCCGGGCCGGCGCGGCTGCGGACAAGGCGGAGGGCGCCGCGGGCGCCGGGGGCGTGAAATGAAAAAACTGTCCTGCGCGCTGCTGGCGCTGGCCCTGCTGGCGGCGCGCTCCGGCGCGGAAGAGCTGCAGACGATAGTCGTGAAGCCCGGCGACACGCTCTGGAGCATCGCCAATACCTATCTGAAGGATCCCAAGCGGTGGAACGAGATCCTGCGCTACAACAAGCTGCCCTCGGCGGACCCCTCCATAGCCCTGCCCGGCATGCCGCTGAAAATCCCCGTCCGGCTCATAAAGGAGCAGTTCCGCGCCGCCAGGCTCGTCTATCACATAAATGAGGTCTTCTTCAGGCCCGTCGGCGGGGCCAGGTGGGACGGCGTGAAGACCAACATGGACCTTTACCGCAGCGATACCCTGCGCACCACGGTCAACGCCCGCGCCGACGTCAAGTTCTATACCGGCGAGATTCTGAACCTCATGCCCAATTCCATGGCAGTCCTGCGGCCGCCCCAGAAGGATGCGGATGTGCAGCTTCTCTCCGGCGAGATGCGCGGCGTGCGGTCCCGCGTGGTCACCGCCGCGGCGCGCATCGTTCCGCGCACCGCGGACACCGAGTTCGGCGCCAGGGTCAAGGACGACCTCACGACCCTGGTGCAGGTCTACAAGGGAAAGGCGGGGGTAGAGGCCCAGGGCAAGGTTGTGGAAGTCCTTGAGGGCTTCGCCTCCGAGGTTAAGCTGGACCTGCCGCCGTCTCAGCCGGTCAAGCTGCCGCCGCTGCCGGAGTTTACCGAAGGCGGGACCCGGCCGGCCCAGGCCGACCAGCCCCGGCTCAAGATGAGCGGCAATGTCGTTTCCGTCGACCTCGGCAAGGCGCCCAAGGCCGGCGGCGGCGCCGCCGCGGCCAAGGCCGGGGAGGGGGCGCCCAAGCCCGGCGACGCCTCGGCTATAAACGTCGACGAGATCTCCAAGATGATAACGGTGGCCAACCCGGTTCAGGGGTATCACATACAGGCCGCCAGGGACCAGGCTTTCTCCAATATCGCGCTGGACCGGACCTACGACGTCTTCGACCGCATAGACCTGGCCGACTATCTGCCGGCCGGGACCTACTGGGTGCGTATCTCCTACATAGACCTGCTCGGTTTTGAGGGCAAGTTCAATGCCCCGCGGCAGGTAACCGTCAGGAAATAGCCCCGTCAATATTGACAAGTCAAGCCCAATCTGCTATAATAGCCCTGTGAGACGTTCTGAGGGAGGCTGCGGCGTCCCGCGGGTCGTCCGGCGGGACCGCCCTGTGCGGTGCGGTCGTGTGGAGGGAGCACGAAAGGCGTAGGCGCAATCCTTTCGTGCTCCCTCTCTTTAATAGTCCCGGCGCGTTTGCCAATCATCCCCATAATTAATTAAATGTAGGCGTGAAACGAGCCCTGCCAGCGGCCCTCGCCGCGCTCTGCCTGCTGCCCGACGCCGCTTTCACGGCTCTCCCTCCGGCTCCTCCGCCCGGGGAGCGGACCATCTGGGACGAGATAATGAAGGAGCAGAGCCGCATCAATCTCCGCAGGGGCTACGCGCTGATGAACGCCGGCGATCACGCGGCCGCGGCCGCCGAATTCTCCCGGGCGCTGGCCAGATCGCCTGCCGATACGGACGCCATTCTGCTGTACGGCTCCAGCCTCTACTGGCTGGGAGAGGTCGACCGCGCCATAGCGGAATATCTCCGCGTCATCGAGCTGTCTCCCTCCAGCGCCCTGGCCTGGCAGCTCAAAGGCATCGCTCTCGCCTGGAAGGGGGACGCGGAGGGCGCCCTGGAGGACTTCCTGAAGGCGCAGAAGTTCGACCCGGTCCGTTCCGACGTGAAGATGAACATAGGCTCGGTATATCACTCCCTGGGCCTCTACGGCTCGGCCCTGGAATATTTCCGCTCCGCCGCCGCGGCCGATCCCGAGAATCCCCTCTATCATTACCAACTCGGCCTCCTCTACTCCCGCCTGGGCCGCAACGCCGAGGCCAAGGTCTCGCTGCGCTCCGCGCTGCGCTATTTCCGTTCCTACGAGGACGCGATGCTGGAACTGGCCGTGCTCGAGGAGCGCGACGGGAACCTGCCGGCCGCCGTATCCCTCTACCGAGACGCGCTGAGGATAAAGCCGCGCGATTCGGTCGCCAGGCTGCGGCTTGGCCTGGCCCTGCTCAAGCAGGGGAAGGCGGGGGGCCTGGCCGGCGAGCTGGAGCCCGCTTTCCGTCTGAGCCCGCGGAACGAAAAGGGGGGCATCTCGCTTTCGATGTCCTACGCCGGGGGGAAGAGCCGCG
>CAZVWK010000073.1:0-11310 GCA_964631475.1 uncultured Elusimicrobiaceae bacterium | reverse complement strand
CGTTTTGGCAACAGGAGCTCGATTTCAGGCTCATCTTGCGTTGGATAATTCTCCAGCTTGAGGGGGGCTGGTTTTTTTTGTTATACTTACCGGAGGGTCAGGGGTAGTTCTCCTTCATGGCACGCGCCGCCTTGACAGACATCCCCTGTCAACGAACCGGTATTTAGGAGAGAAAATGACTTCGTCAGGTAATATCAAGCCGGGCTCCGCTCAGCCCGATTCCGGCCACAAGGTGCTCCCGGACGGCTACGGGGAGACCGAAGCCGTCCTGCTTCCGCGCGATCCCAACTGGATGTACCTCTACTGGGAGATCACCGAGCAAACCCGCGGCGAAGCCCGCAAGGCGCACGGCGACAATATCTTCGACACCTCCCTGCAGGTCGTGCGCGTTTACGACATGTCGTCCTCCGAAGGGACCAACGGCGCGGCGCATCACAACTATTTCGACATCCCGGTCCGGCTGGAAGCCCGCAGCTGGTACGTCAACGTACAGGAGAGCGGACGCCCCTACTGCTGTGAGCTGGGTCTGGTTCTGCCCGACGGCAGGTTTGTGGGTCTTGTGAAGACCAACGCCGTCAAACTGCCCGCGGGCCGGGTCTCCGACGTCACCGACGAGAAGTGGATGGCCGTCAGCGGCGACTTCGAGAAGCTGCTGCAGCTCTCCGGCGTGGAATACATCGGCAAGGGCTCCGGCGAGGTCGCCAAGTCGCTGGCCCAGCGCTGGGAGATGCTGCGCTCCGTCTTCTCCCGCGCCGCCTCCTGGGGCGTCTCCTCCCTCTCGTCCCACCAGCAGCCCAAGCCGGCCGAGAAGAAATTCTGGCTGGTCGCGGACTGCGAGCTGATACTTTACGGGGCCACCGAGCCGGACGCCAGCGTTACGCTGGCAGGCCGCAAAGTGCACCTCAACCCCGACGGGACTTTCTCCATGCGCTTCGCGCTCCCCGACGGCAACATGGACCTGCCCGTCGCCGCCGTATCGGCCGACGGTACCGACACCCGCAGCATAGAGATAAAGGTGACCCGCTCCACGCTCAAAGATGGAAAATAACGAGAAAGGCTACCTCGCGCTCGTACTTCACGCGCACCTCCCCTTTGTAAGGCACCCCGAATACGAGGACTTCCTCGAGGAAGACTGGTTCTTTGAGGCCATGTGCGAAACCTACCTGCCGATGCTCGACGTCTACGAGCGCCTGGCGCAGGAGGGGACCGACTTCCGCGTGACTATGTCGCTGACGCCGCCGCTCTGCGGCATGATGGCCGACGAACTGCTTAAGAAGCGCTTCCTCAATTACGTGCACAAGCGCCTGGAACTCTCGCAGAAAGAGGTCCACCGTACCCGCAATACCGCCTTCTCCCCGGTCGCCGAGATGTACGAGCGCAAGTTCCGGCGCATCCTCGAGCTTTACGAGGGGTATTACCACTGCAATATCCTGGACGGCTTCAAGAAGTTCCAGGACATAGGCAAGCTGGAGATCATTACCTGCTGCGCCACGCACGGCTTCCTGCCGCTCGAGGTGCGCAAAGAGGCGGTCAACGCCCAGATACAGGTAGCGGCTCAGGACTATACCCGCCGCTTCGGCCGGGGCCCGCGGGGCATCTGGCTGGCCGAATGCGCCTATAATCCCGGCGACGAGATATACCTCAAGGCCCACGGCATACGCTATTTCTTCCTGGAGACCCACGGCATCATCTACGGCAGCCCGCGCCCGCGCTACGGCGTCTACGCGCCGGTGTACTGCCCGTCGGGCGTGGCCGCCTTCGGCCGCGACATGGAGAGCGCCCACCAGGTCTGGAGCGCCGAGATGGGCTATCCCGGCGACTCCCGCTACCGCGAGTTCTACCGGGACCTCGGTTACGACCTGGACTACGATTACGTCAAGCCCTACCTGCATAACGACGGCGTGCGGCGCAATATCGGCATGAAGTACTGCAAGATTACCGGCAAGGTGGGGTTAAACGAGAAGGCGCCCTACAACCCGCACGAGGCCCGCGACGTGGCCGCCAGCCACGCCGGCAACTTCATGTTCAACCGCGAGCGCCAGGTGGAGCACCTCTACGGCTTCCTCGGCCGCAAGCCGATCCTTGTGTCGATGTACGACGCCGAACTGTTCGGCCACTGGTGGTACGAGGGCCCGGATTTTATCGAATTCCTTTTCAAGAAGCTGCATCACGACCAGGACACGGTCAAGACCATCACGCCCAGCGAGTACCTGGGCCGCCACCCCGACAACCAGGTGGTGCAGCCCTCGATGTCGTCGTGGGGCGACAAGGGCTACAACGAGGTCTGGCTCAACGGCGCCAACGACTGGATGTACCGCCACCTGCACAAGGCGGTCTCGCGCATGGTGGACATGGCCAACAGGTTCCCCGGCGCCGACGGCCTGCTCAGGCGCGCGCTGAACCAGTGCGCGCGCGAGCTGGTGCTGGCCATGTCGTCGGACTGGGCCTTCCTGATGACGGTCGGTACGGCCAAGACCTATTCGACCAAGCGCTTCATCGACCACACCCACCGGTTCACCGGCCTCTACGAGCAGATCATGGGCAACCGGCTGGAGGAGGGCTACCTGAAGGACATCGAGTGGAGGGACAATATCTTCCCCGAGGTGGACTACCGGGCCTTCTCTTCCGAGGCCGAGCGGCGCGCCCGCGAAGCGGCGTAATCCGGTCCGCTCGCATGAAAAAGCCCCGGTTCCCCCGGATGTCTCCTTATTACTTGACAGGCAGTGAGGAAGCCCTGACCCGGCTGGGTCCCCTTATACCGCCGTTTTGTGGGCCACTTTCGGGGAGGGGTGGATGCCGAGGACACCGCAGAGGGGGAGGAAGTTCTCCGGGTGGGGAGTCTCGTCCCTGCCGCAGAGTGGCGCGCAGGCGTTCTGCAGGTGGAAGGTGGTGTCGGCGAGGCCGAGGTTGGCGGCGACCCTGCCCAGTTTGCTGAGGCGGTGCAGCAACTCCGGGGAGGGCGCCCTGCCCAGTTCCTCGGCGGCGGCCAGGGCCGCCTTCTCCAGGTCCATCTCGACGTCCTTGACCGCCTCCAGGGAAAGCCCGAGCCCGGAGAGGCGCTCGGAAAGGTCGAGCGCCTTGTCCAGCGCTTCCTCCGAGCCGTTGCTGGCGAAGTCGCCCAGCAGCACCTCGGCCGTTTCGGCGGCGTAGAACTCCAACTCGTTCTTTATCGTAGGGAAATCGGAGACCCGCACGCGCCTGTCGCCCCTGAAGATGTCGGCGTATTCGCTTATGACGGAGAAAAGTCCGGCGGCACGGCGTGCCTTTATCTCCGAGACGGCGCAGGAGAGCAGTTCGTAGCGGTTGGCGTAGCTCTGGTCGGGCACTGCGCTGCCCGAGGCGACCGCCAGTTTCTGGAAGCGTTCAGTCGCGTCGGCCTGGGAGAGGGCGGCCATCTCCGTGAAGGCCGCGTCGAAGGAGGCGTCCGGCGAGGTTTCGCCGGTGGTCTCCACGAGGAGCGCCCTGGGGAGGTTGCCGCCGAATCTGGCGTAGAGGAAGGCGAAGGCCAGGGATTCGCCCGGGGCGCCGGCCTCCAGCCAGGCGCGGCCGCGGACCAGCCGGGTGGCGCCGTCGGAAGTTTCCCGCGCCGTCTCCCAGCGGAAGGTCATGCCGCCGGGAAGGGACTTGTCCAGCCTTCCGCCCAGGGCCAGTTTGAGATAGAAGGCCGCCAACTGGGCCGGGGTCACGGACTCGGCCTTGGCCAGCGTCTCATAGACGGCCTTGCCGTTCTCATGGTCGGTGAAGTTAGAGGGGGCCATCTCCAGGAGCGAGGCCAGGCCCTTGTCCAGGCCCTTGAAGCCGAATTCCGCCGCGAGCTCGGCCGCGCGGGCGGCGTACTTGAGGTTCTGTACGGTTTCGACGCGCGAGATATCGGAGAAGAACCAGCCGCAACTGGTGAACATGAGCTGTGCGTTGCGCTGCATCTCGAGCAGGCGGAAGGCCTTCACGCGCTCTTCGGCGGCCAGCTCGCGCGCGGCGTGGCCGCGGAGGAAAGCCGCGGCGGATTCCGGGCCCGGGTCCAGGATCACGGAGATGTAGGCGTTGCGCGCGGCCCAGATGTCCCTGAAGTACTTGGGGCCCTCTTCCTTGTAGACCTCCAGCGCGGCGTCGCGCAGCCAGTTGAGCGCGGCGCGGAGCGGCAGGCGCCAGGCCAGCTGGAATAATCCTTCCTTGCCGCAGTCGCAGCCGCCCTTCCAGCGCCGCACGCCGTGGGCGCAGCTCCAGGCGGTGCCCTCGTTGTCCGGGCCGGCCTGTATCTCTGCCTCCCAGGACGGAGGGTGCAGCTGCAGGTAGCGGGCGAAGGTCACGGGCTCTATGCCGCGGGCGGGCAGCTCGTGCCGGAAGGCGTGGGCCAGCGTAAGATCGCCGAACTTGTGGTGGTGGCCGAAGGTCTCGCCGTCGACGGCCACGGCCGCCAACTGGTCGGGCTCGGGACCGGAATAGCAGGACTCGACGCGCGCGGCGAAAGAGGCGGAGTCCTTGAGGGCTCCCTCGAAGGCCACCGCCTTGGAGAGGTTGCCGTCGTAGAAAAAGACGGCGATGGAGCGGTTCTTTATCGGCTTCCCGTCCTGGTCCTTGTCGTACCAGAGATAGGGGCGCTTGGGGTCAACGGCCCCTCCTGAGATGTTGGTCCAGGTCCCGGCGCCCGGCGCTCGCACCTTCTCGGCCTGGTAAGGGGAGAGGATGACGTATTTCATGCCGTGGTCGATGAGCAGGCGCAGCGTGTCGCGGCTGCAGGCCGTCTCGGCCAGCCAGACGGCCTCGGCCCTGAAGCCGAAGCGGGACTCGAAATCCGCCAGGCCCCAGGCCATCTGGGTCAACTGGTCGTTGAAGGAGGCCAGCGGCATGATGACGTGGTTGTAGACCTGGGCGATGGCGTTGGGCGCGCCGTGCTTTTCCCTGTGTCGGCGCGCGGTATCTATCAGCCGGCGGTAGTAGAAGGGGTACTCCTTCTCCAGCCAGCCTGCCAGCGTAGGGCCGAAGTTGAAGCTCATGTAGTCGTAGTTGTTGACGAATTCCAGGATCTTGCCCTTCGAGTCCATGATGCGGGCGAAGAGGTTGGGGAGGTAGCATTCCCGGGCTATGCGGCGGTTCCAGTCGCGGTAGGGGGCGGCTGAGGGCTGCGGGGTTATGGCCCCGGTCCAGGGGTTTTCGCGCGGCGGCTGGTAGAAATGGGCGTGGACCGCGAAGTAGCGCTTCGGCTTGTGGTGTTGCGTCATACTGACATTATAGAACAATGGCCGGCCCGGGAATAAGTTATTCCGGTCTTTAGCGGGTGACGGCGAGGAACCAGCGGAGGTTGAAGTCGAAGGCCTCGAGGCCGCTGAGGCGGAAAGGGGCGAGCGGGGTGCGCGTCCGCAGGGCGGCGAAGGCGGCCGTGACGGGGACCTTGCCGAACGAGAATAAGTGCAGTTCTTCCAGCGTCCGCCGGAAATTCTCGATCGAAGAATACTCCTTCTTCTTTCCCAGCCAGGAATAATCGGCTTCGTCCCAGCGGAGCCGGAACCTGGCACCCTCCCGTGTGAGGAAGTCCAGGTAGAAAGCTGTTTCCCTGGCGGGCGGCGCGCCGGGCGCGGCCGGGGCTGCGGGGGCGGCGCCCAGCGTTTTCTTTATGGCCTCTTCCAGCCGCGCGCCGGGCGCGGAAGGATTCACCGACGGGGGAGCTTCTTCCAGCACGCCGGCCGAGAAGGCCGAGAACTCAGAATACGGCAGGAAGTCCTTCACGCTCTTCCGGTAAAGCCCGACGCCTTCGTCGGCGACTTCGGCTTTTACGAGAGTCTCCGGAGGCGCGGCGACCGGCAGGGCGGCCGCGTCGAAAACGGAAGTCTTTATTCCCAGCCGCGCGGCGGTCGCCGCCGCGGCGGAGGCTTCGGCGGCGGACGGCGCGGAGAAAAGTTCGCCGGGCCTGTCGCGCCAGGCGGCCAGCGCGTCGGCCTGGCCCAGGCGGCGCAGTTCGCCCAGCGTACCCACGCAGCGCGCCCGGTCGGCGGATTCGTCGGAGGGGAAGAGCGAGAAAACGGGCATATTACCTGAAGTTCTTCCCGGCCATTATATCGAGCATGATCCTGTCCACTTCTCCCATGCCGGCCTTTGAGATACGGGCTATGTTGCGGATGGTCTCCTCGGCCGTGGCGCCGATGAAGCCCTCCTCCTCCGTGATGCCTTCGCCTGCTGCGGCCATCCAGGCCGCGCGTATGGCCGAGTCGGCGGATGAGGCCACCTTCAGCGCGCAGCCGCTCTTGGCGCCGTCGCAGAGCATGCCGCCGATGTCGCTTATGACATTGTTCACCGCCAGCGTCAGCGCCCGCCTGTCGCCGCCGCGGCGCTGGTAGACTATGGCCGCGGCCGCGCCGACGCCGGCCGCCACCGCGCAGCCGCAGATGGGCGCCAGTTCGCCGGTGAAGACCTTGATGTAGGCGTTCACCATGTGGGAGAGCGCGATACTGCGCAGGATCTTTTTTTTAGGGACCTTGAACGCCCGGCCTACCGTCCACGGCACCAGCGAGGCCACCACGCCCTGGTTGCCCGATTCTCCGCTGGACATCACGGGCAGCGACATGCCGGCCATCCTGGCGTCGGTGGCCGAGGCGGAGAGCGTCTTGGCGAGGGTGACCGCGTCCTGGCGGAGGAAGCCCTTGTCGGTGAGGTCCTTGAGGTAATAGCCGACCTTGCCCACCTCCATGCCGGCCGCGGCGGCGCGCAGGTTCATCTTAACGCCTTTTTCGATGTAAGCCCGCTCGGCGGGGCCGGCGCTTTCGGCCGCGGCCACCAGGCCGCCGAAATCGGCGGCTTTCAGCAGCCGCTTGTAGGCCGGCAGTTCCGACGGGCGTTCCGCGCCGCGCCCGGTTTTGAGGGGTTTGCCGTTGAGCTCCAGCTTTACGACTCGTGCGTGGCCACCGGCCACCACGCAGAGCGCGGAGTCGCGCCCGGCGGAGACTTTAACGGCCATGTAGATGCCGCGCTTGGAATGGTCGGGCTTCAAAGCCACGGAGCCGGAGCGCAGCAGGGCGCGCGCGGCCTCGAGAGATTTTCCCGACAGGCCCTTGAATACGCCGGCGCCGGCGGCGTGGTCGGCCAGGACGGCGCCGACGGCCGCGGCCAGGGCGTTGCCTTTCTGACCGCCGGTATTGGGCAGGGCCACGGCCAGGCCGTTCTTGAAAGTGCCGGGGTCCAGGCTCACCTCCACGCGGGTCGCGGCTTTTTTGAGCAGCCCCGCGGCGCGGGCCGCGCAAAGGGCCACGGCGACGGGTTCGGTGCAGCCCATCGCGGGATAGACCTCGTGCTCCAGTACCTCTTTAAGCAGCAGTTTCATCGCTGAAGCGTCGTTCTTTTTGGCTGTGGCAGGCACGGTTTACCCCGCTGAGTGAAGATGGCCGACACGACAGATTACAATTTTTCCGGGCGGAGTTTAAAAGACCCGGAAGGCCAGGTGCAGCAGGGCGGCGGCCGCAGAGGCCCCGGCGAAGTTGACCAGGGCGATGCCCAGCGAATCGCGCAGGCCCAGTTCGCGCGCCATGACCAGCAGGCTGGCCAGGCAGGGCAGGTAGAGCGCCAGGAAGACGCTGGCCACCGTGAGTTGCTCCGGGCCCAGGCCGAAAGGCGCGAGCATGGCTATGGAGACGTCCTTCTTCAGAAAGCCCAGGACCAGCACCGAGACGGTCTCGCCGGGCAGGCCGAAGGCCGCTTCCAACGGCCGGCGGAATATCTCCGAGACCGCCGTCAGCGCCCCGGACATATCCATAAGATTGACCAGGAACACGCCCAGCATGATCATCGGTACGGCGTCGGACAGGAAGCCTTTGACCCGCATCCATACCTTGCGCGCCAGCAGCCGGAGAGGCGGGAGGTGATAGGGGGGGATTTCGACGAAGAGTTCCGGCGTCTCGCCGCGGGTGAAGCGGTTGAGCATGGCGCCGGCCGCCAGGCCCGTGACCGCGATTGCGCCGAAGACCAGGAAGATCCAGCCGATGCCGTGCGGGCCGAGCAGGCTGAAGATCATGGCGCTCTGGGGCATGCACGGCGCCACCATCAGCGCCAGCGCAGTGGCGATTACGCGCTCGCGCCGGGTCTCCAGCACGCGCGCGGCCAGTATGCCCGGGACCTTACAGCCCAGCCCCAGCATGACCGGGATGGTGCCGTAACCGTGCAGGCCCAGGCGGTGCATGAAATCGTCGAGCAGGACGGCCAGGCGGGGCAGGTAACCCAGGTCCTCCAGGAGGCTGAGTATAAGGTAAAAGGAAAGTATGTAGGGCAGGACCACGATGAAGGGGATGAATATGCCAGTGGTCAGCAGGCCGAACGATTCCATCGGCGCCGGCGTGACGCCGAGCAGCATGGTGCCGACCCAGTCCGGGCCCGGCAGCGCCCCTACGGCGGCCGTCAGCAGCGGCATATAATGCGAGTTGAAGAGCGGTTCCAGTACGCCGATAAGTCCTTCTCCGATGAACCGGATGATATAGAACGAAGCGGCCAGGGCGGCGGCGGCGAAAGGCAGCCCGGTGGAGGGGCGGGACGTAAGGTCGGCCAGTTTTTCCAGCGCGCCCGGGTGGCGGTGCTCTATTCTCTGCCGTTCGGAGGCGATGCGCCCTATCATCTTCCATTTTTCGTCGTGGCCGGGCGGCGGGCAGGCCGGTGGCGGCAGGCGGCCGGCGATGAAGTCCGCCACGGCGGCGTCGAGTTCCTTCAGGCCTTCGCCCGTGGTGGCCACTACGGGGATGAACCGGGCGCCGAAATCCTTGCCCAGGCCTTCGGCGTCTAGGAAGATGCCTTTGCGCCTGGCCATGTCCCACTTGTTGAGCAGGAAGATGACAGGCAGGCCTTTTTCCATCATCTGCATGGCGAAGAAGAGATTGCGCTCCAGGTTGGTGGCGTCCAGGACGTGGAGGATGAGGTCGCCGGCGGCCGCGTTGATTATGCCGGCGGCCGCTTCCTCCGCCCTGTTGGTCGGCTCAAGGGAATAGGCGCCCGGCACATCGGTGAGCTGGAAGCGGTGGCCGGCCAGCAGGGTGGCGCCGGAAGTGTATTCGACGGTGGTGCCGGGATAGTTGGAGGAGATGACGTCCAGTCCCGTGAGGCGGGCGAAGACGACGCTCTTGCCGACATTGGGGTTGCCTGTCAGCAGTATCGAGCCGGCTTTGACCTTGAGCTTTATGCGCGCGGCCATGTTGCGGCCGATGGCCACGCGGGTGCCGAGCACTTCGGCCACGACGGGGCCGCGGGCGGAGAGGGGGGAGACCTTGTGCAGTTGCCGGCCTTCCGTTATCCCCATGGCGCGAAGGCGGGTCTTGAGCGCCGCGCCGCCGTCGATGGACTCGACATAGCCGCGCTCTCCTTCCTTGGCCGAGAGCAGGTCCGTGAAATCCCTGGGCTTGTTCGTCACAATCTATCCTTGCCGGTCATGAAGCCGCGCAGTTCGGCCAGCCTCGCGGCGCCGCGCGGGGATGAGTAAAAGGCCGTAATCGCCGCGATGGCCGCCATCGTGCTCGGGCTGACCGCATGCTCCAGCCTGCAGGCTTCCGCGTCGGCCGAGCTGTCTTCGGCGCCGAGGACGAGCGTGAGGAATTCCCTGAGGCCGTGGTGGGATCGCGCTATGCCGCGGCCCTCCCTGAGCCCGCGCGGGGTGGGGAAGACGGCTCCGTAGCGCGCCTGGGTTACCAGGCCGGCCTCACGCAGGACGCGCAGGGCCGAGTTGACCGTGGGCATCCTGACGCCCAGCCGGCGGGCTATCTCGCCCACCCTAGCGCCGCCTCGCGCGGAGGCGATGGCGGTGACGGCCTCTAGGTAGTCCTGCATTTTTGAGGAGATTGGTCGCCGGGCGGCCATAAATGTTAGAGAAATCTAACATTTATGGCCGCCCGGCGTCAAGCGGATCGCGGGCTTCAGCAGCTGGGACAGGCTCCGGGCGCGGTGGCGTCCAGGAGGTAGGAAACCTCCAGGAAGACATGGTAGAGCAGAAGTATGAGGACTATCAGCATCAGGCCCCTGGTCCAGGGGGGCATGGCGCGCAGCCGCGCGGCAGCTTCAAGCATGGCTTTTTTCATCTTTTCTCCCCGGAGGCGTACAGCGACTTGTAGAGGGCGGTGAGGTCGCTGTTCCTCTCTCCGCTATTATACGTTTTGGCGGCCAGTTTTTCCACGGCTTCCGTAACCGGGAGTTCCCTGCCGCGCGCGGCGGCCCCGGCCAGCATGTAGCGAAGGTCCTTGAGCAGGTCCTTGAGGGCGAAGGCGGGAGGGAACTCCTCTTTGAGAAGGTTGTTCTTCTTCATGCGGAAGTAGCCGCAGTCCAGGGCGGGACTGGACTCTGTCGTGCGGAATATGAGTTCCGGGTCCAGGCCGAAGGCCCGGGCCAGGGCGGCGCTCTCGCAGAGGCCGGTGGTCATCTGCGCCAGCAGGAGGTTGACGCAGAGCTTGAGGCGGGTGCCGGCCGGCGGCGGGCCGGCGTGGATGACCGCCTTGGCCATAGCCAGAAGGATCGGCCGGCGTTTCTCAAGAGCTTTCTCTCCGGCGCCGGCCAGGACGAGGAGCGTGCCGTTTTCCGCCAGCGGCTTTGAGCCGGAGACGGGGCAGTCCAGGAAGTCCACGGCCTCCTTAAAGCAGAGCGCCGCCAGTTTTTCGCAGTAGGCCGAGGAGACGGTGCTCATGTTGATCAGCGTGGATCCGCTGAAGCGGGCGGCGAAGACGCCGTCGGGGCCGCCCAGCACGGCTTCCATCGCCTCGTCGCCGGTGACCATGGTTATGATAACGTCGCAGCGCTGGGCGAGGGCCTTGGGGGTTGGGGCGGCTTCGCGGCCCAGGGCCTGGAACTCCCCGGTCTTTTCGCGGTCGCGGTTCCAGACGGTGACGTCGTAGCCGGCCTTTATCAGATTCTTCGCCATGGCCGAGCCCATTATGCCCAGTCCTATGAATCCTATTCTCGGAGGTGTCATGGTATCTCCTTTAAAAGGCATAACTGTTGCGGGGTATGTCGGCGTGCCAGCACGCAGGACTCGGACTCGCGCGCATAGCGCGTCTGTCCTCAGCTCTCGGCACTCGCGCCTCCGAGGCGGTCCTGCTTAGCCGGCACTCCGCCTCCCCCGGTTGTTCCCTCGTTACTTTGAAAATGATCTTACTTCCTCCTGCGTGAGTTCGCGCCAGGAGCCGGGCTCGAGGCCGTCGAGCGTGACGGTGCCGACGGCGCGGCGCACCAGGCGCAGGACTGGAAAGCCGACATGGGCCAGCATGCGGCGCACCTGGCGGTTGCGGCCTTCGGTGATGACGAGTTCCGCCCAGGAGGTGGGCACGGTCTTGCGGAACCGCACGGGGGGATCGCGCG
>CAZVWK010000072.1:0-11463 GCA_964631475.1 uncultured Elusimicrobiaceae bacterium | reverse complement strand
AATTTTTCCATAGATTAATAATGCCATCGTTAACTGCCTGTCGGCGCGGATTAAGCAACATCTACCCGACACTTCTCACCTTTGATGAATTGTTTGAGTTGCTCCCGGACTAGTGAGTCGCGTGTTTCAATGGCTGTCTTAATCGCGCCCATATCAGAAGATGCCGGGCTTAAAAAAACATCAGTTAATGCGAGCGACTCCGCCCATTCTTTTGGATTTCTGCCATTTCGAAATTCATGCACTTCTGGTAAAAAATCGGATAGTTGCTTATCTGATTTTGAAATGTTAAAAGTCTTTTCAAGCAAGGCGCAATTCCCCAGCTTGTTTACAAGGGGAAAAAGTTCTTCCTTCTCTATCAGATCCTGGCCGTTCCACTCGGAATTGACTTTCCTCTCCCAGAGCTTGAAAGCTACGCAGTGGTCAACATCCGCGGAGGTGGCATTGCGCCGTTTGGTTTTAAGAGCTATCTTGGACATCTCCCATCGGTCGTTTTCAAGCCGGTGCCAAATCCAAAGATAGTTTCTATACACGGAGACGCGTGATCGCGAAGAAGCCTCAACCGTATCTATTCCGCTGATGGCATCTGCGGCAATTGCATTCAGAATAGCTCCCGTGGTCTCTTTTAATATCTTAATAACAGAGTCAGCAGATTCCTGAGCCATCACATTCTTGAATGTGGTGGATAATAAGTTGGAATACCCTGCCACATTTTCCACGAGTCCAACCGACCAGCGCCCCGCCCATTGTGAGCCGAACATCCAACGATCTAAAAACTGGTCGATTACTCCTCTCATTTTCATCTCAAAGTCGTCTTTTCTGGTGCTGCGTTGCGGGTTCTTGGCTTTCCATAGCTCTCCGATATAGGTAAGCCCCCAAACTACGGAAAGAGAATATAGTGAGGTGTAGTGATTGGCGCTTCCATACTTTAGTCCCCTGTCGCCAATCCACTCCATAGAAGAGAGAATGGCCTCTTGTATTTGCTGCCAGTTCTCGGAAAGGTCTTTCGCCATAGGGCGAATTATTTTCTGGTCGAGCAGATCCCTGTTTTGCAATAACGCCCCATTGCGTTTGTGAAGCGCCCATAGAAAGGAAACCTGTCCAACAAGCTCATCGGTTTCAAGAGGGAGTTTGAGCGCTTCAAGTTTTTCACGGAGCTCACCAAAGGATTTGCCAGCCTCGGTCCAGCCAGTTTTTAGCCACGCCAAAGTAATCTCTTCGCGGGTTAGGGTGCGTCCAGCGGTATTTAGGCGTGTAAAGATGTTTACAATGGCATCATTGTACTCATCTGCGCTCCAGATTTCGCTGTAGTTTGCAACTTGCAGAAAAGAGACTTCGCTGGTTTTTATGTCGCGTAATGTGCTCATTAGTTCAGCAAGCGGCGCAGTCAAATCTGCCTGGTATTCCTTTTTTATTTTCCAATCATCAAAAAGCTTCACCAGCAAATTTCTGAAATCTTTTTCCTTTAGTTGAGCATCTTCTTTTACCGCACGCCAAAGCCGGCTAAACCGAATATAGCGGCCTTCCGCTTCAGGAGAGAAGGTGCGTATAAGAGGTTCTTCGTATGTGTCGGGCTTCGGGAAGGAAGATTGACCGCCCACAGGTTTCGTTACCATCCAGCACAAGACACTGGTGAAATCTACCGCCAGCAACTTTCCATCTTTAGATTTATAATCCTCTAAGAAGGCCTTTGTATCAAAACAGAGACTCCCGATCGACCAATGTTTGTGACTAGTTTGGCGTGTCTTGCGGGAATGGAGTTCCAAAGCCCAGTCAGTATCTTTGAGTTTAAAGCCCCATTCGTCCCCGCCAACAGCCATAAGTAAACTTTGTAGGCGTTGTTGTCCATCCAGAACCATAAGGTATTCTGCTGGTGGTTGTTGCATGTCGACGAGGCTGCCATTAGAGTCATCGACCCTGTCTACTGTGCGGTAAAAGCAGCGATAGGGGAAACGCTCAAGATCGCAATCCTTAAGTTTCCATAATAGCAGAGTGCCAAATGGCCACCCGCGGATAATTGAATCCATTAACAGGGTTACTTGGGGTGGCTTCCAAACAAATGGGCGTTGTAAATCGGGGATAAGTATGGTAGCGCCGCTTGGAGAGCTGGCCTGATCGATAAGCTCGCCAAGGGTTTTTCTTTTGTGGCTGTAGAAATTAGTCATTAAATCCCCCCGAAACAAAAACGGATACTTAAAGGCCGTGGCCTACTGTTCAATTAAATAAAATGTTGGGTGCTAATCAAAAAAATCTTTAATCTTAATCCCAAGCGCGTTTGCAATTTTTGCGATGTTTACGATGGAGATGTTGCGGCGGCCGCGAAGTGGCCGCGCCCGCGACGGCTTCTCGCGGATAAGATCCGCCTACCGCTGATCTCAACGGCTTATCAGCGGTATTTATAAAGAAATCTCGGGATGTTGCGCAAAGTAGTTTCGAACTTCATCCTGAAAACACCGCCAAATTTTCCCGGGAGAAAATTTGGCGGCCCCTACGGGATTCGAACCCGTGATCTCTGCCTTGAGAGGGCAGCGTCCTAGGCCGCTAGACGAAGGGGCCGTACATACCGATTATACTAAATTCGCAGCCGGCGAGAGGAATCGAACCTCCAACCTACTGTTTACAAAACAGTTGCTCTACCGTTGAGCTACGCCGGCGCCGCAGCCTTTATTATAGGACTTTTTTAAGGAGCTTGCCCCCGCCGCGGGCCGGGGCTCAGTCGTAGCCGAAATAATCGTGGCTTTCTTGAGAGGCGTGGTCCAGATGTGTACCGAACTTGCCTTGCCGGCGTACTGTGGTGCGGTTATCCGGGCGTCCGGGCGGTAGTTTTCTATGCCGAAGTCGTGCGAGACCACCCGCGCGCCGGGCTTCAGCTTGCGCAGTTGCGGCAGGAACTTTACGTTTAGACCACCGAAGCGCTGGAGGGGTAGACCGTGGAGATATCGCGCGCTTCTATGGTGACCAGGTGGCCGACCTTCGCTTTCCCCGCGTTGCGGCTGGCCTCCTCGACCAGGTCGGGGGCTATCTCGAAGCCCCGGCCGCGCGCGCCGCCCAGCAGGTCGGCGGCGAAGGTCCTGAGCGTGCGGCATCGGGGCATCCCATCCACGCTATAAATTTTCGGCCGCGATTTCGTATGATATATCCGGGCAGGGGCCCTTTTATGCTTGCCGATGAACTCAGGAAACTGCTGGCTTTGGAAAATTCCGCCGACGGCGTGACGCTGGGCGAGGTTTTCGGTCGCATAGGCGACCGGGGCTTCGGCCTGCTGCTGCTGGTGCTTTCGCTGCCCAGCGCTCTCCCGGTGCCCGCGCCGGGCTACAGTACGCCTTTCGGCGTATTCCTTTTCATCCTGGCCCTGCAGATGATCTGCGGTCGCAGAACGCCCTGGATGCCGGCGCGCGCGGCCGGGATGCGGCTTAAGGGCAGGTTCGTCGAAGTGATGCTGTCGTTCCTGGAGAAATTTTTCGGCAAGGTGGAATTCCTGATAAAACCCCGGCTGCGCTGGGTGGGCTCGCGCGGCGGGCTGTTTTTCCTGGGCCTGCTGGTGCTGATCATGGCGGGGCTGATGATACTGCCCATCCCGCTGACCAATACGGCGCCGGCCTTCGTTATCTTTCTTATCGGCGTGGGCCTCAGCGAGGAGGACGGCGTTTTCTGCCTGCTGGCCGCCGCGCTGGGCGTGGCGGCGACGGCGGTCTACGCGCTGGTGGTCTATCTTTTCTTCCGCTTCGGTATCGCGGGCCTGGGCCAGATAACGGATTGGCTCAGGGAGTTCCTCCGGGGTTGACCCCGGCCGGCGCCCGCCCGGTCTTCCGGGCTTCGCCGGTCATCGGCACGAATATAACAGACAGCAGTTTCTCTTCCTTCAGTTTCCCCTTAACTTTCCTGATCCTGACCAGTTCCTGCTCGCGCCCGCCGACCGGCGCGACCAGCCGTCCGCCTTCCGCGAGCTGGTCCAGCAGCGGCCCGGGGACGCGCGGCGGCGCCGCTGTCAGCAGTATCGCGTCGAAAGGCGCTTCCTCCGGCCAGCCCTTGTAGCCGTCCGCGCAGCGGGTGCGCACGGTTTTAAAGCCAAGACGGTCCAGGACCGCGCGGGCGTTCTTCTCCAGCGGGCAGATTATCTCTATCGAGAAAACCCGCGGCGTCAGTCTGGCCAGCACCGCGGCCTGGTAGCCCGAGCCGGTGCCTATCTCCAGCACCTTGTCTCCCTTCTTCAACCCGAGAGCTTCGGTCATGTAGGCGACGATATAGGGCTGGCTGATGGTCTGGCGGTGGCCTATGGGCAGCGGGTGATCGCCGTGCGAGTCCTCCCAGTATTCCTCCGGGACGAACTCGTGGCGCGGGACCCCGCGCATGGCCGCCAGCACTCGGCTGTCTTTCACGCCGCGGGCCTCTATCTGCTCCCTGACCATGGCGGCCCGCTCTTCGGCGTAAGGCACGAAGTCTTCCGCCGCTGAAACGACGCACGCGGCCGCCAAAAAAAAGCCTGAAAAAAAGAACGACCTCTTCATTCCGCCTCCCCCGGATAGTATAGACTTCGCGGCCGGGCGTTTTCAAGGGTCCGGTCCGGCGTCATTTTGATAGAATAGCCGGGGGAGGTTATATGCCTAAAAAAATAGCGATGTTCGTGGCTTTCCAGGGTTTTCGCGACGAAGAATACATAGAGCCGAAGAAAGCTCTCGAGGCCGCCGGCGTGAAAGTGGACACGATCTCCACCGCGAAGGGGCAGGCCCAGGGGAAGTTCAGGCTGACGGCCCAGGTGGACAAGACGGTGGACGAGGTGAAGGTTTCCGATTACGCCGCGCTGGCGCTGGTCGGCGGCCCCGGGGCGCTGGAGCATCTAGATAATCCGAAGGTCCACGGCCTCTTCCGGGAGGCCATGGCCGCCGGCAAGGTCATAGGGGCCATCTGCATCTCGCCGGTGGTGCTGGCCCATGCCGGGCTGCTCAGAGGCAGGACCGTGACCTGCTGGCCCGACGGCGCGCCGGAGGTGGAGAAGGCCGGGGCTAAATTCACCGGCTCTGAGCTGGAGATAGACGGGAGGCTGATAACCGCCAGCGGCCCTGTGCCGGCGAAAAAATACGGGCAGGCGCTGGCGGAAGCGCTGAAATAAGGGGCGTGGGAGCCGTGAAAGGAAAGGTCCAGACCGCCGCCGTTATGGGTCTGGCCGGGGCGGCTTCGCTGCTGGCCGCCTGGTTCGCTTGAGGCGCGTAACCCGCGCAAGGAGACTGTATGAAGAAAATGATGGCGGCGGCGGCCCTGGTCCTGCTCTCGGGCATGGCCGCGGCCAAGGAGAAGGAAAAGGGCGCGGAGGAGGCGAAGGACCGTGTCTTCACCGCGCAGGAACTGAAGAAGTTCGACGGTAAGAACGGACAGCCCGTCTACGTGGCCGTTGACGGGGTAGTCTACGACCTTTCCAAGGTTAAATACTGGAAGGACGGCTCGCACATGAACATGCACGAGGCGGGGGAAGACCTGTCGGACGACATAAAGAACCGCGCCCCCAAGGGAATACATAAGGGCGGCGCGATATTGTCCCGCTATCCCAAGGTGGGCGTCCTAGCGCCGGAACCCGGGAAGGCCACGGAAGAGAAGCCGCTGGTAACGGTGCCCGAAGAGAGCGAGATGGGACTGGAAAAGTTCTGCCCGGTCATGGAGCACAGCTTCGTGGTCGAGGCCAAGACCCCGGTCGTAGTCTACAAAGGCGAGCGCTATTTCATGTGCTGCCCCGCCTGCCCGCCGCAGTTCGCCAAGGACCCGGAGAAGTTCATAAAGGGCGACAAGATAAAGGCGGAGAAGCGCCGGGAGAAGCTGGAGCGCGAGAAGCGCGAGCGGGCGGACAAGGAGAAAAAGAAGAAAGGCGGCAAAGGCAAGAACTGAATTGATCAAGGCGGCGCGGGACTTACTTTCTTTTGAAAATAAGTCCCGTGTCGACGGAATACAGGCGGAAGTCGCGGAAAAAACCCGGGTAGGACTTGTCCACGCAGCCCGGGTTCTTTATTTTAAGGCCCGGGCAGACGGCGGAAGCCGCCGCGGCGGCCATGGCCACCCGGTGGTCGCTGAAAGTCTCCGCGGGGTTCAGCGCTTTGAACACCTGCCCGCCGGGTATGGCAAGCGCCCCGTTCCGGTACGCGGCCTTCGCGCCGAGCGAGGCGAGCAGCGCGAGCGTGGACTCGATCCGGTCGCTTTCCTTTTTCCGCAGTTCCCCCGCTCCGCGGATCACGGTGGCGCCGCGGGCTCGGGCGGCCAGCAGGGCCAGCAGGGGGAGTTCGTCTATCATCGAAGGGATGTCGCGGGCGGGAACTTTCACGCCGCGCAGCGCCGAAGGCCGGACGGTTATATCGCCGCAGGGCTCCGGGGCGGAAATCCGGGTTTTCAGAGTTATGCGCGCGCCCATCCTCTTCAAGACTTTTACGAAACCGAGGCGGCCTGGATTAAGGCCGGCCCCTTTTATTTTCAGCGGGCGGCCGGCGAGCAGGGCGGCGGCGATGAAGGGGGACGCCGACGAAATATCGCCGGGTACTTTTATCGCCCGGCCATTCAGGGGGCCGGGAAGCACGGTAAGCCGGGAGCCGGATCTTCTCAGCCGGGCCCCCATGAATTTCATCAGTTTTTCGGTATGATCGCGCGACGGCGCGGCTTCGCGGAAGGAGACCGGGTTCCGCGCGCCGAGGCCGGCCAGGAGCAGCGCCGACTTTATCTGCGCGCTGGCGGTGGAGAAGTTCAGGTTGCCGCCGCGCGGCCGTGAAGGTCCTGGCTTCAGCGGCAACCGGCCTTTCGACGCGCGGATATCCGCGTCCGCGGCCCGCAGCGCGGCGGCGACCGGCTCCATCGGCCGGCGGCGCAGCGTGCCGCGGCCGGTTATGACGGCGCGCGCGCCGGAGCCCGCGAGCAGGCCAGCGAGCAGGCGGGCGAGCGTACCCGATTCGCCGGCGTCGAGGCGGAAGGGGCCGGGGCCGAAGCCGCCGGGGCCCGCCCCGGTTATCTCTATGCGGTCTTTAAATGTTTTTGTTCGTACGCCGAGTTCTTTCAGGCACGCCAGGGCCGCCGCGGTGTCGCGGGAGCGCAGGGGGTTCTTAACCGTGGTGCGGCCGGCGGCGAGGGCGCCGAGGAGCAACGCCCGTATGGTTATGGATTTGTCCGGCGGAGGGGTGTAAGCCTTCATATCAAGCGGGAAAAATATGCGGGGTCCTGCCGGCGGCCCGTCTCGAAAAAACAGGGTCTCGCGCACCGTGCTCGCCCTTCCGGATCTCGCCGCTCGCGCTTACGCAAGCTCGCGGCTCCGGACGGTTTTTCTCGACGGATCCGCCGTCACCCCTCCTCCTCCTTAACTATTCCCGCTAAAAATTCCAGGGCTTCGATATAGGACAGCTCGCCTTTGCCTTTGAACTGGCGCAGGCAGACGGGTTTTATCACGGAGACGCGGCGGAAGGGCTCGCGTTTTGAGATGTCGCTCAGGTGGACTTCGGCGGCTGGGAGGCCGCAGGCCTCTACGGCGTCGCGCAGGGCGTAGGAGTAATGGGTGTAGGCGGCCGGGTTGATCAGGAGGCCGTGCGCCCGCAGGGAGTTTTTCTCCAGCCAATCTATGAGCTCGCCTTCGCCGTTGGCCTGGAAGGTCTTTACGGCGAAGCCCAGTTCCGCGCCCCGCTTCTTTATGAGGCCGTTAAGTTCCGGTAGCGCGAGGCCGCCGTATATTTCCGGCCTGCGCCGGCCGAGAATGCCCAGATTGGGCCCGTGCATGACCAGGACGGTCTTTTTCATATCTCCTCCAGCGCGGCCAGCAGCACGCGCCCGGGTATATTGTCGGCCGGCTCCACGTCGCCCGGGCTGCGCAGCAGGAGGAACCGGTTGTCGCGGCCGCCGCGCTTCTTGTCGGCGCGCACCAGTTTCAGGAAAGCTTCAGGCCGGCGGCAGGCTGCGGGCAGCGGCAGAGGGTCTATCATGCCGGTGACCTTCCAGGCCCCCGGGGTATTGTCCAGGACTTTCATCTTTTCGGACACCTTCAGCGCGTAGCGCAGGCCCCAGAGCACGGCCTCGCCGTGCGGCAGCCGTCCGCGCGAAAGGATCTCGAAGGCGTGGCCCGCGGTGTGGCCGAAGTTGAGCGTCTCGCGCAGGCCGGTCTCTTCCCGCTCGTCGGCGGCACAGACGCCCGCCTTGTACTCGGCGCAGGCCCGCACGCAGGCTAGCAGGGCCTCCGGCCGGCCGGCCATGGCTCCGTCGAACGAGCGCATGATGGAGAGGCGCAGGTCGCCGGGCCCGATCAGGGCGTATTTTATCAGCTCGCCCGCCGCGGCCCGCCGTACGGAGGGCTTGAGGGTCGAAAGGAAGGCCGTGTCGCAGACGGCAAGCGCGGGCTGATGGAAGGAGCCTATTATATTTTTGGCCCCGAGGAAGTCGACGGCGGTCTTGCCGCCTATGCCGGCGTCGATCTGCCCCAGGAGCGTGGTGGGGACGCTGACCCAGCTTATTCCCCGCATGTAGAGCGAGGCGGCGAAGCCGGCCGCGTCGGTGACGGCGCCGCCGCCCGCGGCTATGATGACCGACTGCCTGCTGAAGCCGGCCTTGAAAAGAGACGAGCAGAGGGAGGCGACTGCGGCGAGGGTTTTCTCGCGGCCGGCCGGCAGGGGGAACCTGACGGCTTTCGCCGCGAGCGCCGGGCCCAGCAGTTGTCCGAGGACGGGCGACTTCGCCGCGGCCGGGTCGGCGACGAGGGCTATGCGGTCGGCGGCGGCGAAGACGCCGGGCAGCAGGCCGGAGATGCCGCCGATATTCCGGCCGCAGGCCACCCGGAAGGAAGGTCTCCGCATGACTTCGCGGTTAAGCAGGGATAAAGCCGTTCTTTTCAAGCTGCCTCCGTATTTCCTCGGCCGCGGCCGCGGGCTTGAGCCCGGCGGCGTTCGCCCGCAGATCGCACAAAGAGTAGAACTTCTCCCGGCGCGCGAACAGCTTCCTGACGGCCGCCGCGCTGCCGCGCGCCAGCAGCGGCCGGCAGCCCCCGGACGAGGCCAGAATCAGCATCTCCGCCAGGGGGCGCCTGACCCAGACCGTGACGCCGGCCCGCCCCAGCAGTCCGCGCCGCCTCGGAGAAGGGTAGATCCCGCCGCCCAGCGCCACTACCGCCGGCCCGCCGGAGGCGAGCCCGCGCAGGGCCGCGTCCTCGGCCTTCCTGAACGCCGCCAGTCCCCGGCGCAGTATGAATTCGCCGGCGGAGAGCCCGGAGGCGCGCCGCACTTCCTCGTCGGTGTCCCGGAAGGGCAGCCGCAGAAGGCGCGCCAGCTCCCGGCCGGCGGAGGTCTTGCCGGCGCCCATGAAGCCCGCGAGGAAGATCCTCAGCGGCCGGTGAATTTCGCGGTCTTTATTCGCCAGACGCGGACCCTCTCTTTTATCTCGGCCATCGTGTCGCCGCCGAATTTTTCCAGCAGGGCCGCGGCCAGCTCGAGGGCGGCCGCGTGCTCCGCGACGACGGCGGCGGCGTAGACCGCGGTTACGTCGGAAGTGGCCGAGCGCGATACCGCCGGCTCGCCGGTGAGGGCGTCGAAAGAGGGGACGCCGGCCTCAACGCCTGGCACCGGTTTAATGGCGCAGCGCAGGACCAGGTCGCCGCCGTTGGTCATGCCGCCGTCGAGGCCGCCGGAGACCCGGCGGTCGCGCGCGGCGAGGGTGCCTTTCCACGAGGACAGGTCGAAGCCCCCGCCCGTTTCGAAGCCCTTTATCCCGTTTATGCCAAGCAGGGCCGCGCCCAGCCTGGCGCCCAGCCGCCTGTCGTGGTGCACGTGCGAGCCCAGCCCGGCGGGCAGGCCCGAGCAGGTCAGTTCGAAGATCCCGCCGAGCGTGTCGCCGTCGGCGGCGGCCCGGGCTATCAGTTCCCGGGCCTCCTCGGGCGAGGGGTTTTCGGTCAGGCTCAGCCTGGTGACGCGCGAGGCAAACCTGGCGCCGGTCTCGGCCAGCAGCCGCAGCGCGAAGGCGCCCATCGCCGAGACGCAGGCGGTGTGGCGGGCGCTGGCGCGCTCGCGCACGAGCGCGGCGTCGAGGCCGTACTTGAGCATGCCTGGCAGGTCGGCGTGGCCCGGCCGGGGCACCCAGGAGGGCGAGGTCCGCCCGGCGGCCGCGTTGGGGATCAGTATGGCGACGGGCGCCCCGGTGGTGGCGCCGCGGTTCATGCCGGAGAGGACCTTGAACGAGTCGGTCTCTTTCCTCTGGCGGAGGCTCCTGCCGGGGGCCGCGCGCCGCCGCGCGAGCTCGCGCCTGATGTCGGCCGGTGAAACTTCCAGGCCGGCCGGGAGGCCTTCCAGTATGCAGGCCAGCGCTTCCCCGTGGGATTCTCCGGCCGTAAGGTATCTCAGCATGTTTTCACTCTCCGGTTTTTTGGCGGAGGAGCCTGAGCGCCTCGCGCGTAAGGTCGGGGACTTCGCTCGCCCCGCAGCCGCCCCAAAGCGAAAAGGACAGGACGCCCTGCCTGACAAGGAGCTCCATGCCGTCGATGACCGGGGCTCCCGCTTCACCGGCCGCGCGCGCGAGGAGCGTACCGCCGGGCCTGTAAGGCCAGTCCACGCAGAGTTGATTTTTTCCCGGCTCGAAAGGGGGGCGGCCCTCTTCGTACATTCCCAAAGGGGTGGCGTTGACAACGGCGGCGGCGCCGGCCGGCGGGCCGAAAGGCGCCGCGGCGAAAACCGCTCCCGTGAAGGCCGCGGCGAGGCGGCTTATCGCGGGGCCGGCGCGCAGGGGCTCGCGCGCGCAGAAAACGACTTCTTCCGCGCCGGCCGAGGCCAGCGCATAAGCGGAGGCGGCGGCCGTGCCGCCGGAGCCGAAGACCGCCGCTTTTTTCCCGGCTAGGTCTATGCCGCGGCCGGACAGCGCCGCGGCCAGGGCGCCGGCGTCGGTATTGCGCGCCTCCAGGCCTTCCGGGGTGAAGAGGCCGCAGTTGGCCGAGCCGGAGATCTCCGCGGCCCTGTCGCGGCTGTCGGACAGCGCGCCGGCCAGCAATGACTTGTCCGGGATGGTGACATTGAAGCCGGTCCAGCCTTCGGCGCGGGCTTTCGCCACGGCTCCCGGGAAATCCTCCGGGCCGCATTCGCGCAGCGAATATCCGACCTCGCGTCCGCGGAGTCCGGAGAGGATGGAAAAAAGGCGCGGAGAGAGGGACCGGCCGAGCGGAAGACCGAGCAGCCCCGCTTTGATCGGAGGCATGGCTATTTCCTCAGGGCCCTGAGTTTTTTCGCGAGCGCCGCGAATTCGCCCAGGCCCAGGGTCTGTCTTCCGTCCACCAGCGCGGCGCGCGGGTCGGCGGCGGCCTCTATCATCACGCCGTCGGCCCCGGCGCGGGCCGCGGCCAGGGCCTGTGCGGCGACCAGCTCGCGGCGCCCGCAGGCGTGGCTGGGGTCCGCGATGACCGGCAGGGCCGTCGCTTTCATCGCGCGCTCCATGAGGCGCAGGTTGAGGCTCCCCCGGCCGAAAGAGTCTCCCCGTTCG
>CAZVWK010000071.1:0-11693 GCA_964631475.1 uncultured Elusimicrobiaceae bacterium | reverse complement strand
CGCGACGCTTATATTCTCCACAATTCTCCCGCTCTCGCAGGCGGCCGCCCAGGGCCAGGCATCAGCGGGGGACGCCATGCGGCATGGTGCCCCGGTTCCGGTTACGCCCGCCGCCGGGGAGGCCGAACTCTCCGCCCGCATGCAGGAGGACGTGGCCCGTCTTCTGGAGCAGCTGCTGGGGCGCGGCAAGAGCAAGGTCTTCGTCCGCGTGGAGGGGGAGGCCGCCTACACCGCCACCAGCGAATCCGGCGCCTCGGACCCTGAGAATTTCCTGCACCTGCCCGGCTTCTCCCAGATTACCGTCATGGAGAAGACCAACGAGTATATCCAGCAGCAGAAGGCCGAAACCACCCATACCAGCCGTTTCGCCATAAAGCGCGTCACGGTCTCGCTGGTCTTCGACCGCAATATCCCCGAGGCGCGCGCCAACGCCATACGGCTGCTGGTGACCGACATTCTCCGGCTCGACGAAAAACGCGGCGACAGCATCTCGCTGCTGCGCGCCGACATGCTGCCCTGGTGGAAGGACTTTTTCGACGCGCCCGACATTCACCGCATCCTGCTGGGCTCCTTCCTGCTGACGCTTTCGCTGGCCTCTCTGGTCGTCTTCGCCTACCTCCTAGCCTCGCGCCTGTTCACCAGCCTGCTGGACTACGCCCGCATGAGCGCCCTCACCTCGCAGGCCGGAGCGGCCCCGGGCGCCGCGGCGGCCCAGGCCGGCGGCGGAGAAGGGGAAGGCGGAGAGTTCGCCGAGGTCATAGACGCTGAAGGCGGCGGCCTGCGCCTGCTCGAAAGCCAGGATTCTTTCTCTTTCGTGGAGAAGACGCTCCCCGAGGAGATAAGCGAAATCCTCGCCGAAGAGGCCGAGGAGGACGCGGCCATAGTCATAGCCCAGCTCGCCGACCGCAAGCCCCATATCTCCTCCAAGCTGCTGCTCAACCTGCCCCCGTCGAGGCGCGAGGCGGTGACCCGCCGCATGCTGGCCCTTAAACAGGTGGAGCCCGAGAAGCTCATGGAGGTCGAGAACAACCTGCGCCTGCGCATCGAGAAATCCCTCAAAGGCAGCGAGAAGCTGGGCCGCATACTCAGCCTCGTCGACCCCGCCGAGCGCGAAGAACTCCTCTCCGGCCTCAAGGGCGTGGACCAGGCCTCCTTCGACAGGCTGCGCGGCGCGCTCATCACCTTCGACGAACTCTGCGCGCTGGACGAAAAGAACCTCAAACCCCTGGTGCTGGCCCTGCCCTACCCCGAATGGGCCGTAGCCCTGCAGGGGATGGACGAGGGACATACCCGCAGCGTCATGAAGGTCTTCCCCGAGGACGTTCGCGCCATCGTCCGGGATATGCTCGCGGCCCGGCAGGAGAAGGAAAAAGTCATCCTGGCGCGCGCCAAGGTCATCGCCGCCGCCATGGACCTGGCGTCCAAGAACCGCATCGAGATAACGGTCGGGAGGAGCGCCTGATGGACGGCGGGAACCCCTCGGGCCGGGAGATCGGCTTCCTCTGGGACGCGGTGAAGAGCGCCCAGGAGGAAGCGGGCCGCCTTTCGCAGAACTACGCGGAGGCCGCCCGCAGGGCCGGAGAACTCAATTCCCGCCTGGCCCACCTGGAGCGCTCGCTGCAGGAAGCCCGCTCGCGCGAATCCGCGCTCAAGGCGGAGATAGAGAAGATGCGCGCCGGCGCCGCCGCCAGGGAGGAACTGGTGAAGCGCGCCTCCGGCATGCTCGAAGGCCACGCCGCCATGGCGGAGCGGGCCGAAGCTCTGGCCGCGGAACTGGACTCCGAAAAGGCTCGCGCCTCCTTCCTGGAAGGAGAGAAGGCCGCGCTCGATAAAAATCTGCGCGGGGCTTCGGCTAGGGCCGGAGCCCTGGAAGACAGGCTGAAAGCCATAGCCGCCATGAAGCCCATCGCGGAGGCGCTCGAAGCCGCGGCGGCCGGGCGAGAGGGGAGCGTCTCTCCCGAAGACCTGCTGCGCGAACTGGCCGATGCGGGCGCAAAGAGTTCCCGGCTGGCCGCCGAACTGGAATCGAGGTCCGCGGAAGCCGCCGCGCTCGGCAAAGAGACCGGCGCGCTCAGAAGGGAGAAGGAAGCCCTGGAAAAATCACTGGAAAGGGCCGCGGCCCGGGCAGAAGAGCTCGCCGGAGAGCTGGCCGCCGCCCGCGACTCCGGCAGAGCCTCAGCCCTGGCGCTGGCCGAAGCCGAATCCGCGCTGGCGGAGACCGGGAAAGCGCTGGCCGCGGCGAAGACTGAGACCGAGGCGCTGCGGGGTAAGGAAAAAGGCCTGGAGGCACTGGCCGCCGAAAGGGAAGCCTCGGCCCACGCCCTCCGTATGGAGCTGCGCGACGCGCGGCTCTCCGCCGAGGAGGAGAAAGTCAATTTCGCGGGAGCCGTCCAGAAGGTTTTCGAGCTTCAGTCCAGGGCCGCCGAACTGCGGAGGGGCCTGGAAGAGGCGCTGGAAAAGGAAAAATTCCTGGCGGAACAGCTGCGCGACTCGCGCGCCGAGACCGAGAAACTCAACGCGCTCCTGCGCGACGCCAAGACCGGGCTTTCGCTGGAAAAGGAGATGACCCGCCGTTCCGCCGCCAGGATAAATGCGCTGCTCGCCGAGGGGGAATCCCTGCGCGATACGCTGCGCAAGGCCGACGAAAACCTGCGCGACGCCATAAAGAAACTGCACGACCGCGACGCCTCGATAGCCCTGCTAAAGCAGGAACTGGGCAAAATCGACCGCCTGCAGGAGGAGGTCGAGGACCTAAAGCGCAAGAACATGCGCCTCAGCGGGCTGATAAAGCGCGAACAGTTCGATTTCACCGAAAAGATAATAAAGGGCCTCGCCAAAATATCCGGCGACCTGAATCTTTTCAGCTACCGCCTTCCAGCCGCCGCCCGCAAGAACCTGGCCCCTTCTCTGAAGGCCATGCTCTCCTCGGTAACCCTGATGAAAGGCTGGCAGGCCTATATCGACGAGACACCGCTGAACCTGGAGCGCGGCGAACTGCGCGCCACGCTCGACGGCCTCCTGGACGGCTGGGAACGCCCTTTCCGCGCCAAGAAGCTCTCTCTCGCCAGGCAGGTCATACTGCCTTCCGCCTGGGTAAAAATGGACAGAGAGAAGCTCAGGCTCGCTTTCTACCAGGTGATCAAGAACGCCTACGAGCACCTGCCGCCCGGCACCTCGCTCAAGACGACGTTGACCGGGACCGAGGACCGCTCTAAAGCCGTCGTCATTTTCGAGGACAACGGGCACGGCCTGCCGGCCGAAGTCCTGGACCGCCTCTACCTGCCCTTCAATACTTCCAGGAAGGACGCTACAGGCATAGGCCTGGCCACGGCCCACAGGATAGCGGAAAGGCACGGGGGGGAATTCACGGTCTCCAACAGGAAGGAGAGGGGCGCGGCCGCCGTATTCATCCTGCCCCTCGACTGGGGTGCGGTGCCGCCGACCGAAGAGCCCAGGGTCAAGGAGGCGCCGGCCGGTGCTCCCCCACCGCCTCCGCCCCCGCGAGCCTGACGCCGCGGTTTCAGCACTCGTCTTTAAGTCTCAGCAGGTATCCCATCCCGAACACGGTCTCAATGCGCGCGGAGAAGCCGCCCAGTTTGGCGCGGAGCGCTTCCACGCGCTTGTCCACGGCCCGCTGGGAGGCCGAGGAAGGGTCCTTCCAGAGGGCGTCCATGAGGGTGCCGCGCGCTATGACGCGGTTGGGATGGTTAAGGAAGAAAACAAGCAGGTCGAATTCCAGGCTGGTCAGGCCCGCCGGCGCGCCGCAGGAGAAGACCGTGCGCGCCGAGAGGTCGACCTCCAGTCCGCCCGCCCTTATGATCTGCGGGGCCGGGCCCGAACAGCCCGCCGCAGATCCCGGCGCGGCCCGTCCGCGCAGGCCGCGCTCAAGGAGATTCCGCAGACGGGCGTCCAGTTCTTCAGGCGAGGGCAGGGGGCTGAAATAGTCGTCGGCGCCGCTGTCGAGCCCGCTCACGACTTCGGACGGCACGCGCGGCGCCGAGGAAAATATGATCAGGGTCAGGGCGGCGGTGGGGGCATTGCGGCGAAGGGCCAGCGCCAGGTCGGGGCCTCCCAGGTCCGGAAGTTCCGTGTCCACGGCGGCCAGGTCGGGAACTGACCCGGAGAGCGAGGCGATGAACTGTCCGGCAGACGGGTAAGAGGAGACGGAGAAGCCGGCCTTCCGAAGGGCTTTCAGCATCAGTTCCCCGGCGGAGCCGGTAGAAACTACGGCGGCTGAGGGGCCGCCGCCAAGGCGGGACTTAGCCAAAGAACGACCTCACTCTCCTGATGAAATCTTCCGGCCGGAAAGGCTTTATGACATACCCAGCGGCCCCGGCCGCCAGTCCGGCCGAAACATAATCCAGCTCCGAGCGGACGGTAAAAAGCAGCACGGGGACGTCCTTTAGGGCGGGGTCCGACTTTAGGGATTTCAGCACGTCCAGGCCGCTCATGTCGGGCAGCCCTATGTCCAGCACGACGAGCCCCGGCTTTTCCGCGGCGGCCGCGGCCAGGCACTCCCCGCCGGTAGCGGCACGCGCCGCCCGCAGACCGGCCTCCTCCAGCAGGCGCGAGGCTATCTCCAGGTAATCGGGCTCGTCGTCGGCCACTAGGACCAGGGGTGGATTCATCTGGGGGCGCCGCCGAGAAGGGAATCGACTTTTTTATGCACATAGGCCAGCTCGGTGGTCTTGCTCAGGAATTCCCGGCAGTTGGGCTCCTGGCGGAAAAGCTCGCTCATCTGCTTGTCGAAGAAAGTGCCGGTCATGACCAGCACGGGGATAGCGCGGGTGTCCTCGTCGGCCTGCAGGCCGCGCAGCACCTCTATCCCTCCGACGTCGGGCATCATCACGTCGCAGATTATCAGGTCGGGCTTGAGCTCCTTGGCCCGGGCCAGCCCCTCGGCGCCGTTCATGGCCACGGCGATGCGGTAGCCCATCTCGCCGAAATAGTCGGCGACCATCCCCCGGAACTCGTCGTTGTCGTCTATGATCAGTATAAGCGCCATTCGTTTCTCCTCTCTATTGCGTCAGCCCTTTAGCCACCGTAAAGATGAACTTGGAACCCTTGCCCAACTCGGATTCGACCCAAATCTCGCCCTTATGGAGTTCCACCGTCATCTTGCACATCGCCAGTCCCAGGCCGAAGCCCTGGCTCTTGTGCTCCTCCATCTGCGAGTACTTCTCGAAAATGGCCTTGCGCTTGTCCTCGGGAATGCCGGGGCCGGTATCTTCAACCCAGAAAAGGACCTTGCCGGCGTCCTGCGAACACCCCAGGGTAATCTTGCCGCCAGGCGGGGTGAACTTGAGGGAATTGCCAATCAGGTTGGTTATTACGCGCTCGATAAGCGTGCGGTCGCCGTTGAACTGTATGTCCTCCGGTGAGGGGGCCGAGACAAGCGTTATTTTCTTGGGCCCGGCAACGGGCTCATGGTTCTCCCTGATCCGGGTTATCAGTTCCGCGGCGGAAATGGTGTCTAGCTGCAGCGTCATCGTGCCGCGCTGCAGTTTGGTGGTGTTGAGGATGTCGTCTATCATGCCGCGCAGCCTGCGCGACGAGTAGAGCATGCTCTGGAAATATCTGTCGGTCCCGGGATTCGGCGGCAGTTTCTTCATCAGCAGCTCTACGTAGCCCTGTATGGTGGAGAGGGGCGCGCGCATGTCGTGCGTGATCATGTGGAAGAAGTCTTCCTTTGCCTTCTCCAGCTCCTTCTCGTTGGTAATGTCCCGGATGATGATAACGCGGCCGGGCCGCTTGAGCGTGGCCTGCATGAACTGCGCCGCCAAGACGCGGTAATTCTTTATCACCGGGGGAGAGCTGCCCTCCAGCGGGGCCTCCACCTCGTCGCGCGCGTATTTCTCCGTGGAAGCCAGCAGGGACTGGAACTTCTCCCGGAAAGCGTCGCTGCGTATGGACTTGGGCAGCACCGCCCCCGAAGGGCCGCGTCCGAGGCCCAGGAGAGTCAGGGCGAGCTGGTTGGAGTAGATGAGCGTGCCCCGGTTGTCGAGGAGGAGGACGCCGTCGGGGATCGTGTCTATCAGGGCCTGCGCCTTGTTCTTCTCCTCCATTATCTGCTTGAGCTGGAAGGCGCGGTAGGCCTGCAGCTCGAGCATCATGCGGTTGAGGATGCCGACCAGGTTTTTTAGTTCCGGCCAGCCCTCGGCCGGGATCGCCTTGTCCAGCCGCTGCTCCTTGAGGAACTTCTTGACGCCGTTGACCATATTGTTTATCGGGGCGATGATGCGGCGCGAGATCAGCAGCACTACTATGACCGTGGTGACCGCCGAGATGAGCGTGAATACGGAGAACAGAATTATCGAACGGCGCTGCGCTCCGTAGATCTCGTCGTGGCTCTGCAGCGACACGGCCACCCAAGGGAGCTTGTCGGTGGCGGCGTGGGCGCCGGCGAAGCGCTCCCCGTCTATTGTCATCGAAGGCATACGGTCTATCTTGCCGCTCATCCTGAAAACCTTGCGCACGGCCTCGGAGTCTATGGTCCGGGGATCGATACCCTGGCACGGCAGCGGCACGCCTTTCTTGTCCAGTATGATGACGCGGCCGCTCTCGCCGGTGCGCATCGCCCCCATCCTGGTCCAGAGCTTCTCAAGCGAGAAGTGGAAGACGACGACGCGGGAGTTTATCAGCGGGTAGGCGAGGGGAAAGAAGGGCTGCCCCCCGGCGCAGATCACCTCGCCCATCTGTATGCTGCCGGCCTGCCGCGCCTTGTCCGCCAGGTCCGGAATCAAAGAAGTAAGGTGGTCCTTGGTTTTAACGTTCTCGCTCTGCAGTTTGAATATCTCGGAGCCGTCGGGAGCCAGGAAGCTCAGCGCCATGATCTCGGAGTTCACGGCGGCCGCTTCCTTTATGAGGGCCGTCTCGTCTATGTTCTTTTTCTGGAGAGGGTGTTCTACCGTGTAAAGAAAAGCGAGGCTGCGGTTGACGCTGGCCAGCCACTCTTCCATATTGGAGGCGGCCAGGGAGGAGACGGTCCTATGGAGGCTGAATACGCCCGCGATGCTGCCGCGGTACTGGTAGACGTTCCACCCGACCGAGACCAGCAGCGGGAACACGGCTATTCCCAGCAGTATCAGGAAGAATCGGGTGGTAAGTTTCATGGCCGGCTCAGATCTCGTGGCGTATGATATTTATCTCTATGCGCCTGTTTGAGGAGCGGCCTTCCGGCGTCTCATTGGACTTTATCGGCTTGAACTCGCCGTAGCCTACCGCGGAAAGCTTCTCCGGGGCCACGCCCTGCTCCACCATGAACTTCAGCACGGAGAAGGCCCGGGCCGCAGAAAGTTCCCAGTTGGACCTGAACATGGCGCCCTTGCCCAGCGGCCGGGCGTCGGTATGGCCCTCTATCTGTATCGGGTTCGGGAGATCGCTGAACACTTTGGCCAGGCGCTTGAGATGCGGCTTAGACTGCTCCCTCAGTATGTCGCTGCCTGGGGCGAAGAGTATCGGTTCGGAGAAATTGATATTTATTTTGTTGGCCGATATCTCCACCTGGGCTATCTGCTGGATGCCGTGCTTTGAGAAAAGCATCGAGGTCGTCTCGGTATCTTTGCCGAAAGTGTCCTCCAGGCTCTGCATGCTGAACTGGGCCGAGATGTTCTTGGAAGTGTAGAAGGCGAAGAGAATCATGAAGAATATCATGAGGTAGCTCATCAGGTCGCCGTAGGTGATGGCCCACAGCGCTCCCCGGTTGAGCTCGTTCTCCAGCTCGTCCTCGCGTTCGTAGAACCTGGCCATAGGAACGCCTTAAGCCTCCGACCTCGCCAGGCGGGCCTGGTTGACTGTCAGGTAGCCGCGCAGGTGCATCTCGACCAGGTGCGGCGTCTTGCCCGCCATGATGTCCATGATGCCCTCGATTATGAGCTGCAGGCCGGCCGTCTCCTCGATGGCGCGCAGGCGTATCTTGTTGGCGACCGGCACGAAGAGCAGGTTGGAGAGCGCGATACCGTAGAAAGCCGAGCTGATGGCGACGGCCATTGAGCGGCCTATGGCGGTCGGGTCCGTTATATTGGTCAGCGTCTCGATTATGCCGAAGAGCGTGCCTATCAGGCCGAACATGGGGGAGAGCACGGCCATCGTGCGGTAAAAGTTGGAGTCCTCGTTGATGGCGAGGCGGCGCCGGCGCACCTCTTCCTCGAGTATAGCGCGCGTCTCGCGGGACTCGCCGCTGACCATGGCGACCGAGACCGCCCGGCGCAGGAAGCCCCTTGCGAAACCCGGGTCGACGTTCTGCAGCGCCATTATGCCTCCCTGCTTATGCGCCGTGTCTGAAAGCTGAACGAGGACCTTCACGCAGTCTTCGATAGAGGGGTAATCGGGGCTGCGGAAAATGACCGCGAAGGACCGCACCCCGCTCATGAAGCCCGAAAAAGAGGTATTTACGATGGTCGCCGCCAGAGTGCCGCCTATGACCAGGACTATGCCGTGGGCGTTGAGGAACAGGTCGCCGACACCTGAAGTGACTATACCCCAGGTCATGACGGCGGCCGCTAGGGAAAACCCTATCAAAGTCATTATGTCCATAGTTATTTATCCGCGCGAACTCCGATTGGAATAGCCGGCTGGCCGGCAGGGAAAGTGTACAAAGGGCATGTTACGATACTATTATAGAATAAAGACGGGGGCGTTAAGGCCGCGCGCCATCGCTCTCGCGGGGTTCCCCGGCCTTTTGATATCATGTCTCAATGACCGAACTCGATTCCGTAAGCCCGGTGGACGGGCGCTACGCGGCGGTCACCCGCCCGCTCTCCCGTTACTTCAGCGAAGAAGCGCTTATAAAGCACCGCCTTGAAGTCGAGGCGCTATACCTCTCCCTGCTCTGCGGCCTGCCCGGGACCGGCATACCGGCGCTTCCCGTCGGGGGAAAAAAGCTGCTGGAGGGCCTCGGGAACGCCTCCCCGTCCGACGCCGCCCGGGTCAAAGCAATCGAACGGGAGACACGCCACGACGTGAAAGCCTGCGAACGCTTCATACGGGAACGCCTGGAACGCGCCGGCCTGGCCAGGTACCGCGAGTATGTCCATTTCGCCCTCACCTCCGAGGACGTCAACAGTTTCGCCTACGCGCTTATGCTGGCGCGGGGCCTGGAGCGCGTCCTGCTGCCGGCCTTGGACGATATCATCGCAGAGCTACGCCGGCTGGCCCGCCGACACGCCGCCGACCCGCTGCTGGCCCGCACGCACGGCCAGCCCGCCGTCGGCACCACCTTCGGCAAGGAATTCGCCGTCTTCGCCGCGCGGCTGGAGCGACAGCGCGCGCAATTGGCCGGACTACGCCTGCAGGCCAAGCTCTCGGGCGCAGTCGGTAACTATAACGCCCATCTCGCCGCCTTCCCGCGCGCCGACTGGCCGGCCTTCGCCCGCCGCTTCGCCGCCGCGGCTTCGAAGGGGCTTAAGATAAAGATCGAAGCCGCGCCGCTCACCACCCAGATAGAGCCGCACGACGCCGTCGCCGAGCTTTTCGACGCGCTGCACCGGACCAACACGATCCTCATCGGCATGTGCCAGGACATCTGGCGCTATATCAGCGACGGGCTGATAGTGCAGCGCGCGGTGGCGGGGGAAGTCGGTTCGTCGACGATGCCGCAGAAAGTGAACCCCATACATTTCGAGAACGCCGAGGGCAATCTTGGCGCGGCCAACGCGCTCTGCGGCTTCTTCGCGGCCAAGCTGCCGGTCTCGCGGCTGCAGCGCGACCTCTCCGACTCTACGGTCGAACGCAACTACGGTGTCGCCTTCGCCCATTCGCTTATCGCCTATCGGTCGATAATGGAAGGGTTCTCGCGCATAAGCGTTAACCGCGCCGCCGCCGCCCTTTCCCTTTCGGACCACCCGGAAGTCTACGCCGAGGCGATACAGACCGTGCTGCGCCGCGAAGGGGTTAAGGACCCTTACTCCCTGCTCAAAGAACTCACGCGCGGCCGCGCCATAACCGTCCCGGAACTCCACGCCTTCGTCGAAGGACTGCCGGTCCGGCCGGCCGTGAAGGCGGAACTCAAAACTTTGTTATCCAAACCCTATACGGGCCTTGCCGCGCGGCTGGCCCGCGGGAAATAAGGAGAGCTCATGCCGGTAGACATAATTGCGGGCGGTCAGGGCGGTGACGAGGGAAAGGGCAAGATCTGCGCCTACCTGGCGCATGGGGGCGATTACCGCTACGCGGTGAAGGTGGGCGGCCCCAACGCCGGGCACACCGTCTTCCATAAGGGGAAGATATACGCTCTCAAGTCCATACCCGCCGGCTTCGTCAACCCCCGCACGAAACTAGTCCTCGGCGCCGGCACTTACATCATCACCGACTGGCTGCTCAAAGAGATAGCGCTGACCGCCACCGCCGGCCGCATCATCATAGACCCCAACGCCGTCGTGATAGAGCCGCGCCAGACCGCCGCCGAGCGCGGCGACGCGCGCATGATGAAATCCATAGGCAGCGTCGGCACGGGCCTGGGCACCGCCGTGCGCGAGCGCATAGACCGCAAGAAGATAAAGTTCGCCAAGAACGAGCCGCGGCTGCGCCGCTGGATACAGCCCGTTCCGGAACTGCTCAACAAGGCGCTGGCCGCCGGCGACGGCGTCATCGTCGAGGGCACGCAGGGCATGAAGCTCTCGCTGCTGCACGGCGAATACCCCTATGTCACCTCGCGCGACACCACCGCCTCCACCTTCCTCGCCGAGGCCGGCCTCGGTCCAAAGTACGTGCGCGACGTCTACGCCATCTTCAAGCCTTATGTCAGCCGCGTCGGCCCCGGCCCGCTGGCCGCCGAGATGAAAGACAAGGCCGCGCTCAATGTCCACCACACCAAGGGCCGCGAGGTGGGCTCTGTCAGCGGCCGGCTGCGCCGCATCGGCGCCTTCGAGGACGCGCTGGCCCGGCGGGCCATAGCCATCAATTCCGCAACCCGGCTGGCGATAACCCATATCGACCTCTACCAGGGCGCCGACAACCCGCGGCGCCTTTCCGACATAAAGGGCGAGGCCGCCTCGTTCCTCAAAAAAATAGGCGCGCTGTCGAAGGTCTATCCTTACCCGAAGCTCTCCATCCTCTCCTACGGCCCCGGCCTTATGGACGTCCTGGACCTGCGGTAGTTTCGGGTCATAAACGCGTTTTTAGTATCATAGTCAGCCACTTCCACCGATCAAGGAGCCGAACCCATGGATTACTTCCTCAACGAACAGCAGGTAATGGTACGCGACCTCGCCCGCAGGATAGCCCGCGAGAAGATAGCCCCCGTCGCGGCCCGGTACGACGAGAGCGAGGAATTCGCCTGGCCGATAATGAAAGTGCTGGCCGAGAGCGACCTGTTCGGCATCTATATCCCCGAGCAGTACGGCGGGCTCGGCGGCGGCATCTTGGACATGTGCGTCGTCACAGAGGAGCTCTCGCGCGCCTGCGGCGCCATAGCCCTGGGCTACGCCAGCAGCGCGCTGGGCGCCCTGCCGATACTGATCAGCGGCTCCGAGGAGCAGAAGAAGAAGTACCTGCCCGAGATAGCCAGCGGCCGCCGGCTCGCCGCCTTCTGCCTGACCGAGGCCGGCGCCGGTTCCGACGCTACCGCCATACAGACCACGGCGCGCAAGGAAGGGGATTCCTCCTCGCCCGGCGGGGGCAAGTACATCCTCAACGGCACCAAGCAGTTCATCACCAACGGCAGCGTGGCGCGGATTTACACGGTCATCGCTTCG
>CAZVWK010000070.1:0-11819 GCA_964631475.1 uncultured Elusimicrobiaceae bacterium | reverse complement strand
CCGGCCTGGACGCGGCGGCGCCGCCGGCGCCGGCCGTGACCGTCTCGCACCCGGTGTACTCGCCGGCGAAGCCCGCCTCCGACACGGCCGCCGTGCGGTAGAGGTACGTCGTCCCGGCCTCGGCCGAGGCGTCCTCGTAATAAGTGGTCTCGGTATAGGCCAGCTCGGCCCATTTGCCTCCCCCGGCGGGCGCCCGGAAGACCTTGTAGCCCTTGACCCGGTCGTTAGCGACGGGCTTCCAGGAAAGGTTTACCCCCTTGGGGCCGGCCGCGGCGGTGAAGCCGGCCGGCGCCTCCGGGATATAGGCGATGTCGAAGGCGGCGATCCTGGCGGCGCCGGCGTCGGCTATGTATATCTTGCCGCCGCCGTAGGCCAGGAACTGGGGATCGCTGAGTTCCCTGTCGCCCGCGCCGCGGGAGAAGAAAGAAGCCTGGAAGCGCCCGGCGGCGTCGAAGATTTTGACGCTGTAGGCGCCCCTGTCGAGGATATAGAAGAATCCCTTCCCGTCGTAAACCAGGGAGGCCGGGGCCGAGAGCGCTCCCGAGTCGTCCCAGACCGAGAGGAACCTGCCGCTCTGGTCGGTCACTATGACCTTCTTAAGTCCCGCGTCGAGGATATAGAGATTGTTCTTCTCGTCGGACGCGACGCCTACGGGATTAATAAGCGACAGGCCGCCCAGCCGCGGGCCTATGGCGAACAGGAATATCCCGTCCTGGTTGAAGGCCTGGACGCGCTTATTGCGGGAGTCGGCGATGTAGACGTTGGAGTTGCGGTTCACGGTCAGGCCGGTCGGGGCCTTGAACTTGCCCTCCCCGGAACCCGGGCCGCCGAACTCGAAGTCGAATGACCCGTCGGCCTTGAAGATCTGGACGCGGTCGTTGCCGGTGTCCGCGACGAAGAACCTGCCGTCGGCGGCGGCGAAGACGCCCCTGGGCGCCCTGACCTGGCCGGGCAGTTTGCCCATAGAAGCCACCGTCTTCCTGACGCCTTTCTCTATGAGCACCAGTTCCCTGGTGTCGGGCATGTGCGCGACCATCGAACCGTCCGGCCGCACGGCCAGCACGTCGCTCTTGAAGGCCGCCTTGTCAGAGGGGCCGCGCACGGTGAAGCGGGCCAGGAGCGGGGCGGGCTTGAGCCCCTCCTCCCCCTTGGTGCCTTCCAGGCGGATATAGGTGACCTTTTTGTTGCCGTCGTCGCAGAGATAGAGCACCCCCGCCGGGTCGGTGGCGGCCCCACAGAGGTTCTGGAACTCGGTACGCCCCTTGCCCCTGGTGCCGAAGGTGCCCAGCACCGAGCCGTCATAGGCCAGCTCGCGCACCTTGCCCTCTTTGGCGTTGACCACGTAGAGGATGCCGCCGGGGTGCAGGGCCAGGCCGTTATTGGCTATCTCCTGCTCGCGCAGCAGCTTGCCCGCCCTGTCATAGCGCTGGAGCAGGGACTTGCCGTCGGAGACGAAGATATTGCCCGCGATATCCATCGCGATGGCCGAAGGCCGGACCTTCGTTATCCCGTCGTTACGCTTGGCCGGGAAGCCGTAGAGATAAATGCCGTCGGCGTTGAAAACCTCTATCGTGGAGGCGCCGGTATTGGCGACGTAGAGCCGCTCGTCGGGCCCGAAAACCAGCGCCTGGGGCGCGCTGAGCTGGCCGGGAGAGGTCCCCTTGCCGGAGAAGGACCACAGGTACTTGCCGTCGAGGTCGGTCACGCTTATCCTGGAGTTGCCAGAATCGGCTATATAGAGGCGGTCGGCGCCTATCGCCAGGCCCGCCGGGGCTTTAAGCTGCGCGTCCGACTTCTTCACGAACTTTCCGTCCGCGGCCTCGAAAACCAGGACGGCATTGGCCTTGGCGTCGGCCACGTAAACGCGGACGCCGTCGGAAGCAAGCCCGGAGGGCTTGGTCAGCATGGGATTCAGTATCTGGCCCTTGAACTCTATCTTGTCGTAGGCGCCCGCCGGGGCGGCCAGCAGGACTGCGAGCATGAGGGCGCAGAAATTAAAACTCTTCATCGTATCCTCCGCGGAAACCTGAGCACATTATCGGATCTATGGGGTCCCCCCCATATTATATATCAGATTCGCGCTTCAAGCGAAATCCGCCCGCGCGCCGCCGGCCGGGCGGTCTTGCCAAGGCAACGCGATATTTATATTATTTTTGAATCCCACAAACGCCGGACATCCGGTACGGAGCCGAAAAATGGACATTGGATTCGCTAGACGGGTTATCTTCACCTCTATAGGCAGGAAGTTTGTCATGGCCGTCACGGGCCTGGCGCTGGGAGCCTTCATCCTGGTGCACCTGGCGGGCAACCTGCTGCTGCTCAAAGGAGAGGCGGCCTATAACGGCTATGTCGCGCTGCTGCTGGCCAACCCGCTCATCCTCTACGCCGAGTTGGGCCTGGCCGGGCTCTTCCTGCTGCACATCGCGACCGCGGCCTGGGTGCGCTGGGAGGACTGGCGCAACGCCCCCTCGGGCTACGAGGAGCGCCGATGGCAGGGCGGACGCACCGTCGGTTCGGCCACCATGCTCTACACGGCGGCTGTAATGCTTGCCTTCCTGGTCTACCACATAATTGACTTCCGCTTCGGCGATCATTCCGTAGGCTTCTACCGGATGGTAACCGACGCCTTCCGCGACCCGGTCTTCGTGTCTTTCTACGTGGCCGGCGCGCTGGCGCTGGTCCTGCACCTGAGCCACGGCATGCAGAGTTCTTTCCAGACGCTCGGCCTCAGCCACCCGAAATACACGCCCTTCATAAAGCTCGGAGGCCTGCTTTTCGCCCTGGCCATGACGGGCTTCGCCATGATCTCGGTCTATTTCCTGCTCGAACTCGACCACAGGAAGGTCGAGCGCCATTACCAGGTCGCCGCGACGGAGGCCAGATAACATGAAACTCGACGCCAAGATACCTTCCGGTCCGATAGAGAAAAAATGGGACAAGCACCGCTTCGACCTTAAGCTGGTCAACCCCAACAACAAGCGCAAATTCGACAGCATCGTCGTCGGCAGCGGCCTGGCGGGCGCCGGGGCGGCCGCCTCCCTCGGCGAGCTGGGCTACAACGTAAAGGTCTTCACAATGCACGACTCACCCCGCCGCGCGCACTCGATAGCGGCGCAGGGCGGCATCAACGCGGCCAAGAACTATCCCAACGACGGCGACTCGGTCTGGCGGCTGTTCCACGACACGGTCAAGGGCGGCGACTACCGCGCCCGCGAGGCCAACGTCTACCGCCTGGCCCAGGTCTCCAACGGGATAATCGACCACTGCGTCGCGCTCGGCGTGCCCTTCGCCCGCGAGTACGGCGGCCTGCTGTCCAACCGCTCCTTCGGCGGCGCGCAGCTGATGCGCACCTTCTACGCGAGAGGGCAGACAGGCCAGCAGCTGCTGCTGGGCGCCTACTCCGCCATGATGCGGCAGGTCGCCGCCGGCACGGTGAAAGTGTTCCCGCGCCGGGAGATGACCGAGCTCGTGATAAAGAACGGCCGCGCGCGCGGCATAATCGCCCGCGACCTGGTCACGGGGAAACTAGAAAGCCACGCCGGCCACGCCGTCCTGCTCTGCACCGGCGGCTATTCGAACGTCTTCTACCTGTCAACCAACGCCGCGACCTGCAATGTCTCGGCGGCCTGGACCGCGTACAAGAAAGGCGCCGGCTTCGCCAATCCCTGCTTCACGCAGATACACCCGACCTGCATACCGCGCTCGGGCGACCACCAGAGCAAGCTGACGCTGATGAGCGAGTCGCTGCGCAACGACGGGCGCGTCTGGGTGCCCAAGAACAAGGGCGACAGGCGCTCCGCGGGCTCGATACCCGAGGAGGAGAGGGACTATTTCCTCGAACGCCGCTACCCCGCCTTCGGCAACCTGGTGCCGCGCGACATAGCCAGCCGCGCCGCCAAGACCGAGGTGGACGCGGGCAAGGGCGTCGGCCCCACGGGCCAGTCCGTCTACCTCGACTTCCGCGACTCCATAGCGCGCAAGGGAGAGGACAAGATAAGGGCTGAATACGGCAACCTCTTCGACATGTACCACCAGATCACCGACGAGAACGGCTACAAGGTGCCCATGCGCATCTACCCGGCGCCGCATTACACGATGGGCGGGCTCTGGGTGGACTACGACCTGATGACCACGGTGCCGGGCCTGTTCGCCATGGGCGAGGCCAACTTCTCCGACCACGGCGCCAACCGGCTGGGAGCCAGCGCCCTGATGCAGGGCCTGGCGGACGGCTTCTTCATCATCCCGTACACGCTGGGCGGCTACCTGGCGGGCAGCAGGCTGGAGGCCGCCGCGGACTCGGACCCGGAGTTCGGCCGGGCCGCCGGCGAGGCCGAAGCGCGCTTCAAGCGCCTGCTCTCTTCCAAGGGCAAGAAACCGCCGTCCGAGCTTCACCGCGAGCTCGGCAGCGTCATGTGGAACGAATGCGGCATGGCCCGCACAGAGGCCAGCCTCAAGCGCGCGCTGGTCAAGATCCCCGGGATACGCGAGGAGTTCCGCGAGAACCTGGCCGTCGGCGGCGGAGCGGAGGAGCTCAACCAGACGCTGGAGCGGGCCGCGCGGGTGGAGGACTTCATAGACTTCGCGGAGCTGCTGGTGCGCGACGCGCTGGAGCGCCGTGAGTCCTGCGGCGGCCATTTCCGCGAGGAGTCCTGCACCCCGGAGGGCGAGGCGAAGCGCGACGACGCGGGCTTCTCCCACGCCGCGGTCTGGGAGCACGCCGGCGAGGGCAAGGCCCCGCTGCTCGACAAGGAAGTATTGGAGTTCGAGCATATCAAGCCCAGCGAGCGCAGCTACAAGTAACGGAGACCGATTATGAGCGACAAAAAATTCGGAGTGACGGTGCGCGCCTGGCGCCAGGCCGGCCCCGGCGAACAAGGCCGCATGGAGTCCTACAAGGTGGACGGCGTGGACCCCGACATGTCCTTCCTCGAGATGCTCGACGTGCTCAACGAGGACCTCGTAAAGCGCGGCGAGAGCCCCATCGCCTTCGACAGCGACTGCCGCGAGGGAATCTGCGGCTGCTGCGGCCTCGTCGTCAACGGCGACGTGCACGGCCCGGACGAGCATTCGACCGTCTGCCAGCTGCACATGCGGCGCTTCAGGGACGGGGACATCGTCACCGTCGAGCCCTGGCGGGTGAAGTCTTTCCCGGTGCTCAGGGACCTCGTAGTGGACCGCTCGTCGCTGGAACGCATAATGGCGGCCGGCGGCTACGTTTCGGTCAATACCGGGGCCGCGCCCGACGCCAACTCGCTGCCCGTGGACAAGGACGACGCCGAGGAGGCGATGGACGCGGCCGCCTGCATCGGCTGCGGCGCCTGCGTAGCCGCCTGCCCCAACGGCGCGGCCATGCTCTTCACCGGCGCCAAAATCTCCCAGTTGGCGCTGCTGCCGCAGGGCAAGCCGGAGAAAGCGAAGCGCGCGCTGGACATGGTCGAAGCGATGGACGCCGAGGGCTTCGGCAACTGCACCAACGAGTACGAGTGCGAGGCCGTCTGCCCCAAGGAAGTGAAGGTGGCCAATATCGCCCGCATGAACCGCGAGTTCCTGCTGGCCAACTTCCTCTCGAAGCGCTGACCGCCGGCGGTGAGGGGCCGCCGGACCAGGAGAGACCATGCCCGAGTTCGTCTACCGAGAAATATTCCAGCTCAGGAAGCCCGACGTCAAGTACCGGCTGCTCACGAAGGAAGGCCTGAAGGTATCCGGCGAGCCGGGCCACGAGACGGTCGAGGTGGCCCCGGAGACGCTGGCCCTGCTGGCGCGCGAGGCCTTCCGGGACGCCTCTTTCCTTCTCCGCCCCGCCCACCAGGAGCAGGTCGCGAAGATCTTCTCCGATCCAGAGGCTTCCGAGAACGACAAGTTCATGGCCTGGTGCCTGCTCGAGAACGCCGCCATCTCGGCCCGCTTCGAGCTGCCTTTCTGCCAGGACACCGGCACCGCCACCGTGGTGGCCAAGAAGGGCGAGAACGTCCGCACCGGGGTATACGACGCCCATTTCATCTCGCAGGGCATCTGGGAGGCCTATACCGGCGAGAACCTGCGCTATTCCCAGACGGCGCCGCTGGACATGTACGCCGAGAAGAACACCGGCGACAACCTGCCCGCGCAGGTGGACATCTACGCCGTGCCAGGCAACGCCTACGAATTCCTCTTCATCGCCAAGGGCGGCGGCTCGGCCAACAAGACCATGCTCTGGCAGGAGACCAAAGCGCTGCTCAACCCTGAGTCGCTGGAAAAGTTCCTGGTCGAAAAGATGAAGTCGCTCGGTACGGCGGCCTGCCCCCCCTATCATATCGCTTTCGTCGTGGGCGGCACCTCCGCCGAGATGTGCCTCAAGACCGTGAAGCTGGCTTCGACGGGCTACCTCGACGGCCTGCCGGAATCCGGCGACGGCCTGGGCCGGGGCTTCCGCGACCGGGAACTCGAAGCCAGGCTGCTCAAGGCGGCGGGGAAACTGGGCTTCGGCGCGCAGTTCGGCGGCAAGTATTTCGCCCACGACATACGCGTCGTGCGGCTGCCGCGGCACGGCGCCTCCTGCCCCGTAGGCATGGGCGTGTCCTGCTCCGCCGACCGGAACATACTGGCCCGCATCGACAAGGAGGGCGTCTGGCTGGAGGAGATGGACCGGGACCCCGGCCGGCTCATTCCCGCCGATATCCGCGCCAACTTCTCGTCCTGCTCCTCCTGCGTCTCCGTAGACCTGAACCGGCCTATGGACGAGATAAGGGCGCGGCTCGCGAAGCACCCCGTCGGCACCCGTCTTTCGCTTAACGGCCGGATAGTGGTCGCGCGCGACATAGCGCACGCCAAGTTCAAGGAACTGCTCGACGCCGGCAAACCCCTGCCGGACTATCTGCTCAGGCACCCGGTCTATTACGCCGGGCCGGCCAAGACGCCGGCCGGCAAGCCTTCCGGCTCCTTCGGCCCCACCACCGCCGGACGCATGGATTCCTACGCGGACCTGCTGCAGTCGCGCGGCGCCTCGCTGGTCATGATAGCCAAAGGCAACCGCTCGAAAGCCGTGACCGGGTCCTGCAAAAAATACGGCGGCTTCTACCTGGGCTCGCCGGGCGGCCCGGCCGCGCTGCTGGCCGAGCGTAATATACGCAAAGTCGAGACCCTCGACTACCCTGAACTTGGCATGGAGGCGGTCTGGGCGATAGAGGCCGAGGACTTCCCGGCCTTCATACTGGTAGACGACAAGGGCAACGACTTCTTCGACAGGTGCTGAAAAGGGCGCTTCATGACCGACGGTTTCGACCCCTCCGGGCTGATGAAATACTTCTGGGTGCTGGCCTACGGGGCCATCATAGCTATAGCCTACTTGATAGGCAAGCTGGCCATGCGCAAACGGCTCAGCAAGCTGCGCGAGATAGCTCCTTTCCTGGGCGCCCAGGCGGTCTCCGGCTTCATGGGGCCCAGGCTCGAAGGAGTCAAAGGCGGCAGGAAATTCAGGGTCGAGGTGGTCTCGGGCGGCAAAAATTCTCCGCCGGTACTCAAGCTGGTCATCGACAGCCTGCTGCCTGTCTCCTTTGAGATACAGAGGCCCGGACCGCTGGCCGGCCTGCTGGCCGCCTTCATAAAAAAAGCCGAGACCGGCGACAAGGCTTTCGACGAGGAGTTCCTCTCCACCTCGCCGGAGGCGGTGGCCTTCGCCTCCTTCTTCTCCGACGGCCGCCGCCGGGCCGCGGTCCGGCTGCTGCTCGAGCGCGGCTACCAGCGGATAGAGGCGAAAAAAGGGGAGGCCCGCGCCTTCATGCCGGCCAACGACCTGGATTCGGCGCTGGACGCGGGAGCCATAAGCGGCGCTCTGGACGAACTGGCCGGGCTTTCGGCCTGAAGAATGCCTTTCGAACTCATCGACTCCTCGGGCGAAGCGGGGATCAAAGCCTGGGGACCGGACGTCCACGCGGCTTTCTCGGCACTCGCCGAAGGATTTTATTCGCTGCTGACCGACACTTCGCTGGTCTCTCCCTCAAAAGGGCTCTCCCTGGCCTTGCGGGCCGCCACGCTGGAGACGCTGACGGTAAAATTCCTCAACGAACTCATACACCGCGCCGAGCAGGAACGCTTCCTCGGCGCCGCCTGCGACGCCCGCTATTCCTTTTCCGCCGGCGAACACCGGCTCAGCGCGGTAATACTGGGCGAACGCTTCACCTCGAAGAAGCATACCAGGAAAACGATGCCCAAGGCCGCCACCTACCACGAGCTCAAGGCCGGGCCCGCGCCCTGCGGCTGGGAAATAAGGGCGACGCTCGACCTATGAAGGAGCAGCTGCGCCGGACGGACGGATGGCGGCTGGAACTGCCGGCCGGTTCCGCGCCCGGCATGTCCGTACCCGCTGTCATCTACGCCGACCTGGCGATAGAGCGGACGCTGGACGACAAGGTCCTACGGCAGGCGGCCGACACGGCCTGCCTGCCCGGCATAAGGCGCGCCGCCCTGGTCATGCCCGACGCGCACGCCGGCTACGGCTTCCCGATAGGCGGCGTCGCCGCCTTCGGCCTCTCCGACGGCGTGGTCTCTCCGGGCGGCGTCGGCTACGATATAAACTGCGGCGTCCGCCTTCTGACCACGGCCCTGCCGGCGGCGCTGATACTCCGGGACCGGGACGCCGCGGCCGCCGCCCTTTTCGCCGCCATACCGGCCGGCGTAGGGTCCGAAAGCGCCATGCGCCTTTCAAAGTCCGACGAGAAGGCCGTCGCGGAGAGGGGAGCCCGCTGGGCCGTAGAGCGGGGCCTGGGAGAGCCGGGCGACCTGGAACGCTGCGAGTCGGGCGGCCGGCTGGACGGAGCCGACTGCGGCGCGCTCAGCCGCCGCGCCCTCGAGCGGGGCCGCGGCCAGCTCGGCACGCTGGGCTCTGGCAATCATTTCGTCGAGATACAGGCGGTCGCTGAGATACTCGATCCCGCCGCGGCCGCGGCTTTCGGCCTGGAGAAGGGACTGGCGGCAGTCATGATACATTCCGGCTCGCGCGGCCTGGGCCACCAGGTCTGCGCCGATTCCATCGACGAGATGCTGGCGGCCGCCCGACGTTACGGGATAGTCCTGCCCGACAGGGAACTGGCCTGCGCCCCCTGCTCCAGCCCGGAGGCGGAGCGCTACCTGGCCGCCATGCGCGCGGCCGCCAACTACGCCTGGGCCAACCGGCAGGCCCTGGGCTGGTCGGCCGGGAAAGCCCTGGCCGCCGCGCTTAAGCTCTCCCCGCGGGAACTGGGCCTGCGACTGGTCTACGACGTGGCGCACAATATCGCCAAAGTCGAGGAACACGGCGCCGGGGGGCGGCCGGAAAAGCTGATGGTGCACCGCAAGGGCGCCACGCGCGCCTTCCCTCCCGGCCACCCGGAAGTGCCGGCGGAGTACCGCGCGGCCGGACAGCCGGTAATAATCCCGGGGGACATGGGCAGAAGTTCCTATGTCCTGGCCGGCTCCGGCGCGATGGACGAGACCTTCGGCTCGGTCTGCCACGGCGCGGGACGGCTGATGTCGCGCGGCGAGGCCTCGCGGCTGGCGCGGGGACGCGATATAGTCCGGGAACTGGAGGGCAAAGGGGTGTCGGTCATGGCCGCGGCGCGCGGCACGCTGGGCGAAGAGATGCCGGAGGCTTACAAGGACGCGGGGCTGGTCGTCCGGGTCGTAGAGGGAGCCGGGCTGGCTAAACTCGTCGCCAGGCTCCGGCCCCTCTGCGTGGTCAAGGGTTAATATAATATAACCGATGAAACCGGCCTTTCTCCTCGTTTTCGCCCTGATGATGGCCTTCTATGTCTGGCTGCATTTGTACGCGGCCGGCTGGTTGGCGAGGAACTTCGCCCCGCAGCTGGCGGCAACGCTTCGCCTCTCGCTGCTCTGCCTGGCGCTGCTCTCCCCCGCCTCCATGTTCGTGCGCCGCGTGGTCAACGCCCCGCTAGAACACCTCTACACCGCCGCCTTCGTATGGATGGGGGTCATCTTCTTCTGGGGAATGGGGTTCCTCTTCTACGACGCGCTCAGGCTCGGGCTCTCCGCCGCCTCGCGCTCCCTGCCCCCGTGGGCCCCGCGGGCTTTCTGCGCGGTCATGGCGGCCCTGACCGCCGTATCCCTTTACAACGGGTTCAGGACGCCCGATATAAAGAGCTTCGACCTGGCAGTGCCAGGCCTGCCCGACCGACTGGACGGGCTGAAAATAGCCCAGATCTCCGACATGCACGTGGACTCCGGCTACCAGCTGGTGAAATTCCGTGGCGCCGCGGAGAAAATCGCGGCCGAAGAGCCCGACCTGGTCCTTTTTACAGGCGACCTGGTCGACCCGGGCATCAGGTGCGAGGCCGAGCTCGAACGCGCGGTGGCCATCCTGAAACCGCGACTGGGCATGTTCGGGTCCCTGGGCAACCACGAGTATTACTACGGCCTGGACCGCTCCGTCGGCTGCTATGAGGACATGGGAATAAAGCTGCTGCGCAACTCCACGGCGGAGGCGGGCGGGCTGAAGATAGCGGGGCTCGACGACATAAGGACGGCCGGGCTGGAAGAGGCCGACGTGGAGCGGGTCTTGGCGCCCCTGCGGGACGAGCCGTTCGCGCTGGTGCTCAGCCATCAGCCGCTGCTCTACGATGTCATCGCTAGGAAAGGCCGGTTCCTGACGCTCTCCGGCCACACGCACCGGGGACAGATCTTCCCTTTCCACTTCTTCACGCGCATGGCCCACAGGTACTTCTACGGGACATACAGGCTGAAGGATTCGGTCTTCTACGTCACCTCGGGCGCGGGTACCTGGGGGCCGCCGATGAGGCTTCTGGCCCCGGCCGAAGTCCCGGTGATAACGCTGCGCAAAGCCAGAATCTGACAGGCAAAAAGAAAGGGCCCCCGCTTCCGCGGGGGCCCTTTCTTTCACTCGTCGCGGCCGTTCAGTCGAAGGGACGCCACCTGGCCCTGGTTTTCCAGGCCCTCTCCCTCTTCATATAAGCGCCGAAAAGCTCAAAGGCCTTCTCCGCGTTCATCTCGTCCACCGCCGCGAACTGACCCTGCTCGTCCTTGTACTCCACGTCATAAGCCGCGCCCGAGCGGGAGGCCGTCATGAAGCCGTCCGGGGAATTCAGGGTTATGAAGAAATTCTCCTCTCCCAGCGCGCCGAAGGCCTTCTGCAACTGCGCGACCGTGGGGTCTTTGACTACCGTACCGTCAGCCATCTCTATCACATAGCCCTTGTTCGGGGCGTCCTGCGGCGCTCCCTGGACTATGGCCGGCTGTGACGCTGCCGGCTGGGACGCGACCGCCCTGGCGGCGGCCTTGGCGGAAGGCTCCTTCTCGCCGTAGGCCGAGAACTTCTCCTTCTCCACCACGAGGAAGGAGGCCAGCGCCTGTTTCCAGGTGTCACCGGCCTTGTTGAGATGGAAGACCCGGATCCTGGCCGGGTCCGCGTCCTCGTCGTAATAGACCGAGGCCGTTACCCCCGCCTTGGTGGCGAAATAGCGCACTTCCCGCACCTTGCCGTCCCAGCGCCGGAGACCGATTACCTCCGACTTTATAGCCTTGTCCTTGAAAAAATTCTTATCCACCGTCATCGCCAGCACGGAAGGCATGTGCCGCCTGACGCCTTCGAGGTCCCTCTTTTTATAGGCGGTCAGGATCTCCCTGCCGACTTCCTCCGCGGTCTGGGCGAAGGAGCAGTGCGCCGGCAAAAACAGCGCTGAAAGGACTATGGCGGTAAACCTCATTTTCAGCTCCAGAATAACGGTCTTGAACCCCTTTTTATCCTACCATATAGGATTTTTTAATGTAAATCCCGCGCTTCAACTCATCTAAAATGTTCCCCAACTGGGGCTCGTCAACTCATCTAAAAT
>CAZVWK010000069.1:9011-11884 GCA_964631475.1 uncultured Elusimicrobiaceae bacterium | reverse complement strand
CTACACGGCCGCGGCGGGCACGGCCACGCTGCTGGCTTTCGCGCCCGCGCCGCTGTCTTTCAGCGGCGTCGCCGAGACCGCCATTCAGTTCAACTGGAGCCATAACGGGAACGCGCCCGGCACGCTCTACCGGGTGATCTCGTCCACGGCGGCGGACCCGCTGGATCCGGGCGGGGCGGTGGCGGTCAGTTCGTTGACCTACAATACCTGGCTCAGTTCGGCGGGTCTCTCGGCGAACGTCACCTATTATTTCCGCGCGGCCGGCGTCAACAGGAACGGCGTCCTGACCGCGTACAGTGCGGTCGCGGGCACCTCCACGCTGGCCAATGTCCCCGCCGGCCTCTATGCCACGGGCGTTACCGAGGACTTCATACAGCTCAACTGGACGGCCGCCGGCAACCGCGATCCCGGCACGCTTTACCGGGTGCTGGTGTCCACGGCGCCGGACCCGCTCTCGCCGGGCGGCGCGGCCGTGACCAGCTCCGACACTTACAACCTTTACCTGAGCGCGCCGGGCCTGCCGCCCAGCACGGCTTACTATTTCAGGGCGGCGGCGGTGAACAATAACGGGGTGCGCACCGCCTGGAGCGCTCCGCCGTTCGGCCAGGCCACGCTGGCGCCCGGCTCCATCGGCAGCCCGGCCTCGGGCGAGATAACGGCGGTGCACGTGACCTCGCTGGCCGCGACCTGGTCGCTGGTGGCCGGCGCCACCGGCTATACGCTGGCGGCCTCGCTCTCGCCGGACAATCCGCCCGTCTCCCTGGCGGTTTCCAGCGACACGCAAGGGGACCTCAATTCCGCCTGGCTGGAAGGGCTCCAGGCCGACACGGTCTATTATCTCTTCGCCCGCGCCAACAAGTCCGGCACTTCCGGCGACTGGTTCGCTTTCCCGGCCCGCGCCACGCTGCTGGAATTCGCGCCGGTGTTCGGGTCCTTCTCCGGGGTGGCGGCGGATACGGCCCGGTTCAATTTCACCGGCGGCGGCAATCCGCCCGGCGCGCTTTACCGCGTGCTGGTCTCCACCGCGCCGGACCCGCTCTCACCCGGCGCGGCCGCCTACAGTTCTTCAGACACCTACAATGTTTCCCTGGCCACCGCCGGCCTCTCGGCGGATACCACCTATTACTTCAGGGCCGCCGGCGTGAACAAGGACGGGGTCCTCACCGCCTACACGGCGGCGCAGGCCACCGCCACGCCCGCCAATATCCCGGTCTTCGCCGGCTTCACGGGCGTGGAGGCCGCCGCGCTCACCTTCAACTGGACGCGCAACGGCAACAGGAACCCCGGCACGCTTTACCGTGTGCTTGTTTCCACGGCCCCGGACCCGGCCGCGCCCGGAGGGGCCGTCGCGACCAGTTCCGAGACCTATAACCTCCACCTGACCACGGCGGGACTGTCCGCCGACACCACCTATTATTTCCGCGCCGCCGCTTTGGGCGTGAGCGGGATAGTCACGGCTTACAGCGCGCCGGCCGGCACGGCCACGCTGCTGGCCTACCCGCCGGCCATAGCCGGTTTCGGCGCGGTCTCCACCGGCTCCCTGCGCCTTGACTGGTCGCCCAATGGCAATCGCGATCCCGGCACGCTGTACCGGGTCCTGGTCTCCACCGCCCCCGATCCGCTCGCGCCCGGCGGCGCGGCGGTAAGCAGTTCGGACACCTACAACCTCCAGCTCGGCACCGCCGCGCTGACCCCGAATTCCACGCGCTATTTTCTGCTGGCGGGGGTGAACCGCAACGGCGTGCTCACCGCCTGGGCCGGGCCGGCCGCCACGGCCACGCTGGCCGCGGTCCCGCTCACGACCGTCTCCACTTTCAGCGCCGTTACCTCGGGCGGCTTCACGGCGGCCTGGGCCGCCAATTCCAACCCGGCCGGCACGCTTTACCAGGCGCAGGTCTCCACGGCGGCGGACTTCAACGCGGGGGCGGCCGGCCAGACGGCCTCCACCAGGCCGGCGGCGGGTTATTCCTATGCCTTCTCAGGCCTGTTGTCCAACCGCGACTATTATTTCCGCGTGCGGGCCGTCAACCATAACGGGACCGCGAGCGATTACGCTCAGCTCGGTTCCACGCGCACTTCCGGGCTTGCCGCCCCGGTTCCGCAGCCGGTGACGCTGGTCTCCACTTACTCCATAACGGCCGCCTGGTCGCTGGTGCCGGGTGCGACCGGCTATACGCTGGCCGCCTCCGTCAACTCCGGGGTGCCTCCCTCGCCCGTTTACGCCTCCAGCGTCACGGCGGCCGCTTCGGCCGAGGTTTTTAGCCCCGCGCTGGCGCTCAATACCACCTACTATCTCTTCGTCAAGGCCGGCGGCCCCGGGGACGAAAGCGCCTGGGCCGTATATCCGGCCACTTCCACGCTGGCCAATACCCCCGCGGCCCCCGGCAGCCCTTTCGGCAATGTGACGGACGGAGGCTTCACGCTTTCCTGGGGGGCGAACTCCAATCCCCTGGGCCTCACCCGCTACACGGTGCAGATATCCACCGCGTCCGATTTCAACGCCGGCGTCACGGACCAGGTCGTTCTGGCCACGGCGCCCGCCGCGGGGCCCGGCGCCACCTTCACTGGCCTGAGCAGCGACAGGTTCTACTACGCGCGCGTGAAGGCGCATCACAATAACGGCAATTTCACGGACTGGGTGAGTCTGGGCAACGCCAAGACCCTTATACCGGTCGAGCTGCATGAAGCGGGCGACGGCGTGCTCTTCTACGGCCAGTCGGGAAACAGCATGCCCCAGTTCCGCGACTACGCGGCCGCCTCCAATTCCTTCGGCTCCGTGCGGCAGACGCTGTCCGGCGCGGCCGGCGCCTTCTTCGTCATCAGGACCAATCCCCTGACCACAAAGCATGAGGCCGTGGCCGCCTATGTAAAGA
>CAZVWK010000069.1:0-8991 GCA_964631475.1 uncultured Elusimicrobiaceae bacterium | reverse complement strand
GCGCGTGCTCTGCACCGACGGCGCCAACTGGTACGAGGAATGGACCCAGACCGTGGGCGGCGCCGACGCGACCCGGCGTTTCGACATAGCCTTCGAGACCGCCAGCGGCGACGCCCTAGTGCTCTATTCCCGCGCCGTTTCCGGCTCCAATGAACTGGGCTACCGCGCCAAGCCCGGCGCCGCCGGCTGCGGTTCCGCCAACTGGTCGGCCGCCCAGACGCTGGACCCGGTGCAGACCGCTGGCGTTGTACAGTGGGTAAAGCTGGCCGCGGACAGGCGGGCGGACCGCGATCACATAGCGGCCGCCTGGGCCGACGGCAATTCGGACCTCTCCGCCATGGTCTGGAACGGCTCGGCCTGGGAGAACGAGCCGGCCTCGCCGCTGGAGACCTCGCTGGAGCGGGTCAGTTCCTCCCAGGATACGGAGAGCTTCGCCATAGAGACAGAATCCCTCTCCGGCGACCTTATGATGGTCTGGGGCCATTCGGCCGGCGGCGACGGCATCAACGGCGTGCGTTACGCCACGGCCGCCTGGACCGGCGGGAGTCCGGCGCATAACTGGGGCGTTCCCGCGAACGCGCCCACGCTGCTCGACGACGCCACGGTGCTCGATCTGGCGGCCAATCCCGCCAATGACGACATGGTCTTCGCCTCCATAGGCGACGCCGGTTCCGACCTGCAGGCCGGTTACTGGAACGGTTCCGCCTGGACCAACAAGGCCAACCATGACACGGCCGCCCAGACGCCGGTGGCCGGGTCCCGGCTGGTGGCCGCCGCCTGGATAAGTTCGGGGACGACGACGCGAAGCGTGATCGCCTATAACGACGCCGGGACCACCAATGTCGGCTGGGTGGTGGGCAATGGCGGCAATTTCACCACCCAGACGGACTGGACGCCGACGCCGGCTTTCGCCAATCCGCAGCGCTATTACGACCTGCGGCAGGACCCGGTCAATCGCGAGAGGGTTATGCTGACCGTCGCCGATTCCAACGACGCGCTCTACGCCAAGCGGCTGGTCATGACCGCGGCGGCGGCTTTCACCTGGACCAACGCCGATGGCGGCGCCGCGCTGGAGGCCAATCTGGGCTCGGCACTGGCCGGCGGCCATTCCTTCGTCTTCTGGCCGGCCCCGCCTACCACCACCTTCGAGCAGAGCGCCTGGCGCTTCTTCGCCAACGCGGATTCCGCCGACGTCGGGGCGCCGCTGGCGGCGCAGGACACCCTGGCCGTGCTGCCCTCTACCGGCGCGGCCTTCCGTCTCCGGGCGCTGCTGACGGTGGGGCAGGTGGACTTGCCGCTCTCCGGGCAGGGCTTCAAGCTGCAGTTCGCGGGCCAGGGCGAGGGCAGCTGCGCCGCCCCCTCGGGCGGTTCGCCGGCGGACTGGACCGACGTCACCGCGCTCACCGCCATAGCTTTCCGGGACAATGCGCCGGCGGACAGGACCGCGCTGACCCCCAACTCGGAGGACCCGCTCTACGGCGTGCAGGGCAATATAAACCAGGTCTACGCGGAATCCAACGGCTTCTCCAATTCGGTCGCGGGCATAGCCCGCAACCGCAGCGGCCTGTGGGACCTGGCCCTGCGCGACAACGGCATGTCGCCCGGGGCGGTCTACTGCCTGCGCCTGGTCAGGAACGACGGCCGGCCGCTGGAATATTACTCCACCTGGCCGAGGGTCGTCTCGCCGGCTTCGGTAACACTCAACGAGGTCTATCCATCCGGCGCCTCCGCTTCCGAGGACTGGGTGGAGCTCTACAATAACTCCGAGAGCACGGCCCCGCTGATGGGCTGGAAGCTGGAATATGTGGAGAATACCATAGCCCTGGGCGGCTCGGCCAATACCGTCTGGACCGGCGGTTCCGGTCAGTTCGTCAACGCTAGGTCCACGTTCCTCGTCACCGGCCTGTCTCTGAATCTCAACGCCGCGCAGAACTACCACCTGCGGCTGCTGGACGCCGCCGGCGGGCTGGTTGACCGCGTGCAGTGGCCGGCGGGCCTGCAGGCGGGACAGTCCTTCGCCAGGGTGGACGACGGCGGAGCTTATTTCGAGACAGACCCCACCCCAACTCCGGGCTACGCCAACGCGGTCTCCACCGACGCGCTGGTCATCAACGAGGTCGCCTACGGGCCGCTCGCCTCCGAGTTCATAGAACTCTACAGTCTGGAGACCGTCTCCACACGCGCGCTGTCGGGTTACGCGCTGCGCAACGCGGCCGCCTCGGCGGCCGGCAAGGTATTCCGGTTCAGCAGAAAGATCTACCCGCGCGATTTCACGGCGCTGGACGGCTCCTCGGCCGGCGACGACGCGCAGGCCTATTCCTCCGTGTTCGGGGCGGAAGGACTCTCCGCGGCCGGCGATTTCCTGGCGCTGGAGAATTCCAGCGGCGCCACGGTCAGCCGCCTCACCTGGCAGTCCGGAACGGCGTACACCCGCTATAATTACGCGGCCCAGCCCGTCTCCTATGCCGGGGCCGCGCCGGCCCTGGCCGCCCAGTCCATAGTCCGTGGTCCCGCCGACGGTTCGCATACGGGGCTGGACTCGGCCGATTTCACGGCCTCCACCGGCACGACGCTGGCCTCGCGCAACAATAACGGCGGGACCGCCGCCGCCAATACGCTCCATTACCCCGACCCCTCCGGCGGCGCCCGCTGGCTCTCCCGCCGTTTCCCGCTGCGGCTGACGCTCGGCGCCGATTCCTCCGCCGGCCGCGGCAATAACCTAGTCTTCTCGCGCGTCGGCGGCGCGGCCGACCCTTATTCGCCGCATCTCTACCGGCTGGAGGAGATAGGGTTTTCGCTCTCCTCGCTCTCGGAGCAGGCCACGGCCCAGTACGGGCTGCAGTTCCCCGACCAGGACGGCCGTTCCCTGTCGCCCGGGACCGTTTACCGGCTGACGCTCAATTCGTCCACCGGCGACGCCTCCGCCCCGCAGGTGGTCCTGGCCTCGGCGACCTATGACGCCGCGGTGCATTCGGTCTCGGCGCTGGCGGCTTCCGCTCCCGCTTGGCTGAATGAAAGGTCGCGCGGCAGCCCGCTGCGGGTGGCCGTCTCCAATAATTCCCCGGCCGGCGCCAACGAAGTCCAGGTGACCACGGTGGTCTTCCGGCTGCTGGACTCGGAGCTGGAGCTGGCCCTGACCCAGCCGCAGGCGCGCGACCTGTTCGACGCGGTCATGCTGGTGGCGGATTCCACCGCGGCGGCCGGCGTGGAGGGCTCATATGACCCGGCCCTGGACACGGCCACGGCCGCTTATGTGTCCATGGGGGACATTTCGCTGGACTCCGAGGGCCGCTCCACGCTGACCGTGACCGGCCAGGGCCTGGCCGCGGCCGGGGTGGTGGCCGGTTCCACCCGCTCCTTCTTCCTGGTCTTCGCCTCCACCGGCGGCGCCGCGGGCCGGAACCCGGACACTTTCCGCGTCCGTCTGGATCCGGCCTGGGGCCTGTCCCTCAGGGATTCCTCCGGCGCGCTGGCGCAGGAGTTCGCGCCCGGCCCGCAGGCCGATTCGTCCTCCTTCACGGTCATAGTCCCCGCGCTGCCGCCGCCGGGCACCGACTGGCCCTATGTGACGCAGTCCTCCGCGCCCATCGCCGCCGGCATCACCGCCTGGTCCGGCGCGCCGCTGGCCGTCGGCAGGATCTATCTCCCCTCCAGCGACGGCACGCTGGTGGCGGTAAGCACCGCCGGTTCGCGCCTGTGGACCTTCACTACTTCCCCGCTTACCCCCATAACCGCGACGCCTTCCCTGCCCTGGACAGAGGACGGGCAGGTCCACATGTATTTCACCGGTTCCAACGGCGACGTCTACAAGATACGCGACGACGGGGGTTCCGTGGCGCAGGTCTGGAGGACGCCGCTCGGTTCGCCGGCCCGTTCCATCATGGATACGACCGCCCGACTCTACGTGGCCGTATCGGAGAATAAGGTGCGCTGCCTGAACAAAGCCGACGGCCAGCCCTGCCCCGGCTGGACCTTCTCCTCCGCTATAACGGCGCCGCCGGCCGGCACGCCCGCCATAGACGAAAGGGGCACCGTGGCCACCCTGTGGATGGGGCTGGAGGACGGGAAGTTCGTAAGCCTCAAGACCGGCGACGGCACTTCCAACAACTCCTTCGTGACCGGCGGACCTGTCCTCTCCTCCCCTTTCCTGGACGCCTACCTGGCCAGCCCCGACAACGCCATTTACCTCACTTCCACCGACGGGACGGTGTACGCGCTGAATTCCGGCAACATGACCGCCATGAGCGGCTGGAGCAATTACGACGCGGGTTCGCCCATCCGCACCGCCCCCTTCGTGTGGAGCCTCGGCGGCGCGAAGCACCTGTTCTTCGGGGCCGATAACGGCAGGCTCTACAAACTCAACGCCGCCACCGGCGCTTTCATCTGGGCCTTCCAGGCGGGAGGCGCCATAAGGTCGTCGCCGGTGGTAGTCCCGCATGATTTTTACGGACTGGGCCTGCCGGCCGGGGAGGATTATGTTTATTTCGGCTGCGACGACGGCGGTATCTACGCGGTGAACGCCAATACCGGCCAGAGAAGAGAAGGCTGGCCGGTGTTCACTGGCGGCCCGGTGAGGGGCGATGTTATAATGGACCCTGACACGAGGACCGTCTCGGCCGGTTCCAATGACGGGCGGCTGTACACCCTCTATGTGGGCCCGTAAGAGCCGGGGAAGCGCGGCTGCGGCGGCGGAAGAGAGGGGAAAGAGCATGAAGGGAACTGATACTGCGGCGTCGGGTAAAATACCGGGGAGCTGGTCCGTGCGCCTCCTCCGGACGCCGCTGTTTTGCGTTCTTTTCGCGCCGGTCCCCGCCGTTCACGGGGCGGACTGGCCGATGTCCCGCGGGAACGCCGGCAGGACCGGCCACGCCTCCGAGCAGGCCGCCCCGCCGTTGACGAAGGCGTGGGAATTCCAGGCTCCCGGTGGCATAGTTTCCAGCCCGGCGGTATACGACGGCCGGGTATACATAGGCACCCGCGCCAACAGGCTCTACGCGCTTGACGCCGCCACCGGCGTGAAGCTGTGGGAGCGCCTGGCCGCGGGCTGGGTGGATTCCTCCCCGACCGTACACGGCGGGAGAGTTTATTTCTCCTGCCTGGGCGGAAGGTTGTACTCGCTCGACGCCTACTCCGGTTCGCTGTTCTGGATAGCCGACCTGGGCGCGGCTTCCGCCTCCTCGCCGCTGGTGCTGGGCGGGCGCGTCTATGTCGGCACCGGTTCGCCGGAGAACCGGCTGAAGGTTTATGACGCCGCTACCGGCGCTCCGCTGGGCTCTTTCCAGGCGGCCCAGCCTGTGGATTCGGCCCCGTCCACGGACGGGACTTATGTCTACTTCGGCGCCAATGACGGGCAATTGTACGCGCTCGACGCGCTGACGCTGGCGCCGCGCTGGGCCGCCTATCCCACGCTGGGCTCTTTCGGCCTCAACGCCGTAGCCGTTTCTTCCGGGGCGCTCTACTTCCTGCCCGGCCGCGACGACAAGAGGGCTTTCGCGCTGGACTCGTCCGCCGCCGCGCTGCGGGCTTCCTCGCCTTTCCTGGTCAGGGCCTCCACCGTCAATTCCTGGGACGTGGGGGTGCCCTGGATGCAGGCCGGTTCCCCCGCCGTAAGCCCCGACGGCTTCGTTTACTTCGCGGCGGCCGGCGGCGCGGCGGATTCCGACGAGCCCGAGGCCCGCCTGGCGGCCCTCTCCTCCGGCTCGCTCTCGGCGGTCTGGCCCTCTTCCGCCTCTCTCGGGGGGGGGTCGGCGATCGGTGTCATGGGCTCCCCGGTAATGGCGAACGAGATCATATACGCGGCCACGCCCGGAGGGCGGCTGATAGCCGTAAGTTCCGCCGGCCCGGCCGCGCTGGCGGACCTGGACATTTCCAGCCCCTCGTACTCTTCTCCCGCCGTCTCCAACGGCATGGTGATAGCCGCCAATTACGGGGGGAAGGTCTTCGGTTATCGCGCCGCCCGCTACGCCGCCATCTCTTACCCGCCACCGGGCGCGGTGCTGGCGGGCACGGTCTCCGTGCGCGCCGTCTTTGACGGCGCCGGCCTGGCCGGCTATGAGCTGGAAACCACCACCGGCGGCGTCCTGCCGCAGTGGACGCGGATAAGTTCCGCCGCGCTCTCCGCCGCGCCGGCCGGGGGAATAGCCGCCGACTGGTATGTCCACGGGCTGGACAACGGGGAATACACGCTGCGGCTGCGCGTGTTGGAGGCCCCGGTCTCCGGCTACGACGCTTCCGCGCTGGTCCGTGTCCGCGTGAACGCAGCCCCGTCCCCGCCCTCCGGCCTTTCGGCTGACGATGTGCCGGCCGACGCCGGCAATGCCATAGCCCTCGCCTGGACAGCCTCCCCCTCGCCCGGGGTTTCCTCCTACCGGATATACCGCGACGACGGCTCCGGCTACGCGCTGCTGGTCTCTACGGACGGGCTTGGGTATACCGACGCCGCTGCGGTCACCGGCTCGACCTTCGCCTACCGCGTTTCCGCCTTCGACGGCTGGGCGGAGTCGGACCCGTGCGAAGAGGTCTACGCCTTCTCCGTCAACGATACGGGGGATTTCACGCCCCCGGCGGCGATAACGGACCTCTCCGCCGCGCCCGGACCGGCCCCGGGCGGCGTGCTCCTGGAATGGACCGCGCCCGGCGACGACGGGGACATAGGGACCGCGTCGTATTACCTGGTGCGCCGCTCCACCGACCCGCTGCAGGACTGGGGCGCTTTCTCCTCGCTGGCCGGCGGGAGCAGGACGGTTGACGGCCCCGCCGGCATAACCGAATCCGAGGAGGCCGGCGGGCTGTTCGGCGGCGTCACCTATTATTTCGCCGTGAAGACCTTTGACGACGCTGGAAACCCATCGGGTTTATCCAATATCGTTTCCGCCTGGGCCTCCAGGGACCCCTGGCCGCCGCGGCCGCCGTCCGGCCTCTCCGTGACGGACACGCCGGGCGACGAAGGCGGCAGCCTGGACCTGGCCTGGACGCTCTCGCCCGACGACGGCGCCGGCGCGGACGATGTTTACGGCTACCATGTGTTCAGGCGGACGCTCGCGGGCGCCTATGTCTCCTCCGCCCCCTACGCGTCGGTGGGCGCGGGCGTCGCCTCCTACCGGGACACGGCGGCGACGGCCAATGTCCGGTATTACTACGCCGTGGCCGCTTTCGACAGCACCTCCGATTCACCGCTCCCGGCCGAGGCCTCGGGCGTCTCGGCGGATAACTGGCGTTTCTTAGACGCCTCCGGCGGCGGAACGGTGCGGCTCTCCGACGGCATGGAGGTGGCGGTGCCGGCTGCCGCGGCTTCGCAGAACGACAAGATACTGGTGACGCGGCTGGACCCGGTCAGCCATGAACCGCTTTTCCGGTCCGCGGCGGCCGCGCAGGCCAACCCGACCGGCGTAGTCTACCGGGTCGCTTTCCAGAATCCGGCCACCCGCCTGCTCTCGCCGGCCGTCATAACGCTGCCTTACGAGGACTCCGACGTGGAGGGCATGGACCTGGAGAACCTGCGCATATACGCACTTTCCGAAGGCCGCTGGGCCATGCTCAACACCTCTTCCGTGGACGCGGCGGGCAGGAAGGTCAGCGCCGAGGTTTCCCGCTTTTCGGTCTTCGGCATAATGGAGTATGTGCCGTCCGGCGCTGTGATAAGCCCCGCCGAGGTGTACACTTACCCCAACCCGGCCCGCGGCGACGCCCTGACCTTCAAGTTCAGGCCCGCTTATAAGTCGCACGTGAAGATAAGCGTCTATAATCCGGCGGGAGAGAAGGTAGCCTCCTTTGAAAGGGCGGACTGCCCGGCGAGCATAGCGTCGGAGATAAGCTGGGACATCAGGGGCGTAGCCAGCGGGGTCTACGTGTACAGGGTGGAGGTACGGAGTTCGGCCGGTTCGGCGGTCGTCAATAAGAAACTGGCGATAATACATTAAGGGGAAGCGGCGAGCGGGTAAGCGGGGAGGAACTGGCAGGAGAGAGGCGGGATTTATGACAGGGAATAAAAATAGAACGACGGGCCTGACGGCGCTGCGCGCCTTGCTGGCCGCGGCGCTGTTTTTTCCGGCCTGCTCCCGGCTTAGCGCGGCGAAGATCCATCCCGAGGCGGGCTCGACCTCCGCCTCCTTCCTTAAGCTGCCGGTCGGCGCGAGGCCGGCCGCAATGGCCGGGGCTTTCACCGCCGTGCCGGGGGATCCCTGCTCGTCTTACTGGAACCCCGCCGGCCTGGCCGGACTGCGCGAGCGGCACGCCGGCTTCTTCCATAACGAGCATTTCCAGGGCTTCAGCCAGGAATTCCTCTACTATGTTTCGCCGCTGACCGGTCGGCTGTTCCCGCTGGCGGGAGCGCCTTCCGGCGGCGTGATGGGGCTCTCCCTCAATTATTTCCATACCCCGGACGAACTGGAGCGCAGGAGCGGGCTCTACGAGGACGATCCCGCCGACCCCATCTCGGACCCTGAGGGCAGGTTCGGCGCCTACGACTACGCGCTCTCCGCCTCTTACGCGCGGGTTTCCGCGCGCGGCACCGCTTTCGGCGCCGCGCTGAAGCTGGTGCAGCAGAGTATCGACGACGAATCCGGCGCCTCGGGCGCGCTGGACCTGGGCGCGCTCAGGGACCTGACTCTGGGCGGCGAGATGTACACCGCCGGCCTCGCCGTCCAGAATATCGGCCCCGGCATAAAGCTGGGTTCGCGCCGCTACGATCTGCCGCTACGGCTTAGGGCCGGCCTGAGCCGGCGGCTGCCGGGCTCCGGGGCGCTGGCGGCCCTGGACCTGCTGCTGCCTTCGGACAACTACCCTTCGGCCGCCCTGGGGGCCGAGTTCCCGGTCGCCGGCGGCTTCACGCTGCGCAGCGGCTACCGCTACCGGCTGCACGGCAATGAACTTGGCGCCTGGTCGGGTTTTTCAGCCGGCGCGGGGCTCAGGCTGGAAAAACTGGCTTTCGATTACGCCTATTCCCCGGCCGGCGAACTCGGCGATTCTCACCGGTTCTCCGTAGATATCCGT
>CAZVWK010000068.1:0-11891 GCA_964631475.1 uncultured Elusimicrobiaceae bacterium | reverse complement strand
GGAACACGACGGGGCCGACGGGGAGCAGTTCCATGCTCTTCTCCACCACGTCCGTGGTGGTGCCGGGGACGGGCGAGGTGATGGCGACGTCCTGGCCGGCCAGCATGTTGAGCACGCTGGACTTGCCGACGTTGGTGCGGCCGAAGATGGCGATCTGCAGGCGCAGGGATTTGGGGGTCTTGATCATAGTTCCGCCTTCAGGCTGTGGCCGCAGCCCGCGGCCTGGGTCCGCCCCAGCGCGGCGAGTATGGCGGCCGCGGTTTCGACGCTTTCCTCGGCGTGCTGCAGGGAGCCCAGTTTGTTGGGGTAGATGCTGTAGTCCTTGCGGGTGGCGGCGGGGCTCAGGTTGGGCATCAGCACGTTGGCGCCGCAGCGCAGCGCCTTCTGGCGGCCCTGCGGGTCGATGGTGCCCATGGCGGTAGTGGCGGGAATGTGGGGGTTGCGGGTGACTATGCGGGTGAGGGCCACCATGCGCAGGGCGGCGTCCAGGGTGCCGCTGACGGCGGCGGCCAGCGGGGTGTCGGGGCTGGCGATGAAAGGGCCGATGCCGACCATGTCGAGGTCCAGCTTTTTGAAGAGGAGTGTGTCGTCGGCCATGCTCTCGAGGCTCTGGCCGGGCAGGCCGGCCATGACGCCGGAGCCCACCTGGAAGCCGGCCTCCCTGAGCCAGGCGAGGCACCTGAAGCGGTTGTCGTAGTCGGAGTCCGGCTTGAGCATGGCGAAAAGGCGGCGGTCGGAGGTCTCGAAGCGCAGCAGGAAGCGGTCAGCGCCGGCGGCGCGGAGGGCGCGGTAATCCTCCCTGGAGTATTCCCCCACCGAAAGGGTTATGGCCAGGCCGGTCTCGGTCTTTACCTTTTCCACCAGCGGCAGCAGCGTCTTGACGCCCCAGCCCGGGTCCTCGCCGCTCTGCAGGACTACCGTGCCGAAATTGAGGCGCTGGGCCTGGCGGGCGCACTCCAGCACCTCGTCGGCGGCCAGGCGGTAGCGGCGCACCTTGCTGTTGCCGGCGCGGATGCCGCAGTAGTAGCAGCGGCGGCGGCAGTGGTTGGAGAACTCTATGAGGCCGCGCAGGTGCACGGCGTCGCCCACGGCCTCGCGGCGCACCTGGTCCGCCCGCGCAAAGAGAGGTGCGGGATCGGTATCTGGGTTAAGGGCGGCGATGATCTCGTCCTTGGTCATAGCGTTCACGTTGTTCCGGCGTGGGCCTGGCGGGGTATTCCCCTTCGCCCTACACCCGGGGAACCGTTGCGCGGTTCCCCCGTCCCTTCGGGCCGGAGGCTAGAAGCATAAATCCCTCTCGCCGGACTCGATCCTCTTGTAGTAGGTGTCTAGTAGTTTCACCGTTTCGGGCGGGAAGTGGGCGGCGCGGGCGCTGATTTCGGCGATCTCTTTCTTTATGAGGGCCTCGCCCTTGGCGCGGGTGGCGTCGGAGGCGAAGTCGTCGAGCCATTCGCGGAAGGTGAGGACGGCGTTGAGCTTGCAGAAGCGGCTCTCCTTGCCGCTCTTGAGGAGTTTCATGATGTGGTCGCCGGTGCGACCGCAGCGGTAGCCGGAGGTGCAGAAGCTGGTGATGTGCCCGAGGTCGGCCAGTTCGCCGATGACCTCGTCGAGCGAGCGGGTGTCTCCGAGGATGAACTGCTGGCGTTCGGCCTCCTGCTCCCCGTAGCGCTCGGAGTAGGCGCCGATGCCTATGCGGGTGCTGGCGTCGCGCTGGGTGCACATGCCGATGACCTCGCGGATGGTCTCCGGGCGCTCGCGGGCGGTGACTATCATGCCGGCGTAGGGCACGCTGAGGCGCAGGACGGCGACGAGTTTCTTAAAGTCGGCGTCGGAGACGTTCCTTAGGCTCTCGGCGGGCAGGCTGGTGCCGTAGGCGTTCTCGAGGCGCGGGAAACTGATGGTGTGCGGGCCGATGCCGAAGCGGGCCTCGAGCTCGCGGGCGTGGGCAACGAGGCCGAGCACCTCGAACTTCCAGTCGGGATTGAGGCCGAAAAGGGCGCCGAGGGCCACGTCGTCGATGCCGGCCTCGAAGGCGCGGTGCATGACGTAGAGGCGCCAGCGGTAGTCGGCCTTGGGAGTTTCGCCGGGGTGCAGGCGGGCGTAGAGCTGCCTGTCGTAAGTTTCCTGGAAGACCTGGTAGGTGCCGAGGCCGGCGGCCTTTACCTTCCTAAGGTCCTCGACGCCCATAGGGGCGGCGTTGAGGTTGACGCGGCGGATCTGGCCGGTGCCGCGGCGGGTCTGCACTTTTACTGAGTAGATGGTGCGCAGGGCTTCCGCGAGGTAGTCGGCGCCGGTGGCGGGGTGCTCGCCGGTGACGAAGATGAGGCGCTTGTGGCCTATGCGGCCGGCGAGGGCCTCGGTCTCGGCTCTGATCTCTTCCATGCGCAATTTGCGCCGGATGGCGCGCTCGTTGCCGGTGCAGAAGCCGCAGTACTGGCAGTTGTTGACGCAGAGGTTGCTGGCGTAGAGGGGCGCGAAGGTGATGACGCGGTTGTCGTAGACCTTGCGCTTGACGTCGCGGGCGGCCTGGAAGATCTCCTCGAGGAGGGCGGGGTCGGCGGCGGCGAGGAGGGCGGCCGAATCCTGCGGTGGCAGGGCCTCGCTGACCTCGAGGGCGCGGGCGAGTATCTCCCTGACGCGGGCGGGCGACGGGGCCGGGGCGGCGAGAGCGGCGCGGAGGGCGGCGTCGTCTATGAAGTCGCGCCCGTCCCGGAGGTAGCGTTCGTAGGTGTCTGAATTGACTGTGGCGCTCTGCATAAGTCCTCCTTCTTGCCTGGTCCGGGGCTGCCGGATTTACTTAACGGCCTCCGGGGCGGCGGGGACGGGAGCGGGCTTGAGGGTGACGGTGAAGGTGGTGCCCTTGCCGTATTCGGAGGCCACTTTTATGTCGCCGCCGTAGAGGGCCACCACTTTCCTGAGGATGCTCAGGCCCAGGCCGCTGCCGTCTATGCCGCGGGTGTGCTCGTTCTTCATGCGGACGAACTCGCCGAAGAGCTTCGCCTGCTCCTCCGGGGTCATGCCTATGCCGGTGTCGGCGCAGGTGATCCTGACGCCCTCCCCGTCGGGGGCGAGTTCCAGCACGGCGCGCCCCCCCTCCCAGTTGTACTTGACGGCGTTGGTGAGGAGGTTGGAAAGTATCATGTCCAGCTCGCCGGCGTCGGCCGGCAGGGCCAGGCCGGGCGGGACCTTTACTTCTACGGAAACTTTGCGCTGGGCGGCGCGGGCGGCCACGTTCTCGGCGACCAGGCCGGCGGCCCGGGCGAGGTCCACGGTCTCGATGGCGCGCTGCTTGCGGCCGGATTCGAGGCGCGTGAGGTCCAGCAGGTCCATCACCAGCTTGCGCATGCCGCCTATGCGGACCACGCTGCGCTCCACCATGGAATCGTAGGCGGCCAGGTCCCCGCCCTTGGCGCGCTCGCGGATGAGGTGCATGTAGCCTTCCACGACGGCCAGCGGGCTCTTGAGTTCGTGGGCCAGCACGCGGATGAACTCGAAGCGCACCTGGCGTTTCTCCTCCTCGAGGCGGCGGGCCTTGCGGTGCAGGTAGATGCTCCTCGCGGCCTTGCCGACGGTGGCGCGCAGTTCCTCGGGGGTGAAGGGCTTGGCCAGGAAGTCGAAGGCGCCGCGCTTGGTGGCGGTGACGGCCACCTCCAGCGAGGCGAAGGCCGTGATCATGATGGTCAGGACGTCGCCCGGCGAGGCGGCCAGCACGTCGATGCCGGTCATGTCGGGCAGCTTGTAGTCGAGCAGCAGGATGTCGGGGCTTTTGGCCTTGAGCTGGGCGAGGGCCTCCTCGCCGGTGCCGGCCGAGCGCACGGTGAAGCTGACGGTCTCGCCGAAGTCCGGCAGCTCCACGGTGAAGCCCTCGAGGGAGCGCTCGGCGCCGGCGCGCATGCCGGCCTCGTCGTCGACTATCAGGACGTCCAGCGGGTGGACGGGCAGGGGGTTGTCACTCATGGCCTCCCCCCGCGCCCATCAGGCGCTTGAGCTCGGCCTTGAGCTGCTCGAAGCGCAGCTCCTTGTGGATGATGGCGTCCGCCTTGATCCAGGACTTGGGGTCGTGGGCCTTGTCGAAGTAGAAGCCGGTCTCCTTGGTGACCGAGGTGACTATGACCACGGGAATCTTCGGGTCCAGCTTCTTGATCTTGTGGCTCAGCACGAAGCCGGAGTCCGGGTTCTCCATCATGAGGTCCAGCACGGCGGCCGAAAAGGCGCCGGGCTTTATCAGCGGCTCGGCCTCCTTCTGCGTGGAGGCGGCGACGACCTCGTAATCCTCGCCCTCCAGGTAGATCTTCATCTGGTCCATCATGTCCGGGTCGTCTTCCACCACGAGAATCCTTATCTTGTTCTTGTCGGTCATAGTCTGTCTCCTTGCTGAGTCAAATCACTTCTTCGCCGGCTCGTGCTTCATCTTGATGGCCCCGGCGGCGGTGGCCACGCGCGGCAGCTTCACCGTGAAGGTGGTGCCGGTGGGCCCCTTGGCCGGGTCCGAGTTGCTCTCCACCGCTATCTGGCCGCGGTGCACCTTGATAATGCCGTAGCTGACGGCCAGGCCCAGGCCCGTGCCCTTGCCTATCTGCTTGGTGGTGAAGAACGGCTCGAAGATCTTCTTGAAGTTCTCGGGCTTTATGCCGCAGCCGGTGTCGCCCACCGAAAAGCAGACGTTGGCGGCGTCGCCGAAGGTGCGCACGGTGAGGACGCCGCCGCCGCCCATGGCCTCCAGCGCGTTGGTGACCAGGTTGGTCAGGACCTGCACCAGTTGGTCGGGGTCCATCTCGGCCTGCAGGTCCTCGGCGGAGCGCTCCAGGCGCAGCTCCACGCCGGGCGGCAGCGGGGCGGTCTTGAAGAAGCTGTCGAGCAGTTTCACCAGGCTGGTCTGCCGGAAGAACGGCTTGTTCTTGCGGGCGAAGTTCAGCAGCCCGCCCACGATCTTCTTGCAGCGGTCGGCCTGCTCGGTGATCATCCTGGCGTCGGCGTAGGTGCGGGAATCCTTCTCGCACTGCTCGGCCAGCAGGTGGGCGTAGAGCAGCACCACGCCCAGCGGGTTGTTGAGCTCGTGGGCCACGCCGGCCGCCAGCTGGCCCATGCTGGCCAGCTTCTCCGACTGCATCAGCGCCTGCTTGGTCTTGGCCAGCTGGTTGTAGCTGACGGTCAGCTCGTCGGCGGTGGTCTTGAGGCGGTCTATGGTGTAGGGCAGGCACATCTCGCTCTCGGCGATGCCGCGGATGATGGCCACGGCGTGCGCGGCGCAGGTGGGGTAGCCGCAGGCGCCGCAGTTGAGTTCGTCCTCGGGCCTGAGCTTGCCCATCTTCTCGAGCACGGCCTTCAGCGCGTCGGGGGCGGGCGTTTTCATGCGGCGGTCGTCCGGGGCGAAGGAGGCCGAGTAGTCCAGGCCGCGGAAGCGCCGGACGCTCTCCTCCCAGTCGGCCAGCTTCACGGCGAAGTAGCTCTTGCGGGCGTAGCGGCGCAGGGCGGCTTCGCGCGAGTGCTTGGAGCTCTTGGCGCTGATGCCGGGCCCCATGATGCAGCCGTCGCAACAGAGCAGGTCGATGAAATCGGCATCGATGTCCCCGTGCTCCAGGTTCTTGAGCACCTCGGGGAACTGGTCCAGGCCCTCGGCCGACAGAAAGCGCCCGCTCATCAGGTCCTCGCCGAGCTCGGCCGAGTCCAGCAGGCCGCCGCCCATGGGGTACAGCACGCCCTTGGCGGGGCGCGGCGGGTCGAACTGCGCGTCCAGCGCGGTGTCGGGGCCCACGCCGGCGGCCTCGAAGATGCGGCGCAGCTCGGCGAAGGTGATGGACTCCTCGATGTCGGCGGTGTTGCGGCCGCTCTCCCCCTTCTTGGCCACGCATGGGCCTATGAAGACCACCTTGACTTCGCGGCCGTACAGCTCGTGGATGACGCGGGCCTCGGCCACCATGGGCGACACGATGGGCGCCAGGCTGGGCACCAAGGCGGGGTGGTACTTCTCGACGAAGCTGACCACGGCCGGGCAGGCGGTGCTGATGTACTTGCGGCCCGGGTTGCCGTTGATGAGGCGGCGGTACTGCAGGCTCACCATGTCCGCCCCGAAAGCGACCTCGCAGACGTACCGGAAGCCCAGCGCCTTCAGCATCCCGGCGAAGCGCAGCGGGTCGATGCCGCCGAACTCCACCGGGAAGCTGGGGGCCAGCGCGGCGGCCGCCGGCGCGCCGGACTTGAGCAGGGCCCGCACGCCCTCTATGGAATCGAGCGTCTCCTTGGCGCCGCGGCTGCACATCAGCACGCAGTTGGCGCAGCTGATGCAGCGCTCCTTTATGACCTCCGCCTGCCCGCCGGAGATGCGGATGGCCTTGGCCGGGCACCCGCGCACGCAGGTATAGCACGCCTTGCAGCGTTCCTTCAGTGTCCTGACCAGCGGTTCGGCATCGGGTGCCATAGCGTTGACTTAAGTTCTGTCTGACCTCGCCCGGGCGCACCCCGGGCTTTTGTAGTCTTTATCCTTACGCCACGTCCGCGGCTTTTCTCTTCGTGTACTTCGTGTGCAGCAGGTGGTGGCTCCGCTCCCCCAGCGGCTTGCCGAGGAAGTCCTTGTAGAGCTGCTGCACTGCCTTGTTGCCGTGCGAGGTGCGCAATTTCTCCGAAGCGTCGATATTGTACAGGGCGCGCATGCGCTCGAGGACGGCCGCCTTGTTGCGGGTGATGGGCTGGCCGCCGCCGTTGATGCAGCCGCCGGGGCAGGTCATGACCTCGATGAAGTGCAGGTCCTTGCGGCCGTTCTTGACTTCCTCGAGTAGCCGGCGGGCGTTGCCCAGGCCGCTGACGGCGGCCACGCCGGCCTCGAGGGCACCGATCTTGAGCCGCGCCTCCTTGCAGCCGGCCTGGCCGCGCACGGCCTCCACCTTGAGATTGCCCAGTTCCTTGCCGGTCAGCAGGAAGTGGGCGGTGCGCAGGGCGGCCTCCATGACGCCGCCCGAGGCCCCGAACAGCTTGCCGGCGCTGCTGCGGTCGCCGAAGGGCAGGTCCGGCTCCTCCGGCTGCAGGGTCCTGAGATCCACGCCGTAGATGCGCAGCAGTTGGGCCAGCTCCCTGGTGGTGACCACGGCGTCTATGTCGGGTATCCCGTCGCGGCTCATCTCGGGGCGGGTGACCTCGAACTTCTTGGCCGTGCAGGGCATCACCGAGACGCTGTAGATCTTCTTCGGGTCCAGGCCGTGCCGCTTGGCGTAGTAGGTCTTGATCATCGCGCCCAGCATCTGCTGCGGGCTCTTGCAGGTGCTGAGGTGCGGGAGCAGTTCCGGGTAGAAGGTCTCCACGAACTTGATCCAGCCGGGCGAGCAGGAGGTGAACATGGGCAGCGGGCCGCCGTTCTTGATGCGGTTGGCGAGCTCGCTGGCCTCCTCCATGATGGTCAGGTCCGCGGCGAACGAGGTGTCGAAGACGGCCTTGAAGCCCAGCTTGCGGAAGGCGGCGGTCATCACGCCGTTGACGTCGGAGCCGGCGGGCAGGCCGAACTCCTCGGCCAGCGACACCGAGATGGACGGGGCGTGCTGCACCACCACGTAGCGGTCCGTCGAGGCCAGGGCCTCCATGACGGGCTCGATATCGCTCTTCTCCAGCAGCGCGCCGGTGGGGCACACGTTGACGCACTGCCCGCAGTTGATGCAGGAGCTGACATTGAGGCTGGAGTCGAAGGCGCAACTGATGAAGGCGTCGGAGCCGCGGCGGGCGAAGTCGATGCAACCCACGCTCTGCACCTCCTCGCAGACGCGCACGCACTTACCGCACAGGATGCACTTGTCCGGGTCGCGGCGGATGGACGGGCTGGAGATGTCGAGCGGCCGCTTCTTTTTCTGCACGGGGAAGCGGCGGTCCGCGACGCCGTAGTCGCGGCTCAGGCGGCTGAGCTCGCAGGCGGGCTGCTTGGCGCAGTAGAGGCAGTCGTCCGGGTGGCTGCCCAGCAGCAGCTCCACCACGGTCTTGCGGGCGTTGATTACGCGGGGGCTGTTGGTGAGCACCTTCATGCCGTCGGCCGCCGAGAACGAACAGCTGGGAATCAGGTTGCCCTGGCCCTCCACCTCGACGACGCAGATGCGGCAGGCTCCCGTCGGGAGCATGCCTTCCATGTGGCAGAGCGTGGGCACGTCTATGCCCTCGCGGCGCAGGACGGTGAGCAGGGTTTCCCCCGCCTGGGCCTCCACGGTCTTTCCGTTGACGGTGAGTTTCATGATGTCTTCCTCTTTAAACTGCGCTGACGGCCTTGAACCTGCAGACGGTCTTGCAGGAGCCGCAGGAGATGCACTTCTCCCGGATGATGTAATGCGGAACCTTGGGCTTGCCGACTATGGCCTGCGTGGGGCAGCCCTTCAGGCAGAGCGTGCAGCCCTTGCACTTGTCGGCGTCGATGGTGAACTCGAGCATCTCGGTGCAGGCGCCGGCCGGGCAGCGGCGCTCGAAGATGTGCGCCTCGTACTCGTCGCGGAACCAGCGCAGCGTGCTGAGCACCGGGTTGGGCGCCGTCTGGCCCAGGCCGCACAGCGAGGTCTCGCGGATGACCTGGCTGAGGTTCTCGAGGTTCATGATGCCGGAGAAGCGGGCCAGCGCGTCGGCGTCCTTCTCCCCGCGGCGGTGGCGCGTGATGGCCTTGAGGATCTCCAGCATGCGCAGCGTGCCCTCGCGGCACGGGATGCACTTGCCGCAGCTCTCGCGCTTGATGAAGTCCATGAAGAACTTGGCCACGTCCACCATGCAGGTCTTCTCGTCCATCACCACCAGGCCGCCGGAGCCCATCATGGCGCCGACGGTCTTGAGCGACTCGTAGTCCACCTGGATGTCTATGTGGCTTTCGGGGATGCAGCCGCCGGACGGGCCGCCGATCTGCACGGCCTTGAAGCCCAGCCCGTTCTCGATGCCGCCGCCGATGTCGAAGACGATTTCCTTCAAGGTGGTGCCCATCGGGATCTCGACGAGGCCGGTGCGGGCCACCTTGCCGGAGAGGGCGAACACCTTGGTGCCCTTGGACCCCTTGGTGCCGACGGCGGCGAAGGCCTCCGGGCCCCGGCTCATGATTTCGGGCACGTTGGCGAAGGTCTCTACGTTGTTGATGACGGTGGGCTTGCCGAACAGGCCGCGCACGGCCGGGTAGGGCGGGCGGGGCTTGGGCATGCCGCGGCGGCCCTCGATGCTGTTCATCAGGGCCGTCTCCTCGCCGCAGACGAAGGCGCCGGCGCCCATCTTGATGATGACGTCGAGGTCGAAGCCGCTGCCGTAGATGTTCTCGCCCAGCAGGCCGTAGGCCTTGGCCTCCTCGATGGCTTTCCTGAGGTTCTTGATGGCCAGCGGGTACTCCGCGCGGATATAGACGTAGGCCTTGCTGGCGTGGATGGCGTAGGCGCCGATGGCGATGCCTTCCAGCACGCGGTGCGGGTCGCCCTCGATGACCGAGCGGTCCATGAAGGCGCCCGGGTCGCCCTCGTCGGCGTTGCAGACTATGTATTTCTGGTCGGCGTCGGAGGCGAGCGCGATCTTCCATTTCTTGCCGGTCGGGAAACCGCCGCCGCCGCGGCCGCGCAGGCCGCTGGCCTCGACCGCGTCGCAGGCCTGGGCCGGCGTCATGGTGTGAATCACTTTCAGGAAGGCGCCGTAGCCGCCGCGGGCGATGTGCTCCTGGATGGAGAGCGGGTCCACTATGCCCACGTGCTTGAGCACGAAGCGCAGCTGCTTGGCGAAGAACGGGTGCTCGGAGAGCAGCGGCAGCCGCGGCCAGCGCTTCCCCCCGTCCTCGAACTGGCCCAGCACGGAATCTTTTTTGGGGGCCTTTTCCTTGAAAACCGAATCTAGCAGCGCGGGCGTCGCGTCGCCGGCGGCGCGCTGGAAGCTGACGCGGGCGTGGCCCGGCAACTGCACGTCCAGCAGAGGCTCGGCGGCGCAGAGGCCGATGCAGCCCACCTCCAGCACCTCGGCGTCCAGCTTGTTGTCCTTGAGGTATTTCCGGACGGCCTCCAGGGTGCGGCCGGCGCCGGCGGCCAGGCCGCAGGTGCCGGCCCCGACGTAGACCACCGGGCGGGCTATGGCCTCGCGGCGCAGGGCGGCCGCCTGGGCGGCGTGGTTCTCCGAGCCGAAGGCGCGGACCAGGAAGGCCTTGCGGGCCGAGGCGGGCAGGCCGGAGAGGTTGCGCTCGATGACGTTATTTTCCATTGGAGGCCTCCGCGCGGAGCTTGCTCACCAGGGCCCGGAGGCTGTCCGGGGTGACCTTGGCGTGGAACTCGCCGTTGACGCTGATGACCGGGGCCAGGCCGCAGGCGCCTATGCAGGCCACCACCTCGATGCTGAAGAGGCCGTCGCGGGTGGTGTCGCCGGCCTTGACGCCGAGCACCTCCTCGCACATCTTCAGCACGCCGGCGGAGCCCTTCACGTGGCAGGCGGTGCCGCGGCAGATCATGATGTGGTACCGCCCCACCGGCTTGAAGCGGAACTGGTTGTAGAAGGTGGCCACGCCGTACACCTTGCTGGCGGGGATGCCGAGGTGCCGGGCCACTTTGAGGGCGGCGGGCTTGGAGATGTATCCGTCGGCCGCCTGGACGTCCTGCAGGATGGGTATCAACTTGTCGCGCCGGGCGAAGCTGTAGTTCTCCAGGACCTTGTCCACCTTGCTGGGGGCGCTCATGCTGTCACTCCTTGGTCTTCGTCTTGCGGGCGAAATAGGCGACTTTCTCTATGGAAAGCGTGATGTCGAGCTGCTCGAGGAATACCCCGGCCGGCAGCTTGAGCTGGACGGGGGCGAAGTTCACTATGCCCTTCACGCCGGCGCGCACCAGCGCGTTGGCAGCCTCCTGGGCGGAGGCGGCGGGCACCGTGATGATGCCCACCGCCGCCCGCTCCCGGAGGACGGTCTTTTCCAGCTGGCCTATATGGTGCACCTGGCAGCCCGAGTAGACCCGGTTGACCTTCTCCGGGTCCTGGTCGAAGGCCGCCACTATGCTGAGGTTGGGCCTGCGCTTGAGGAAGTAGGAAAGTATGGCCTTTCCCAGGTTGCCCACCCCGACCAGCACCATCTTGGTCAGCGACGAGGATTCCAGGTGCCCGTAGAGGGCCGCCAGGAACTCCTTTATGGGGTAGCCCCGCTGCGGGGTGCCCTTGACCTGGCGGAAGTTCATCAGGTCGCGCCGGATCTGTTCCGGCGAAACCCCCACCGCGGCCGCCAGCTCGTGGGAGAAGACGTGCTCGGAGCCCGCCTCCAGCCGGCTGTGCAGGAACTGGCAGTAGCGGAAGAACCTCTCTACGGTGCGCTGCGGTATCCTCGTCATATTCCCCTTTCTTACTTCGTGCGTCCCGCGACGTTCACCTGGTCCTTCTTCAGGGCCAGCAGTTCCTTGACCTTGGCCAGGAACTCCTTGGGCTTGATGGGCTTCTCCAGGAAGGCGTCTACCGGCAGGAACTCGCCGTCCTTCTCGCCGAACTTCTGCGGGGAAGTCTCGTTGACGGATGTGAGCATCATGATGGGGATGAACTTGAGGTCCTCAGCCCTGCGCAACTTCTGCGCGGTGGCGAACCCCTCGGTCGAGTCGTCCATCATGACGTCCAGGACGATCAGGGCCGGTTTCTCCTTGGCCGCCTTCTCGAACCCCTCCTTGCCGTTGGTCGCCGTCACAACGGTGTGGCCCTGGCCCGCGAGCACCACCTCGCAGGTGTCCAGGATGTCCTTGTCGTCGTCTATGCAGAGTATCTTGGCCATACTTTCCTCCGTGGTCTTATCGTTCAGAATGTAACGTTGCGGCTTTCAGCGTTATTAATTAACGTTAATCCATTAACGTTGACTACGAAAACAGTATACGTCATCGTTCGCGTTTTGTCAACCCCTAGAATTATCCAACGCAAGATGAGCCTGAAATCGAGCTCCTGTTGCCAAAACG
>CAZVWK010000067.1:8229-11996 GCA_964631475.1 uncultured Elusimicrobiaceae bacterium | reverse complement strand
CGGCTGGTGTGACCGTCTCGCCGTCGCTGATAGACCTGTCGACCGTAACTACTGCTCTTGCTGGCAAACTGGCCAATACGGCTACCGTTTCGCCGTCGCTCATCGACCTGTCGACCGTAACTACTGCGCTGGCCGCCAAAGCCGACAGCTCGGCCGTACTGTTCAACAACACCACCGTGCCGCCTACCTTAATCGACCTGTCCACCGTCACCGCTGCTTTAGGCGGCAAACTTTCGGCTACCGGCGATGGCTCGCAGCTGACCGGTATTACCGCCTCGCAGGTCGGCCTTGGTAATGTCACCAACGACGCGCAACTGCCGCTGGCCGGCGGCACGATGAGCGGGGCGCTGGCGATGGGCGGCAACAATATAACCGGCGTGAACTCTCTGGGCCTGACCGCCGCGCGTGTTAACGAGGGCTACTTCACGAGCCTGACGGTGACGAACGCGATAAGCGGGAGCGTGACTGGCAACGCGGCGACGGCGACCAGCGCGGCCACGGCGACGAACCTGGCGGGCGGGGCGCAGGGCGAGGTTCCGTACCAGAACGCAGCGGGGACTACGCTGCTGCTGGGCGTAGGCACGGCGGGCCAGGTGCTGCAGACCAACGGCGCGGGCGCGGCGCCGAGCTGGGCGGCCGTTGCTTCCGCCAACACCGCGGACGCGATCGTTAAGCGCGACGCCGATGGGAGTTTTGCCGCCAGCACGATCACGGCTACGGCTTTTATCGGGAAGTTCGTGCCCGTGTACGCCAGGGTTACCGGCTCCGACGCTACTACTACGGGACAGAGTCTTGTCGATATCGCCGGGCTTAGCGTCGCTCTCTCGGCGGAAGCCGTCTATGAGTTCGAGGCGTCGCTCTCCTGCGCGGTCAGCGCCGATACGGATGGAAATCAGTACGGCGTTAATTTCAACGCCGCCGGTTCAACCGTAGAAGCGATACTTTCGGGTGCCGAGACAAGTCTAGGTATGAAGAACGAACGGATAAGCGTGCTCAATACCGCGTCCGCCGCGTATCTCAAGACGGCCTCGCAGGATGGTGGTATCCTTATCAAGGGGATAATCAGCACAACGGCTAATCCCGGCAATCTGACCATCCAGCACCTGAAAGCTGTCGGCGGCACTTCCACGGTGAGAATCGGGTCGTATCTGAAAGTGACCCGGATAAACTGATAGGCGGGTGTGAGCGGAGCCGGTGAACGGCCCCAGTGCGGAAAAAAAAGCAACTGGATATATTTATGAGGAATAGCAGGGGCGCTATACTGGCGGCGGTTGCAATCGCGGTTTTGTGCTCTACCGCGCAGGCCCAGACCGGGTCGCTGGAGACCCGGGCCGTCACGGGCGGGCTGGGGATCTCGTCGGGCTCGGCGAAGATACTGGAGTCCGTGATAGGCGAGCTCTCCGGGCCGGCGCCGGCGGGCGCCGTGCGCAAGGTGCTCAGCGGCCATTCCCGTACCAGCCACAGCCCAGGCGTGCTCTCCGACATCGCGGTGACCACGCAGCCGGTGGACGAAGGCCAGGTGCGGGTAACCTTCACCACGCCCGGGCGCGCCGGTTTCCGCGGTCAGCTCTCTTTCGTGGAGGTGAAGATAGCCACTTACGTGATAACAGCTTCCAACTACGAGGCCATAACCTCCTCGCTGACGCTGACGGCGCTCAGTACCGGCACGGCAGGCCTGACCACCTACTACCACCTAGTACCCGGCCCGACCTATTACGCCGCCGGCCGCGGCCGGGACGCGGCCGGCATGAAGAGCCGCCTGTCGCCGACGCCGGACTTCCTGACCTCGGCCATAGCGCCCGACCCGGTCACTTCCATAACGATACTCAATTCCACTTTCGGCGCCGTCAACATAACCTGGAACGTGACCGGCGACGACGGTTCGACCGGCAACCTGGCCACCGGCTATTTCCGCATCGCCTATTCCAGCGTCGCGGCCGAGGCCGCTCTTTTCAGCTCGGCCGCGTATACTACCCAGCTTTCCACCAGCGCGACGGCGGGCTCCGGGCACTACTACCCGCTCTCCGGACTCCAAGGCAACGTGACCTATTACGCCGCCGTCTTCATCGGCGACGAAGTCACGGTGTACGGCGGCCTGGGGACGGTGGCGCAGCTGGTGACCTTCGCCTATCCCCCGGCGCAGTCAGGCTTCTCCGGGCTCTCCAGCGACGGCTTCACCGTCAGTTATACCGCCAATAATTATCCCGGCGCGCAGTACTTCATACAGGCGTCCAGCGACCCGGCCTTCTCCTATGCGGCCTCCTCGGGCTGGATAACGGCCAGTTCCGCGGCTTTCTCTGGCCTGGACACCAACCAGACATATTACGTGCGCGGCAAGTCGCGCAATTCCCAGCTTGTGGAGACGGCGTATTCCGACCTGGGCAGCGTTTCGCTGGCGCTGAACGTCTCTCAGCCCAAGCCGCCGGCGCTGCGCGGCGAGGCCTCCGGCTCGGCCATAACGCTCTCCTGGAACCCGGTGCTCTACGACGTAACCGGCGGTACGACCACGGTGCTCTATTACGAGGTTTACCGCAGCACCGCCATCGACGGGACGCCCTCGCTGCTGGCGACGGTCTCCAGCTCGGTTTTCACCCACACTGACACGCCGCCTTCCGCGATGTGGTACTACGTCAGGGCGCGCGACCAGTACAGCCTGCGCAGCGATCCGTCGGTCTGGGTGAAAAGTTCCGCGGCCGAGGTCTCGCGCGTCGTGGCCGACGACAGCCGCGCTGCGGTGGACATGCCCTCCGGGGCCGCCTACCAGTTGGGCGCCTCCGGCCTGACGTTGCAGATGGGCCGCCAGAGCCAGTACGAGACCGGCCTGGTGCAGGCCTCCTACAAAGTCTCGCTGCTGGACAATAACGGCAACGAGCGCGTGGGCGTGGACCTGCCCTCCGAGGCCGTCGTGACCATGCCCACCAACCGAACCGGCGCCGTGACCATCTCCGGCGCCTCGCCGTCCATCTCCTACTCGGTCTACGATTACGCCGTGTTCTACTTCAACGGCGTGGAGGACGTCAATATCGGCGGCTCGGTGGACCCGAACACCGGCACCGTCACGGTCTCGACCAGGAAGACCGGCGTCTTCAAGGTCAAGCAGGTGATACGGCCTTCGTCTTTCAGGATAACGCAGACCGTGCCGCGCAAGATCTTCACGCCCAACGGCGACGGTATCTGGGACGAGTTTAATATCGTCTACGATAACCCGGAGGGGCTCGCCATCTCCGACGCCAAAGTCTACGACCTCTCTGGCGCCGAAGTCGCCTCGCTGCGGGCCGGGACCTACACTACCAGCGACTCGCTCTCGTGGGACGGCCGGCGCGGCGGCGACAAGGCCCCCGCGGGCATCTACGTGTACCAGTTCAGGGCGGGCGGTTCCTATCATAACGGCACGATGGTGCTGGCGCGGTGAGCGGAGATATTATGGAAAGGGACGAAAAAAAAGTTTCTCTCCTCGCGGCCGCCGCGGCGCTGTGTTTCGCCGGCCCGGTTTCCGCCTCGTTCAACGATTCGGGCTACGCGGCCCGCCAGGCCGCGATGGGCCAGGCCTTCACCGCCATCGCCGACGATTCCGGCTCCGTTCCGGCCAATCCGGCCGGCCTGATAAACCTGTCCGGTCCCGAGCTCACCGCCGTCTACGGCAAGCTCTACCAGGGCCTGACCGACAATTCGGACATAGGCCGCGGCTATTTCGGCTTCGCCGCCCCGGTGAAGCGCTGGCTGCCCGGCGCGGCGATAACCGGCTGGTTGACCAGCCCGGCTGGCTG
>CAZVWK010000067.1:2480-8212 GCA_964631475.1 uncultured Elusimicrobiaceae bacterium | reverse complement strand
CCGAAACTTCTTTCTCGGTTTCCTACGCCACCCGCGCCTGGCGCGGCCTGGCGACCGGCATGACGCTGAAATATCTGCGCAAGGGCTACGAGGCCGATTCTTACACGGCGGCGGACCCGCTGTTCAGCGGGGGCTACTCCAAGGCGGCCCTGGGCGTCGATCTCGGCGCCCATTACCGCCTCTCGCCCAAATACACTTTCGGCCTGCTGCTGCGCAACTTGAACCGCCCGGACCTGGGCATAGGCGAGAAGGACGCGCTGCCGGCCCAGGGACGGCTGGGCGCGGCCTACTGGCTGCGCAACGGCGTGGTCAGCGCGGACGCCGGCTTCGGCGAGGATTTCGAACTGGCCCTGGGAGCCGAATACGTCCTCCATCACAAGTACCCTCTCCGCCTGGGGCTCAATGTGAACGACGACGCGCGCCGCAACGTGAGCTTCGGCCTCGGCGCCAGGATGGCCTCGTTCGGCCTCGATTATTCGTTCACCCTGCCGATAGGCGGCGTGCAGGACATCTCGGGCTCTCACCTGCTCGCTTTCTCGATGCGCTTCGGCCAGCCCGACGCCGGCTTCTACGCGGCGCAGGCGGACCCCGCCGCGGCGGCGCAGCTGCAGGACGCGCTCAAGGCCCTCAAGGCGGCGGAGCAGCGCGAGCGCGACCGCGAGCGCGAGATAATGGACCTGGAACGCCGTCTTATCGAGCAGCGCCGGTCGGCCGAGCAGGCCCCCTCGCCGGCGCCGGCTCCCGCTCCGGCCCCCGAGGCGCCGAAAGTGATCTCCCCGTCGCAGGAGCTGCCCGCCGAATCGATACGCGCCCTCACGGAGACGCTCAACGCGCTCAAGTTAGAGCTGGAGAAGGCCAGGCGCGAGAGCGAAGCTTTCAAGGAAAGGGTCACCGGCCTGGAAGAGCGGCTTAAGACCGCGCCCAAGCCCGCGGCCCCGGCGGCCAGGCCTGCGGCCCCGGCGGCGCCGGCCACGAGGCGCGCCTACGATGCCCAGAAGGGCGACACGCTGCAGAGCATCGCCGAGAAGGTCTACGGCGACGCTTCGCGGTGGCCCGAGATATACAGGGCCAACTCGGCCTCGCTCGGCCGCGGCGGCGAAGTGAAGCCCGGCCAGGTCCTGGTCATACCCTGACCGGGACCGCGGCCGGCTGAAGCTTTATAGGTATTTTCCTTTTTAGTAACATTTGCGAAACACGCCGGGTGTAAATTATAGACGCCGGCATCCCGCCCCGCCGGTTCCCAGCAAGCGCAGGGCAGGGACCAGAGGGGCTTCCGGGAAACCGGCGGAACGACGTTTTTTTACGGACTCGAACTATGAACGACAAATGGGACGAATCTTCGCTTAACGAGCAGGCCATAACGGACCTGGAAACGGCCAAGCTCGCGCTGCGCTGGGCGCTGGACAAGCTGCGCGTCAACCAGGAAGAGGCGCTCAAATCCCGCCAGAACCTCCAGGAGAAGACCTCCCAGATCTCCTTCCTCGAGAACCAGCTCAAGGCCCGGAACGCCGAGATGGAGCGCCAGCAGCGCGTCCAAGAAGATGAGATAAAGTCCCGCCAGGAGAGCCTGGAATACCAGTTCAGGTCGCGCCTGGAGCGCCTTACCGACAGGGAGAAGGAACTCGAAGACAACGCCGCCAAACTGGAGTCCGCCTTCAAGGCCCGCGAGCAGAAACTCACCGACGACTTCCAGAAAAAATCCGAGGAGCTGCGCGGCCGCTGGGGCCAGGTGGAGGCCGAGATCTGGCAGCTCCGCCAGGAGCAGTTGGCCAAGCAGCAGGAGTTCGAGAAGCTCTACTCCGAGCGCCTCGCCGCGGAGCAGAAGCGCGCGCGGGAGGAGTCGGATAATTCCCGGGCGGAGATGGCGAGGAGTTACGAGTCGCGCGTTCAGGAGCTCGAGAAGCGCGAGCACGCCCTGAACGAGGAACTTAAGAAGCAGGAAGCGGTCATGAAGTGGGCCCGCGACAGTTGGCAGAAGGACGCCGACGAGCGCGAGAAGAAGCTCAAGGTCCGCGAACTGGAGATAGAGAAGCGCCTGCTCGAGAAGGACCAGGAGATAGAGGATTACAAGGTCAAGCTGGGGCTGCTCAACAAGCAGCTGACCGACCTGCCCGAGGCCGTGCGCAAGCGCGACGAGGAACTGGAGCGCTACCGCGGCGCGCTGGAGAGCCTGGAGGGCGTCATCAGGACGCTGGAGGGGGAGAAGAAGCAGCTCGCCCAGAATTCAGATTTCAAACAGTCCCGCCTCGCCGAGGCGCTCGAAGCCGAGAAGCAGCGCTTCAAGGACCTCGAGAACGAGATCCCCAAGCGCCTCAAGATAGCCATAGAGCACGAGCGAGCCCGCCTGCAGGAGAAGGTCTCCGAGGTGGAGAAGAACTTCGGCCTGGACCTGCGCAAGAAGCAGGACGAGGTCGACTACCTGGAGCGCAATCTCAAGACTTTCGAGGAGACGATAAAGACCCTGCAGGCCGAGAGGGAGTCTTTCGCCCAGAAGGCGGAGCAGCTCCAGACCCAGCTCAATATCCGCTCAGAGGAGACCTCTTTCCGGGAGCGCCAGTTGCAGTCGGAGTACGAGGTGCGCCTGAAGGTGGAGCTCGAGAAACAGAGCCGCGGCCTGCGCTCCGAGATAGAGACCGCCCAGCGCATCTACGAGGACAATCTCCGGCTCAAGATCGAGGAGATCTCGCACCTGCGCAGGGAGATGGAGGCGCTCGCCGGGGAGAAAACGGAGCTGTTCTCTTCCTCCTCCGAGCTGCGCCGGCAGCTGGAGGCGCAGAAGGAGAAGTACGAGCGCGAGCTCTCCGCCGCCAGGTCTTCGCTCCGGTCCTCCCACGAGGCAGAGCTGGCCCGCCGCATGGAAGAGGAGGCCGCTAGGCACGAGCAGGCCCGCGCGGCGCTTCAGAAGGATTTTTCGGCCCAGCTCGAGAGCCTCAACCTCATAGCCGCCGAGCGCGAGGCCGAACTCAGCCGTTTCAAGAACGAGCTGCAGCGGATGTCGGCCGAGAAGGCCGAGGCCGTGGCCCGGGAGAAGGACAAGGCGCGCCAGGACCTGGAGCTGCAGGCTAGGAACTTCGCGGAGACAGAGAAGCTTTACGCCGACAAGGTCCAGCAGGCCGCGCGCGCGATGGAGGCGCTGCGGGTCGAGAAGGAAGAGACCGTGCTCCGTGAGAAGGAGCGCCTCGAGCGGATCTACGCGGAGCGCGAGAAGGAGTACGAGGACCAGCTGGCGCGCAAGGAACAGGAGACCGTCCGCCTGCGCGAGGACCTCATCCGGGCCGCGCACGAAAAGGACACGGGCATTCGCGAGGCCGCGGCCGAACGCGACGCGCTGGCGCAGAAGCTCAAAGAAGCGCACGACTCGGCGTCCCGGGCGGAGTCGCTTAAAGAGATGGAACTCGGGCGCGCCCGCCAGGCCGAAAAGGATAAATGGGCCGAGCAGGTCGACAAGAGGGACAAGGAGCTGGCGGCCATGGCGCGGGCCAAGGACGAGCAGGACGCCGCCTACCGCCGCTCGCTGGAAGAGTTCAGGGCAAGGCTCTCGGAAGCCGTCACCAGGATGGAGGAACTCAAGGCCGTGGCGGAGGAGCGCCAGGCGCGCGTCTCCGCGCTGCAGGTGGAGATATCGGAGGCGCGGAGGCAGCATAACGACGAGCAGTCGGCCGTTTCCGGCCGCCTGGCCGACAAGGACAGGCAGCTCAAGGCCCTGCGCATGGAGCACGACGCGCTGAAGGCCAATTCCGAGGCCGCTTCGCAGGATTCTCAGAAGCAACTGGGAGAAGCGCTGATGAGGCTGAAATCCTCCGAGGAGCATCGCGCCGCCTCCGAGAAGACCGTTTCCGAACTCCGGCGCGAGATAGACCTGCACCGGGTCGAGCTTTCAGGAAAGAGCGACGAGCTACGCAAGCTGCACTCCGACCTGGAGAGCGCGCGCAACGCCGCCGCCAGGGCCGTGGAGGAATCGCGCGGCCGCGAAGCCTCCCTCAAGAGCCGGCTGGAGGTGCTCGAATCCGAGCTGGCCGGCCGCTCTTCGCTGGCCGCAGACCTCACCGGGGAACTCAAGGCCCGCAACGCCGAACTGGCCAAGTCCGGAGAGGAAAGGTCCAGGCTGGAGCAGGAGCTTAACACCAGGCTGGGCGAGTTCAATCAGCGCCTGGAGTCGGAACGCGCGGAATTCAGGGAGGCGGTGGAAAGCCTGCGCCGCGAACTGCGCGAATCGGCCAGGCAGCTGGAGGCCGAGCGCTCTAGGTCGGCCGATCTCGCCGCGCGCCTCTCGGACGCCGAATCCGCCAGGCCCGAGCTCAAGGCCCGCGTCGAGGAACTGCAGAAGAAGGTAAAGGCCGCCGAGGAGGCCTCGTCGGGGCTGGCCGAGGGCCTGCTGGCCGCTAAGGAGGCGCAGTCCGCCGCGGCCGCCAGGATAGAGAAACTGGCCGCGTCGCTGGAAGAGGAGAAGAAGCGCCGCGCCTCGCTGGAGTCCGCCAACGAGACGCTCTCCCTGGAACTGCGCAGGAAGCTGGAGGAGTTATCCGCCGCTTCCGCTTCCGCCAAGGACCTGGCCGGCCGCCTCTCGCGGGCGCAGGAACTTTACGAGGCGGAGAAGCTCAAGCGAGAGGAGACCGAAGTTTATTCCCAGACCTCCTTCAGCGCGCTGCGGGAGAAAGAAGAGGAGCTCAAGGGCCTTGAGAAGCGCTGCGCGCGGCTCGAATCAGAGCTCAACTCCTCCAGGAAGGAGGCCGGCTCCGCGTCGGTCGAGGCCGCCAGGCTGGCCGGCGAGATAGAGGAGCTCCGTCGCGTCAAGGAAGAGTACGAGAAGAGCCGCAGGATGGCGGAAAAACTCAAAGACAAGCTCAAGCTATGGAAGAAGGAATGACCTCCTCCGGGCTGGAAGGCCTGGATGCCGAGATAGACCGCCTCCTGGAGGAAGTGCAATCCAAGGAGAAGGTCTACTCCGCTCGCGTGGCGCTGCTCGAAGACGAGCTGAAGCGCCGCGACGAGGAGGCCCGCGCCCTGTCGTCCAGGCTGGCCGAGGCCGAGAAGGCCTGGTTCGCCCGCGAACGCGAGCTCAAGGATTCGGCCCGCTCGCTCAAAGAGGTCCTGTCCGAGCGCGACGCCGCGTCCGCGGACCTCGCGCTCAGGGCCGAGGAACTTTCCAAGAAGATCGCCTCGCTCGAAAAAAGCCTGGAAAAGGAGCGCAACGCCAGCCGCGAGAAGGACATCTACATCCAGAGCGCCAAATCGGCGGTCAAGGGACGCGACGCGGAGGTCGAGAAGATCTGGCGCATGGTGGAGGAGGCGCGCTCCGAGATCGCATCCTGGAAGGCGCAGACGGCGGAGCGCGACGCCCGCCTGGAGGCCGCCGCGGCCGAGAACCGCGCCCTCGCGCTGGAGATACAGAAGCTCAACAATTCGCTGCAGCAGGCGGCGCAGGGTTTCCGGCACAAGTTGGACCTAGTGAAGAAGGAAGCCGAAGCCGCGGTGCTGGAGAAGTCCTCCGTTCTTGAGAGGAACAGCGCCGCCGAGTCGGCCATGAACGAGAGGGCCGCCTCCATGGAGAAGCTGGCCGCGCGCGCCAGGCAGCTGGAGGAGACGCTCGCCGTGCGCGAGTCGCGCCTGGCCGAGTTGGAGGACAGGCTCAAATTCTTCGAGACGGCCCCCCAGCCGGCGGAGAAGGCTTCGGCCGAGACCGCGGCGCTGCGCCGCAAGGAGAGGCTGGTCTCAGAACTGGCCGCCCGCTG
>CAZVWK010000067.1:0-2470 GCA_964631475.1 uncultured Elusimicrobiaceae bacterium | reverse complement strand
CCTCTCCCGGGCGGAGGAACTCTCCACCCGCTGCGCGGAACTCGAGGCCGACTACGGGGCGCTCAGGAAGCGCCACGACGACGCCATGGCCGAGAAGGCGGCCGAGATAGAGAAACTGCGCTCAGACCTGGCCCAGGCCGAGGCCGAAGGCGCCCGTCGGCTTTCAGAGCTGGCCGAAGCCGACCGCCGCCGCTACCACGAACTCGCGGGGGAGATGCAGCAGTTCGCCTCCCGCCTCGCGGAAAAGGAGATGGAACTGGAAGCCGTCCGCTCCGGCCACGAGGCCATAAAGGCCGAATGCGCCCGCCTGCGGGAGCATGAAAGGGAGCTTCATGGGAATTATGAACGGCAACTGAAGGAAGATAACCGTCAGCTGGAGGAGGCCCGCGCGGCCTCCGCCAGGCTGGAGGGGGAACTGCGCGCCATCCATTCCCGCGAGTCCGCGCTGAAGGCCGAGGCCGAAGCCATGAAAGCCGAGATAGAGTTCTCCAAGAAGGAGAAGAGCCGGGCCTCCTCTTCGAGCAAGAAACTCAAGGAACTGGAGGCCAGGCTTAAAGAGAAGAACGACGAGTTGGCCGACTCCCGCAGGAGCCTCTCCAGGATATCCGCGGATAAAGACCGCTGGCTCGAGCGCGAAAGAAAGCTGGCGGAAGCCGGCAAGGGGGGGAAGGTCCGCGCCGAACTGGCGGAGGCCGAGCGACGGCTGGCAGCCAAGGAACAGGAACTGGCCGAAGTTTCCGGCAGGCTGGAGGCCGCCGCCGCCGAAATCTCCGGCCTGCGCGCTGCCAGGGAAAATTTCAGGGGCAGGACGGCGCCCGGCGCCTCCTCCGACCTCCAGGAACTGGTGGCCGGCATCGCGCACCAGATCTCCAACTCGGTGAGCATCATACGCAGCCACGCCGAGTACTGCCTGGAAGCCCCCCGCGAGTCCGACCTGAAGGAGCCGCTGGGGGCCATCGTGCGCAGCATCGTCACGCTGCAGAAGCGTATAGAGGAAATAGCCGATTTCTCTAGGCCGGTGCTGCTGCAGCGCAAGACCGTCAGCCTCGCCGAGATCGCCAGGGAGGCCCTGGCTTTCGTGTCCAAAGCCCCCGGCAGGGAGGCTTTCCGGTCCGCGGTCTCCGCGCCGAAGGACCTCCCGCCGCTGCGCGCGGACCAGGTCCGCCTCCAGGAGGCGTTGGAACACGTCATCGCCAACGCCGCAGAGGCGCTGGGAAAGGACGGCAGCGTGACGGTGGATCTCCGCCGCTCCCGGGGCGGACAGGTGATAAAGGTGTCCGACAACGGCCGGGGCATAGAGCCCAAGAATCTTCCTGCCGTCTTCGAACCTTTCTTTTCGACCAGGCCCGGCAAGCTGGGGTTGGGCCTGGCGATAGCCAAGAACATCATCAAGTCGCACGGCGGCGAGATAAAGCTCTCCAGCGGGCCCGGCCGCGGAACGCAGGCCGAGATTTTCCTCCCGGACGCTCCGGAAGAGGGCTGAGGTAGACCATGGCCAAGATCCTGATCGTCGACGATGAGCCGGATATGCGGCTGGCTATACGGAACGTGCTCCGCCTGCGCGGCCACAGCGTGGCCGAGGCGCAGGACGGTCCCGCCGCCCTGGCGGCGCTGGAGGGCGAGAAGCCCGACCTGGTGCTGCTGGACATAAGGCTGCCCGGCATGGACGGCATCGAGGTGCTGGAGCGCATACGAAAGGTCAACCGCTCGCTTCCGGTGGTCATGATAACCGGTTACGGGCACATACAGTCGGCGGTGGACGTCATGAAACTCGGGGCCAACGAGTACCTGCAGAAGCCTTTCGAGAATTCGCAGCTGGTGGAGACGGTCAAGCGCTTCACTTCCGAGAGGAAGCCGGCGCCCGCCGCATCAGCGGGGGACGCCATTCGGCAGGGCGTCCCCGTACCGGATGACACCACGCCGCATGGGGTCCTCAGGCCCCTCTTCACCCCCGCCAGGCTGCTGGCGCTGGCCGGCGCCGCCGCCGCGCTGCTGCTCTTCTTCCGCTGGTCCGATGGCCGGAGGAACTACGCAGCCGCGCATGAGTCGGCGGGTGCCAACGTCTCCTCCCTGGTCTGGCGCGGCGGGGATCTGTGGGTCGCCGACTGGCTGGAGCAGGGCCTTTACCGCTACTCCCGGCGCGGCGGCGGGCTCTCCCTGGCCGAGAAAGTCCCGCTGCCGGGCACCCATATAACCGGCTTCGCCTTCGGCGACGGCGCGCTCTATGTCTGCGACTCCTGGGCGGGCGTCGTGCAGGAGCGGACGCTGGAGAAGGGCTTCCCGCTGTCCCGGGAACACCGCCTCCCGGGCAAGATAACCTCGCTTTTTTTCGACGGCAAGTACCTCTGGACCTGCGATTCGGAAGGCGTGGTTTCGCGCAGGGGGACCGGAGAGGGGCTGCCGGTCGAGGCTGAGTTCAGGCTGGCCCACAAGCCGGATCAGATCTACAAGGATTCGAAGGCTTTCTGGT
>CAZVWK010000066.1:0-12099 GCA_964631475.1 uncultured Elusimicrobiaceae bacterium | reverse complement strand
CGACCTCAGCTTCTTCCCGGCGGTCTTCAACGTCGCCGACGCGTCCATAACCGTCGGAGCCGCCTTCCTGGCTTTCGGCATTAAGGACGAGAAGAAGGCGGAGTTGAAGTCCTGACGGCGCGGCCGTATTTTTCGGCGTATATCTTCGGAGGGACAAAATGGCACCCGTAAAAGACATCCTCGCTGTTTCGCTGGCGCTGGCCGCCTTGGCTTCGCTGGGTGCCTGCGGCCGCGACCCCGACGCCTTCTACCGGCGCGGCAACCTGGCCTACTCGCGCGGCGAGGTCATGAAGGCGGTCGAGCTCTACACCCGGGCCGTGCTCCTGAAGAAAAAATTCCCCGAGGCCCTGACCTCGCGCGGCCTGGCCTACGAGCGCCTCAGGGAATCCGGCAAGGCCGAGAACGACTATAAGAAAGCCATCGACATGGACCCTTCCTACGCCCCGGCCTATAACAACTTGGGCGCTCTTTACCTCGACGCCGGCAACTACGACCTGGCCAAGAAATATTTAGACCAGGCCCTCGGCAAGAACCCCCGCTACCCGCTCGCCGAACTCAACCGCGGCATAGCCTCGCTCAAGACCGGCGACGCGGTCGGGGCGGTCAGGCACCTGACCGGAGCGATAGAAGGGCAGCCCGGCCTGGCGCTGGCCTGGTTCCAGCGCGCGCTGGCCTACGGCGAGCTCCGGAACTGGCCGCAGGCCGTCTACGACATGGACGAGTTCATCAAGCTGCAGCCCGCCGTGGCCCAGGCCTGGTTCGACCGCGGGCGCTTCAAGTTCCGCTCCGGCGACACCATCGGGGCTATCGCCGACCTCAACAAGGCCGTCGAGCTGCGGCCCGGCGTCTCCGCCTACCATTACTGGCGCGGCGTCGCCGTCTACCGCACGGGCTACCTGGACGGGGCGCTGTCGGACGCCGTGACGGCCTACGAACTGGACAACGGCAACGCCCGCGCCCGGGTCCTGGCGGGAGACGTGCGCGGCGCCGCCGGCGACGCGCGCGGCGCGGTGGAGGAGTACGAGGCAGCCGCCATGATAGACCCGGCCAACGCGGATTTCTACGCCAAGCGGGCACAGGAACTGTTCAGGAAGGTGGGCCGCCGATGAGCCCCGAGCGGGAACACGAGGTAACTTTCAAGAACAAGTTCTACGCGGCCAGAATGGCTTTCGAGAGCATCCTGTTCGAGAAGGAGCTCGCCGGCCCCAAGAAAGAGGACTGGAAGAAAGGACCTCTCGGCTTGGCCGCCCTGGTCCTCCTCAGTTCCCTGTTCCTCTGGCAGTGGAAGGCCCGCCAGGGCGACCTCTTCAGCGCCGGGGAGGCGGCGCGGGTCGTAGCGGTGCAGAAGTACATGGCAGCCTACGAGGCCGAAGGCCCCGCCGCCCTGCTGGGCACCGGCTCGGTCGCCGGCCGCGCGGCGCAGCCCCCGCTCTATTACCTGAGCTATCTGCCAGTGCTCCGGTTCGTCACCTCCGACATCGGCGCCGCCGTCTTCCTGGCGAACGCCTTCTACCTCGCGCTCCTGCTCTGCTTCGTCTACTACGCCCTGCGCCGCCACCGCAACACCGTCTCCTCGCTGACGGCGGCGGCCGCGGCGGCCTCGTTCCCTTTCGTCCTGGAATGCGCGCGTTCCCTCTCGCCGCAGATAGCCACGCTGGCCTTCACGGCCGGCTTCTGGTGCTTCTACCTCAACTCCGACGACTTTGAAAAGCCGAAGCCCGTGTTCTGGATGGGCCTTATGTTCTCGCTGGGCGTGCTGACCGACACTTTCTACTGGGTCTACGTCCTGCCCCTGCTGCCCATGATGATCGCCGTCGCGGCCGGCCACATGAACCGCTCCGAGATGTTCAAGGGCCTGCTTCCCGGCATCGTCGCCGGAGTCCCGTGGTACCTGATGAACGCCGTCTCCTTCTACAACGCCTGGCTGGCGCGTTCCGCGTCCGCCGCAGACCTGTCGCGCTGGGACAAGTTCTGGTGGCTGCTCGGGGCCTCGGCCGGAGAAATGCACCTGCCTTTTTTCCTGCTCGGCGCCGCCGCCCTGCTCTGGATGTACTATTCGGTCTTCATGCCCTACCAGGGCAAGGAGAAGGTCGCGCTCTGGTTCGTCGTGCCCTACCTCTTCTTCACGCTCCTAGGCCTGCGCCAGGCGGAGTACATGTACCCGGCCCTGCTGCCCTTCGCCATAGCGCTGGGCGTCATGGTCCCGGGCAGGCTGCGCTATCCCGCCGGGGCGCTGGCCGCCGTCCTGATGCTGGTTAACGGCTCGGGCCTGGTCGGCGTCAAGTACCTGCCCGGCGTTAAGCTGGCGCCGGTTTTCGGGAGCGAGGTCGTCGTCAGCGGGGGGGATTTCTCGGAGAAGTTCCTCTCCGTGGTGCGCCCGGCCGCCGAGGGGCGCAGGCTGTCCGTGGTCTGCCTCGTCGGCGGCGGGGAATACCTCAACCCCGACACCGTGAGGGTGATGCTCTCCCGCGCCGGCCTCTCCGGGGTCAAAGTGGTCAATTCCGGCGCCGGGCTGGCCTCTTTCTGCGACGTGCTGGCGCTCACGCCCTCGGCCTCGCCGGAGGCCGCCGCCGCGGCCGCCCGCGTTCGCGCCTCCTCCTGGCTGGCCGCCGCCTTCGAATCCGGAGGGACGCTGTCCCTGCCCGGAGGCGAGACCGCCCTTTTCGCCAAGCGGCGCGTAATGCCCTTCGACCACGGCAGCGGGACCCTGCGGTATCCCCGGCTCTCCATCGGCGGCCTCACCTTGCGCGACGTGGCGATAAGGGTCGGGGAGATCGACCGCGCTTCGGGCCGCTATCCCAAGGCCGACATCTCTTCCTCCTACGCTTCCTTCGACGAGATGGATATACACGGCTTCTCCGCGACGGCCGCCAACTTCTCCTTCGCCCTGGAGAACGGCGCCCCCGTGGTGCTTACCGCCTCCCCGGTGCGGCTGACCGGCGGCAAGATAACCGACTTCTCCGTCGCCGGCTTCCTAGAGAGGAGGGGCTTCCCTGTAAAGCAGCTCGAGGTCAGGTTCGAGGACGACATGATAGTGTCCGGCAGGATGGGCGGCAAGCCCGTCGAGGCAGAGCTGGGCCTGGAACTCAAAGGCCGCAAGCTGCTAGTAACCCCGCGCAAGGTCCGCTACGGCGAGACCGATTTCGAGCCCAGGTACATCCCCCTGCTCAGATATTCGCTGGACCTCGACGAACTGCCGGTCGACCTCAGGCTGGAGTCGCTCAGTATAGGCGCCTCTATCGCGGAGATACGCTGACCGCATGAAGAACGGCGTCCTCCTTCTCGCACCGCTGCTCGCGCTTTCCGCCTGCGTCTCCCTGCCGGAGGACGTCCTGCGGCAGCACCTGCTGGAGGCGCCCGTGCCGGACAAGGCCCCTTACGGCGACCTGGACCCGGGCTCCAAGTCCGTGGAAACCTCCCGGTTCCTGGTGCGCGCCTACTCCAGCGAGACGGCCCAGGCCTACGCCTCCTTCTGCGAGGATAGTTACGTCCGCCTGATGAGCGACCTGGGCCTCTACTCCTTCGCCCCGTCGTCCCCCTACAATATCGTGGTCTACGCGGATAAGGCCGAGTTCCTGGCCAAGACGAAACAGCCGGAGTGGTCGGGCGGCGTCGCCTACGGCAACGCGATACACGTTTACGAGAACGCCTCGGCCCGGGGCGTAATCGCCCACGAGATCGCCCACCTGGTATTCAAGGAGTTCATGGGCTCTTCCGACTTTTCACAGCTCGCCTGGCTCAACGAGGGCATCGCGGTGCACGCCGAGAAGGCCGCGCTGCCGGCCTCGGCCGACGCCTACGCCGCCCGCGTCGCCGAACTGGTGCGCCCCTCGCCGCTCTCTTTCACCGCGCTGGCGGCCATGCCGCCGGGCGCCGGCCAGTCCCGGCAAGGCGGGGATAAATCCGGCACGTCGGTGGAGAAATGGTACGCCCAGGCCGGCAGCCTTGTCACTTTTATGATACGCGCGGGGGGGAATTTCAACTTCTACCTCTTCCTGCGCAAGCTCAAGGAGGGACTGCCGCCCGACTCGGCCGTCGCCGAGGCTTTCGCCGGCTCCTGGCGCGACCTCTCCGACGTCTACGCCGCTTGGCGCGCCAGCCTCTGATTATGCCGCCAAACCTTAAGAAAGCCGTCATACCGCTGGAGGGGGTGCATTGCGCCTCCTGCGTTGGGCGCGTGGAGGAGGCTATCGGCGCGGTTAAGGGCGTCGCGCGCGTCTCCGTCCATCTGCCTTCCAAGACCGCCTTCGTGGACTACGACCCCTCCCTGGCCGACGCCCGCGCCCTGCGCGCCGCCATAGACGCCGCCGGCTACAAGGCCCTGGCCTTCTCCGAATCCGCCGCCGGCGCCGAAGGGGTCTCTTTCGAGGAACTGGAGCGCGAGCGGGCCTACTACCTTTCCCGCCTGCTTTTCTCCGCGCTGGCCGCCGGCGTCATTATGCTGGACATGGTCCTGGAGCTCTCGCCCTACACGCTGCTCCTAGCCGCCACCTTCTCCTGGTCCTTCTGCGGCTGGCATTTCCACGCCGGCCTCCGCCGCTCGCTGCGCGCCCGCGCGGCGGACATGAACACGCTCGTCTCCCTCAGCACCACCACGGCCTGGCTTTACAGCGTGACGCTGCTCTTCCGCCCGCAGTTCTTCGGCGTGGGCGCGCACGCTCACCCGCAGTGGCACGAAGTCTCGGTCCTCATCTTCTTCATAAACCTCGGCCGCTGGCTGGAGGCCCGCTCCAAAGCCGGCGCCGGCCGCGCCGTCAGCTCGCTGATACAGATGGCGCCCAAGTTCGCGCGCGTCATGCGCGGCGGCCGCGAGGAAACCGTGCCCGCCGGCGGCGTGCTGCCCGGCGACCTGGTCCTGCTGCGCCCCGGCGAGCGGGTCCCGGTCGACGGCGCGGTGCTCAAGGGCTCCTCGGCCGTGGACGAGTCGCTGCTCACCGGGGAGAGCGTCCCCGCCGACAAGAAGCCCGGAGACAAGGTCTACGCCGGCACGATGAACACCTCCGGCTCGCTGGAGTTTTCGGCCGTCGGCGTCGGCGCCGACATGGTGCTTATGAAGATAGCCGCCAGCGTGCGCGAGAGCCAGGCCGCCAAGGGCTCGGTGCAGAAGCTGGTGGACCGCGTCTCGGCCTGGTTCGTCCCCTCCGTTTTCCTCGTCGCCGTGGTCTCCGCCGGCCTCTGGGCCCATTTCGAGGGCCCCGGCCGCGCCGCCATGGTCTTCGCCGCCGTCCTGGCCGTCGCCTGCCCGTGCGCCATGGGCCTGGCCGTGCCCATGGCCGTCGCCGTCGGCTTCGCCCGCGCCGCCCGCTCGGGCGTTCTGATAAACAACGCGGACATCCTCGAGCGCATCTCGCGCATAGACACCGTAATCCTGGACAAGACAGGCACGCTGACGGAGGGGAAGCTCTCGGTCGCCGCCGTCGAGCCCAGCGGCGCGCATGCCGACGAGTTCGCCGCCCTGCTGCTCTCCGCCGAGGCCGGCAGCGAGCATCCCTTCGCCGCCGCCCTGCGCGCGCACGCGCCATGGCGGAAAATAAAGCCGCCGGCCGCCTCGTCCTTCCAGGCCGTCGCCGGCAAGGGCGTGGAATGTCTGGTGGACGGCCGCAAGGTCGCCGCCGGCTCCTTCAAATGGCTTCAGGAACTGGGCGTCGCCGTGCCGGCGGAGGACCTCGCCGCCATAGAGGAGACGCCGGTTTCCGCGCTGGCGCTGGCCCGCGGGGGTGAGTATCTCGGCTATGTTACGCTTTCCGACACGCTGCGCCCCGGCGCCGCCGCCCTGGCCGGAGAACTGCGCGCGATGGGCGTGGAGCCGGTCATAGCCTCGGGCGACCGGGACCAGGCCGTCGCCGCCGCGGCCGGCGCGCTCGGCATACAGAGCATCTACTCCGGCATCTTCCCGGAGGAGAAGAAGGCCATCGTCGCGCGCTACAAGGCGCTGGGCCGCAAGGTCGCCATGGTAGGCGACGGCTTCAACGACGCGGCCGCCCTGTCGGAGGCCGACATCGGCATAGCCATGCGCTCCGGCGCCGATATCGCCATACAGGCCGGCGACATGACGCTGATGAAGAACGACCTCGCCGGCGTGGTGGAGGCCATCCGCATTTCCAAGGCCATCAAGCGCGTAATAAACCAGAACCTCGGCTGGGCTTTCGGCTACAACCTCCTGCTCATCCCCCTGGCCGCCGGCGCGCTTTACCCCTTCACCGGCATACTCGTAACCCCGTGGATGGCCGGCGCGGCCATGGCCCTGAGCTCTGTTTCAGTCGTAATGAACTCCCTCCGCCTGCGCGGAATGAGTATAACTTAAGGGAACATGATACTTAGTTCCGTCCGGAAATAAGTAGTATGTCACCGAAACTGGAGAAAAAATGAAGACCCGGACTACGATGGGTTACACTTCGGAGCACGCGGCGACGCCGCATAAGCTGAAGCTGCCGGCAATCGAGGCCTGGCCGAACCAGTACAGGCGCGACTACACCATCCGCATCGAGCACCCGGAGTTCACCTCCGTCTGCCCCAAGACCGGCCTGCCGGACTTCGGCAACGTCACCATCGAATACGTGCCGGACAAGCTCTGCCTGGAACTCAAGTCGCTCAAATACTATTTCCTCCATTACCGCCACCTGGGCATCTTCATGGAGAATATCGCCAACCGCATCCTCGACGACCTGGTCGTGGCCCTCAAGCCCAAGTGGTGCCGCGTCACCGGCGACTTCACCCCGCGCGGGGGGATAAAATCGGTCATAGTCGCGGAGCACGGCCGCCGCCCCGCCCAGTCCGGTAAATGAGCGGGCCCCCACGCGGGGCCGCCAGGCTGGCGGTCTGGGCGCTCAGGACGCTCGACGTCTCGCTGAATACGCTCACCGCGCTGCTCAAGGACCCGGCCCTGCCTTTTCCGGCCGCCTCCAGGGAGGCACTGGCCGTGCGCCTTACCGAGGTGCGCGACGCGCTCGGGAAGGAGGAGGCCAGGCTGCGTGGCGGGAAATGAAGGTCTGCCCCGCCGCGTTGCCTTGTCGCCGTTCCCGTTTGCTATAATATTTACGTTCGCCCAGTTGGCGCAGCGGTAGCGCGTTCCCTTGACATGGGAAAGGTCATAGGTTCAAATCCTATACTGGGCACCAGATTTTAGGTCATTGACCCGGTAAGCGCATCATGGAATGATGCGCGCTAGGATTTGAAAGCCGGAGCCGCGAGCCAGCAGGCGGCAGCGGCGAGGCGGGGCCGCGGGGCCCGAGGAGCGGCGGCGACGAGGGAACCCGTGGCCAAATCCTATACTGGGCACCGGATTTAGAGCCCGTTAGAACCCGCTCGACGGGACTGACGGGCTCGGCATTTAACAGGAGAAACCATGTCAGAACAGCACAAACAACTTCACGGCGACGACAGCCTGCACCGGGTCCGCCATTCGCTGGCCCACGTCATGGCCGCCGCCGTACAGGAACTCTTCCCGGGCGTCAAGTTCGGCATCGGCCCCGCCATCGACAACGGCTTCTACTACGACTTCGACCTCGAGCACCACTTCGTGCCCGAGGACCTCAAGACCATAGAGAAGAAGATGAAGAACCTCATCGGCGCCGCGCACAAGTTCGAGCGCGTCGAGCTCTCACGCGCCGAGGCGCTCAAACATTTCGCGGAGAAGGGCGAGAAGTACAAGGTCGAGCTGATAAACGACATGCCCGACGACGCCGTCATCAGCGTCTACCGCTCCGGCCCATTCGAGGACCTCTGCAAAGGCCCCCATGTCGACCATTTCGGCAAGCTCAAAGCCTTCAAGCTTACCTCGATAGCCGGCGCCTACTGGCGCGGCAGCGAGAAGAACCCCATGCTCCAGCGCATCTACGGCGTCGCCTTCGAGACGCAGCCCGAGCTGGACGCCTACCTCAGGCGGCAGGAGGAAGCCGCCAAGCGCGACCACCGCAAGCTGGGCAGGCAGCTCGACCTCTATTCCATCAACGAGACCGTCGGCCCCGGCCTGGTGCTGTGGCACCCCAACGGCGCCCGCATCCGCCACGCCATCGAGACCTACTGGAAGGAAGAGCATTTCAAGGGCGGCTACGACCTGGTCAATACGCCTCATATCGGCCGCGCCGGCCTGTGGGAGGCCTCGGGCCACCTGGGCTTCTACAACGAGTCGATGTACGCGCCGATGAAGATCGACGAGATCGAGTATTACGCCAAGCCGATGAACTGCCCGTTCCATATCGAGATTTACAAGGCCAAGTCGCATTCCTACCGCGACCTGCCGCTGCGCTGGGCCGAACTGGGCACCGTGTACCGCTTCGAGAAAGCCGGCGTGCTGCACGGCCTGCTGCGCGTGCGCGGCTTCACCCAGGACGACGCACATATCATCTGCACGCCCGAGCAGATGGAGAGCGAGACGATTGAAACGCTGCGCTTCAGCATGAACATACTGCGCACCTTCGGCCTCACCGATATCAAGGCCTACCTGGCCACGCGCCCCGCCGACGCCGTCGGCGACCCGGCGCTCTGGGAAGCCGCGCAAAAGAGCCTGCGCGCGGCCGCCGACAAGGAAGGCGTGGCCGTCGAGCTCGACGAGGGCGGCGGCGCCTTCTACGGTCCCAAGATAGACCTCAAGGTCAAGGACGCCATCGGCCGCGAGTGGCAGATGAGCACCATACAGTTCGACTTCAACGAGCCCGAGCGGTTCCAGATGGAGTACACCGGCTCCGACGGACGCAAGCGCCGCCCGTACATGATACACCGCGCGCTGCTGGGCTCGCTGGAGAGGTTCTTCGGCGTGCTGATAGAGCATTACGCCGGCAACTTCCCGGCCTGGCTGGCCCCCGTGCAGGCCAAGGTGCTCAGCATCACCTCTTCGGAGGAGGACTACGCGCGCGAGATAGCCGGCAGGCTAAGGGCCGCCGGCGTGCGCGTCGCCACCGATCTGCGCCCCGACATGATCAACGGCAAGGTCCGCGACGCCGCCATGGAGAAGCCGCCGTACATCGTCATCGTGGGCAGGAAAGAAAAGGAGGCGGGGACCGTCTCCCTGCGCCTGCGCGGCAACAAGAGCGTCTTCGGGGTCAACACCGACGAGTTCGTGAAGAACCTCGCCGGCGAGATCGCCGCCCGCGAGAATACGCCAAGGTATTGAGCGGGGAGATCTTTATGGACCTCAAACACTCGCTGCGGGAACTGGTCGAAGGCTTCGCCGCCCGTGAAATAGACGCCGCTTTGATAGGCGGCTTCGCCCTGGGCGCGCTGGGCGTGCCGCGGTCGACCATGGATATAGATTTCCTGGTGGACGGGACGGCGCTGGAGAAACTGGAAGCGCTGATGTCCGGCCTCGGCTATCGCAAGGAATTCGCCACGGAGAACGTGTCGCAGTACCTCGCGGCGGGCGAGAATGGCGTCGAAGTGGATTTTATCCACGCCTTCAGGCCGGTGTCGGTGAAAATGCTCAAAGAGGCCCTCACCGTGGATATTTTCGGCGGCGGGCTTAAGGCGAAAGTCCTCAGGCCCGAGGATATAATCGGGCTCAAGGTGCAGGCGATGGTCAATAATCCCGACAGGAAGAACAGGGACTCTGCCGACATAGAATCCCTTGCCGGCAACGGCGGCCTGGACTGGGAGCGCATCGCCCCCTACTATTCCATGTTCGGGATGGAAAAGGATCTTGAAGCGCTTAAAGGGAGATATGGCGGAAAGCGGTAAAGAAACCATTTTTCCGGCGTCCATATCCACCGATCTGGAGAGACTCGCCGCGCGGCGGGCCTCCGCCTTCAGGCGCGACGGCCGCTATTCGCCGTCCGCCTGGCTCGATTTCGTCCGGCAGTTCAACCTCTTCGCCGGCCGCGCGTCCCGTCCGTTGCGCCCCATCAAAGGCGACAAATTCCTGCTTTAATTTTCCAAGTTCAGGACGCCGTAGGGGGGCAAAGACTCCGGCAGATCGCGCCGCTCCTCGAAAAGCGGCCGCCAGCCTTTAAGCGCCCCGGCGGCCAGCGGCACCGCCGCCGGTGTCGGGTTAAGTATTATCGCGTATCTGCGCCACCAGCGGCGCAAACCCCGGCCCGTCAGCCGCCCGTCCAGGCCGGCCGGCAGCGGGATATCCTTCCCCTTCAGCAGTATCTTCCCCATCGCGTTAAACTCGCCGGCTGGGGGACCAGAGGACGTCAGGGCGGGGAGTGATAGAACTGCGGATAGATCATGGCCGGGTTACAGGATATATGTCGGTCTGCATGGCGATGCGGTGATAGTCCTTCTTTGTGCGGGCAGCAAGTCCGGTCAGCGGAGCGATATCGTAAAGGCCCGGGGTTACTGGGAAGATTTCAAGAGGTAGATATGAAACGAAAATTCAGGACATACGACGAGTATCTGGATAAGGCGCTTAAAGACCCCAAGGAGGCCGCGCTTTACCTTAACGCCGCCGCCGAGGACGGGGATCCGGCCCTGCTGCCGGAGGCGCTGACGCAGATTGTCCGCGCTCATGGTATGGCCAGGACCGCCAGGTCGCTGTCCCCGTCGCGCGCGGGGTTGTATAAGACGGTTTCTAGGCGGGGGAATCCGGAACTTCGGACTTTCCTGGGAATACTCCTGGCCTCCGGCCTGCGCATGTCCTTCCAGCCTTCGCAGCATCGGCATCCCTAGAGATCGTTCCTTCTGTCCATATCTGCCCGGCTTGCCGCCGGGCGGTTGCCCGGCATTGTCAACTTATTTATAATACTGGCATGATCATTTTGGGGATAAGCGCTTACGATGATAATTCTTCGGCCTGCCTGGTCATAAACGGCAAGCTGATGTGCGCTATGGAAGAGGCCCGCATCCGCCGCTGCGCCGGCTGGGCCGGGCTGCCGGTCGAGGCCGTGAAGGCCTGCCTGAACTACTGCCATTTCGACCTCAAGGACGTGGACCTTATCGCGGTCGGCCGCGACCCGCACGCCAATATGCGGCTCAAAGTCGCCACGCTGAGGGGGGAGAAGGTCACGCTGTGGCTCCTGAAAGAGCGGCTGGGCTTCGGCACAAAGCTGGCCGATATCAAGAAGGACCTCTGCGCCGCGCTCGAGCGCGACACGAGCGCCGTCAAGGCGCGGGTGCGCTGCGTGGAGCATCACAAGGCGCACCTGGGCGGGGCTTATATGGTCTCGCCTTTCGACTCGGCGGTCTGCGTCTCGCTGGACGGCTTCGGCGACTATGTCAGCGGCATGCGCGCTTCTGGCGTCGACAATAAGATCTACGACCGCGACCGCTGCTACTATCCGCATTCGCTGGGGCTGTTCTACGCCGCGATGGCTCAGTTCCTGGGCTTCGGTGACTGGGGGGGCGAAGACCGGCTGATGGGGCTGTCCAGGACGGGACGCCCGGAGTTCGAGGCCGAGCTGCGCCAGCTGATAAAGCCGTCGGACGACGGGTTCTACCGGGTGGACGAATCGTACTTCGCGCACGGGCCCGAGGCGGCCGCGATGTTCTGGCGCGACCGCGCGCCCGAGCTGCCGCGGCTGTTCACGGCCAAGCTGGAGGGCCTCATCGGACGGCCCCGCGAGGCCAATGAGCCGCCGGGGCAGCGCCACGCGGACCTGGCGGCCTCGGCCCAGTCGGTTTTTGAGGAAGTCTTTTTCCATGTTCTCAATTCCGCCTACGAGAAATACCGCAACGACAAGCTCTGCCTCTCGGGCGGCTGCGCCCGCAACGCGCTGGCCGTCGGTAAAATATGCGGGAAGACCCGCTTCCGCGAGGTCTATGTCCCGCCGGCGCCGCACGCCGGGGGCACCGCGATAGGCGCGGCCTACTGGATCTGGAACCAGGCCAAGGGCTACCGCCGCAGCTACGAGCTGGACAATCCCTATGTCGGCCCGCATTACGACGATTCCGCCGTCGAGGCCGTGCTCAAGTCCCGCGGCCTGTCGTACACGAAGGTCTCCGAGAAGGAGATGTACGAGACCGTCGCCGGCACGCTGGCAGGCGGGGGGAAAGTGGGCTGGTTCCAGGGCCGCTCGGCGTGGGGCGCCTGGCCGATTGGCGGTCGCTGCCTGCTGGCCGATCCGCGCGTCCCCGCGCACCGCGGGCTGTCCGGCGGCGCGGCCGTCATGGCCGAGAAGGCGGCGTTGGTGCAGGCTGCCCAGTCCCAGGTGGACCAAATCAACC